>NZ_FYEC01000057.1:0-4037 GCF_900187635.1 Pseudomonas sp. Irchel 3H3 | reverse complement strand
CGGCGACACCACTTCTGAAGTGGTTGCCACCCTGTCTGTGGATAAAACCACCGTCACCGAAGGCGGTTCCGTCACCTACACCGTGACCCTGACCAACGCCGCTGGCCTGCCGATGAGCAACCACGGCGAACTGACCTTCAAGCTCTCCGACGGCACCACCATCACCGTTCCAGCCAACAGCACCACCGGCACGGCAACCGTAGTCACCAGCAACGACATCTTCACCGGCGGTCAGCCGGCACTGGTCAACAAGCTGGAAAGCGTATCTGGCGCCGATCAGTTCGAACAACTGACCCTGGGCAAAGACCAGTTCACCACCACCGTCACCGACCAACCGTCGGGCGAAGGCGACAAGATCACAGTCACCATCGAAAGCAATGGCGACGTCCTGGAAAACGCTGCACCGAAGTTCACCGTCAAGGTTGATCAGGTCCTCAAGCAGGACCTGACTGTCACCCTGAGCAACGGCGACACCGTCGTCATCAAAGCCGGCACCAGCAGCGCTCCGTACGAGCTGGCGGCGCAAGGCGATGACGTCTACAAAGACGGCGAAACCATCAAACTCGGCGTCACTGACGCTGCAGTAGACGGTAAATCCTTCGAAAACCTGGTCCTCGGCAACGAAGCCATCGTTAAAGTCGGCGACACCACTTCTGAAGTGGTTGCCACCCTGTCTGTGGATAAAACCACCGTCACCGAAGGCGGTTCCGTCACCTACACCGTGACCCTGACCAACGCCGCTGGCCTGCCGATGAGCAACCACGGCCCGCTGGTATTCACTCTGTCCGATGGCACCAAAATCACCGTTCCTGTGAACGGGACTTCGGCCAGCGCAACCGTCATCGCCAAAGACGACATCTTCGCTGGCGGCCAGACTCCAATCGTCAACAAGCTGGTTTCGGTTACCGGCGCTGAGAACTTCGAGAAGCTGACACTGGGCGATACCACGCTGACTACCAGCGTGACGGACGAACCAGGCTCGGGCGATCCAAAAGATCCGGCTAACGAAGGCGACAAAATCACCGTCACCATCGAAAGCAACGGTGACGTACTGGAAAATGCTGCGCCTAAGTTCACCGTCAAGGTTGATCAGGAACTGAAACAAGACCTGACCGTGACCCTGAGCAACGGCGCGACCGTGGTGATCAAAGCGGGCACCACCAGCGTGCCGTACGAGCTGAAAGCCCAGGGCGATGACGTCTACAAAGACGGCGAAACCATCAAACTCAGCGTCACTGACGCAACGGTTCCAGGTAAATCTTTCGAGAACCTGGTGCTCGGCGACGAGGCTGTGGTCAAGGTTGGCGACACCCTCACTGAGGTGAAAGCCACCCTAACTGTGGATAAAACCACCGTCGCCGAAGGCGGTGAAGTCACCTACACCGTGACCCTGACCAACGCCGCCGGCATGCCGATGGCGAGCCATGGTCCGCTGGTCTTCACTCTGTCCGACGGCACCAAAATCACCGTTCCTGCGAACGGGACTTCGGCCAGCGCAACTGTCACCGCCAAAGACAACATCTTCACCGGCGGTCAGGACGCGATCGTCAACAAGCTCGAGTCGGTTTCGGCTAACAACTTCGAGAAGCTGACCCTCGGCGAAGACCAATACACCACCACCGTCACCGACGAGCCAGGTACTGACGGCGACAAGATCACCGTCACCATCGAAAGCAACGGCGATGTGCTGGAAAACGCTGCGCCTAAGTTCACGGTGAAAGTCGATCAGGAGCTGAAACAAGACCTGACCGTCACCTTGAGCAACGGTGCAACCGTGGTGATCAAAGCCGGCACCACCAGCGTGCCGTACGAGCTGAAAGCCCAGGGCGACGACGTCTACAAAGACGGCGAAACCATCAAGCTGAGCGTCACTGACGCAACGGTTCCAGGCAAGTCCTTCGAGAATCTGGTGCTCGGCGACGAGGCTGTGGTCAAAGTTGGCGACACCCTCACTGAGGTGAAAGCCACCCTGACTGTGGATAAATCCACTGTCGCCGAAGGTGGTGACGTCACTTACACCGTGACCCTGACCAACGCCGCCGGCATGCCGATGGCCAGCCATGGCCCGCTGGAGTTCACGCTGACCGATGGCACCGTGGTGAAAATCCCGGCTAACGGCACCACCGGCACGGCCGTGGTCACCGCCAAAGACAACATCTTCACCGGCGGCCAGGACGCGATCGTCAACAAGCTCGAGTCGGTTTCGGCTAACAACTTCGAGAAGCTGACACTGGGCGACACGACGTTGACCACTTCGGTCACCGACGAGCCTGGTTCGGGCGATCCAAAAGATCCGGCTAACGAAGGCGACAAGATCACCGTCACCATCGAAAGCAACGGTGACGTACTGGAAAATGCTGCGCCTAAGTTCACCGTCAAGGTTGATCAGGAACTGAAACAAGACCTGACCGTGACCCTGAGCAACGGCGCGACCGTGGTGATCAAAGCGGGCACCACCAGCGTGCCGTACGAGCTGAAAGCCCAGGGCGATGACGTCTACAAAGACGGCGAAACCATCAAACTCAGCGTCACTGACGCAACGGTTCCAGGTAAGTCCTTCGAGAACCTGGTGCTCGGCGACGAGGCTGTGGTCAAGGTTGGCGACACCCTCACTGAGGTGAAAGCCACCCTGACTGTGGATAAATCCACCGTCGCTGAGGGCGGTGAAGTCACCTACACCGTGACCCTGACCAACGCTGCTGGCATGCCAATGGCCAGCCATGGTCCTCTGGAGTTCACGCTGACCGATGGCACCGTGGTGAAAATCCCGGCTAACGGCACCAGTGGTACTGCCGTGGTCACCGCCAAAGACAACATCTTCACCGGCGGCCAGGACGCAATCGTCAACAAGCTGGAATCCGTCTCGGCTAACAACTTCGAGAAGCTGACCCTCGGCGACATGACGTTGACCACTTCGGTCACTGACGAGCCAGGTACTGACGGCGACAAGATCACCGTCACCATCGAAAGCAACGGCGATGTGCTGGAAAACGCTGCTCCGAAGTTCACGGTGAAAGTCGACCAGGAACTCAAGCAAGACCTGACCGTGACCCTGAGCAACGGCGCGACCGTCGTGATCAAGGCCGGCACCACCAGCGTTCCATACGAGCTGAAAGCCCAGGGCGACGACGTCTACAAAGACGGCGAAACCATCAAACTCAGCGTCACTGACGCAACGGTTCCAGGTCAGTCGTTCGAAAACCTGGTGCTTGGCGACGAGGCAGTGGTCAAGGTTGGCGACACCCTCACCGAGGTGAAAGCCACCCTGACTGTGGATAAATCCACTGTCGCCGAGGGCGGTGAAGTTACTTACACCGTGACCCTGACCAACGCTGCCGGCATGCCGATGGCCAGCCATGGCCCTCTGGAGTTCACGCTGACCGATGGCACCGTGGTGAAAATCCCGGCTAACGGCACCAGCGGTACTGCAGTGGTCACCGCCAAAGACAACATCTTCACCGGCGGCCAGGACGCGATCGTCAACAAACTCGAGTCGGTTTCGGCTAACAACTTCGAGAAACTGACACTGGGCGACACGACGTTGACCACTTCGGTCACTGACGAACCAGGCTCGGGCGATCCAAAAGATCCGGCCAACGAAGGCGACAAAATCACCGTCACCATCGAAAGCAACGGCGACGTGCTGGAAAACGCTGCGCCGAAGTTCACCGTCAAAGTCGATCAGGAACTGAAACAAGACCTGACCGTCACCCTGAGCAACGGTGCAACCGTGGTGATCAAGGCCGGCACCACCAGCGTGCCGTACGAACTGAAAGCCCAGGGCGACGACGTCTACAAAGACGGCGAAACCATCAAACTGAGCGTCACTGACGCAACGGTTCCAGGTCAGTCGTTCGAAAACCTGGTGCTTGGCGACGAGGCAGTGGTCAAGGTTGGCGACACCCTCACCGAGGTGAAAGCCACCCTGACTGTGGATAAATCCACTGTCGCCGAAGGTGGTGACGTCACTTACACCGTGACCCTGACCAACGCTGCCGGCATGCCGATGGCGAGCCATGGTCCTCTGGAGTTCACGC
>NZ_FYEC01000028.1:0-70456 GCF_900187635.1 Pseudomonas sp. Irchel 3H3 | reverse complement strand
AGGATTACATCGCCTACTACAACCAAGACCGCATAAGCCTCAGACTGAATGGCTTGAGCCCGGTACAATTTCGGACCCAGGCATTAAATCAATAGCGTCCCCTGTCCAACTTTCGGGGGGCAGTTCACGTCAGGCGGAACCATAGGAGGCCGTTACCGCAAGAATGGATATGTACTCGGTCTAATCCAACACCCCAGAGGCCCACAGGTGCAACGTCGCACCACAGTTGTGTAGATACCTATGCCGCGATGGGGCCGGCACATCCAACCTGGATGGCGGCGGACCCACCGCTATCGCGGGCAACTCACCAACGCATCCGCACGCCAAGGCTGCCGATCAGGCCGTTGAGGTCGTTGTCGTCGACGTCGCTGCTGTAGTCGGCACTGACGTAGAGGCTGACGCTGGGGCTGACCCTGGCGACGAGGCCCAGGCCCAGTTCGACGGTGGAGGAGTAGCGGCTGCTGCTGATCTTGTCGACCTGGTCCAGGGTCACCGTGTCGCTGGTGTTGATCCGGTGCCACAGGTTAGTGCGTACATAGGGTTCGACCGGCAGGCCATTGATGTCGTAGCTCCCTTTCAAGCGCGCCCCGACACGGCCACTCCAGCTGTTCAGTTCATTGGCTTGGGCGTTGCCGTTGGCGTAGGGCGTGTCCAGGGAGATGCGCTGGTTGATCAACTGCGCCTGGGGTTCGATCACCCAGTTCTTGCTGATCCCGATGGGAAAGCCCCCTTCCACCGACAGGGTCACCGCGCTGCCTTCGGTGGCTTGGCGTTCGCCCTGGGCGTTACGGCTGAAACCGCTGACCCGGCCGCCACTGGCACTCAAGTCGACGTGCCAGCCGTTGGCACCGGTCAAGCTCCAGTACGCACCGAGACTGTCGCCCTGGACGTTCAGGCTGTCGGTGCCGAGGTTGCCCAGGGCCGGACCGACCAGCATGCCATTGCTGTTCCCCTGGATCTGGTTGCTCCCTCCCAGCAGGCCCACCCGTTGGGTGCTGCCGCCATTGCCGTGCACGGTCACCAGTGCCGGCCCCTTGGCTAGCGCCGTACCTATCGTGGAGAACTGTGAGTTGAGGACATCCTGCTCGGCCTGGGTGGCGGCGTGGCCGTAGACCTGTTGCCATGCCGAAGGGGCGGCCTGTTCTATGCTCAACAGATGGTTGTCGAGCCCGGGCTGGCGCATGAACTGGCCGGACTCAGGGATGGGCGGGGCAGGGAAGGCGAAGGTCGGTACGTCCTGGCGAAACCAGGGGATCGCCTCCTCTTCGGCAGACGATGCCACAACCTCCATGGACGTACACAGCAGCAGCGAAGTCGACAGGGTGTACAGGGTAACGGTTATCTCGTGCTGGATAAGGGAGGTGTTCATGGAGGTCTACCTTGCTGCATACGCATGCCATATCTGGTCTTGGCGTCTCTCCTACCCCGAATGAGGGGCGACCGATTTCGTTGGGGCAAGCCTTGGCGGCCCGCTGGAACGGGAGCTTGCGGCCTGCCCCAGGAGTTACTTCCGGGGGTAGTAAGGATTAGCTAAGAAGACCCAGAGCCCTGCGTCAAGAAATTGAACGATGAGCGGTATGGCTAATTTAGGCGTCGCAACTGACTGAAAATTGACGAGTCTCTAAGCTGTTGTTTCACTGGAAAATCATCCGGGGACGGCTCTGCGTTACGCTTTTCGCCGGATCACAGATGCACCTCGACCGCTAGCGGCAAGTGGTCGGAAAGATGGCTCCAGGGTTTGTTGCCGAGGATTCTTGGGGCGTGGCTGCTGGCGTTGCGCAGGTATACGCGGTCCAGGCGCAACAGCGGGAAACGTGCCGGATAGGTTTTGGCCGGGCGGCCGTGATGGCGTTCGAAGGCCTCATGCAAGTCATCGCGCCGAGCGAGGGTCAGGTTGCCCTGCAACTGCCAGTCATTGAAGTCGCCGGCGATGATCACCGGAGCGTCTTCGGGCAGCGACTCGATCAACTGGCAGAGCAGCGCCAGTTGCAGTTGACGATGGCTTTCCAGCAGGCTCAGGTGCACGCAGATAGCGTGGACCTCGGCATGGCCCGGTACATCCAGCACGCAGTGCAGCAAACCCCGGCGTTCGGGGCCGGTGATCGATACGTCCAGATTGCGGTGGTGGCGAATTGGGTACTTGGACAGCAGCGCGTTGCCGTGGTGGCCGTCGGGGTACACCGCATTGCGCCCGTAGGCGAAGTCGCTCCACATGCTGTCGGCGAGGAACTCGTACTGTGACATCGACGGCCAGTTACTGTGGCGCGAGGCGTGGCGATCATGCTCGCCCAATACCTCCTGGAGAAACACCAGGTCGGCCGATGTACTGCGCACGGCCTCGCGCAACTCGGGCAGGATGAAACGCCGGTTGAGGGCGGTAAAACCTTTGTGGGTGTTGACGGTCAGCACCCTGAGCCGATGTACGGCCTGGGGTGCGTCCTGCGGGGGGACGGAGCCGGGTTGACGTTCTGGGTCGGGGTTCACATGCACTCCTGGAAAGTCGCGACGGGTTATCCATGCGACTGATGTTGCGGCCGGCAGTTCAGTGTTTCGCCGCCGATCGTCGACATCTGCGCGGGGCGGCCTTACACAAAAACAATCTCATAGGGTTGGCGCAAACGCTCCAGGACCACCTTGGGCAACAGCGGTGCGATGCCCATTTGCGGGTCGCCATCCAGTTGGCTGGCATAGGCGTGGATGGCATGGCGCTTGCGCGCGATCGTCCAGCTGTCCAGGCGCACCTTGTGTGCGCGGTGCCAGGGGATCTGCCCTTGGTCGCGCACCGGCCAATGCCAGGCCCAGAAAGGCAGTTCGCACAGGCGGGCACCGACCATCTGGGCGGCCTTGGCACTGGCGCGCCCGACGGTGTCATGGTCGACGTCGCCGTCTTCGCGCCAGGTGCTGAACAGCACATCCTCAGGGTGCAGGTAGCGGGCAATGAAATGTGCCAACTGCGTCTCGCGCTCGGCCAGTGCCGTGTCGGCGAAACCGCCACGAATCCACTTCAGGCTATGCATGGGCAGCCCAAGCCTGCGCAGGGCATCGACACTTTCCTGGGGGCGAAACACGCTCAGGCGTTTCTCCGGCCACAGTTGCGAACCCGGGTAGCTGGCGCTGCCGTCGGTGACGGAGATCAGTTGCAGGGGATGCCCCAGGCTGGCGAACAATTGCAGCAGGCCGCCGCAGGTCACCACTTCATCACCTGGGTGGGGTGCGATCACCACGGCTCGGGCGCCGGCCGGGATGATCGACTGAGTGTTGATGACCGGCAGGTTGTCCAGTTGGCGGGCGCCATTCCAGATTTGCGCGGGCAGGTGGCCGTCGAGGATCGAGGTACTTTTCATATTGATACGTCCTTGTACGGGTGAGCTGTCGGTCGTCTCCAGACGCCTGACCGACAGGCTGAGTGTCCTGGACCCGCTCAGTCCTCATCTTGATGCTGCAATTCGAACAGCAGCAGCGAGCGGCCGGTGACTGAATACTGGTGCTCGAATTCGAAGCGCTCCTGGCCGCGGATCGAGGGTTGGTTGGTGTCGATCATGCAGGTCCAGAAGCCACCGTCCGGCACCGCCGGCAGGCAGAAATTGACGATGTCATGGTGCGCGTTGACCACCAGCAGCAAGGTCGCATCGGCGCCCTTGCGGCGGATTCCGGTTTCCTGGGCGCGACCGTCGAGCAACATGCCCAGGCAGCGGCCATGTCCGTCTTCCCACTGTTCGGTGCTCATCTCGCTGCCATCCGGGGCTAGCCAGGTGACGTCCTTGACCCCGATATCTTCGTTGTAGCTGCCCACCAGGAATCGCCCGCGGCGCAGGATTGGGTAGGCCAGGCGCAGTTTGATCAGGCGCTTGACGAACTTGAGCAAGGCCTTGCCGTCTTCACTCAGGTCCCAGTTGATCCAGCCGATCTCGCTGTCCTGGCAGTAGGCGTTGTTGTTGCCGTGCTGGGTCCGGGCGAATTCGTCGCCGGCCACCAGCATCGGTGTGCCCTGGGCCAACAACAGGGTGGCGAAGAAATTGCGCATCTGCCGTTGGCGCAGTTCGTTGATCTCGGGATCGTCGCTCGGGCCTTCAGCGCCATGGTTCCATGACAGGTTGTTGTTGCTGCCGTCCTGGTTGTCTTCGTCGTTGGCCTCGTTGTGTTTGTCGTTGTAGGACACCAGGTCGTTAAGGGTGAAACCGTCGTGGGCGGTGATGAAGTTCACCGAGGCGTACGGCCGGCGCCCGCGCTGGTTGAACATTTCGCCGGAGGCGGTCATGCGTCCGGCGAAGTCGGCCAATTGGCCGTCGTCACCTTTCCAGAACGCACGGACGGTGTCGCGAAAACGATCGTTCCATTCCACCCAGCCTGGTGGGAAGCCACCGACTTGATAACCCCCGGGGCCGCAGTCCCAGGGTTCGGCGATCAGCTTGACCTGGCGCAGCACCGGGTCCTGGCGGCAGGCCACGAGGAAGCTGTGGCGCTCGTCGAAACCATCGTGGTAACGGCCGAGGATGGTTGCCAGGTCGAAGCGGAAACCGTCGACGTGCATCTCCGTGGCCCAGTAGCGCAGGGAGTCGGTGACCATCTGCAGCACGCAAGGGTGGCTCAGGTCGAGGGTGTTGCCGGTCCCTGAATCGTTGATGTAGAAACGTTTGTCGTCCGGCATCAGGCGGTAGTAGGAGGCGTTGTCGATGCCGCGCATGGACAGGGTCGGTCCCTGTTCGTTACCTTCTGCGGTGTGGTTGTAGACCACGTCGAGAATCACCTCCAGATTGGCTTCGTGCAGGTGCGCGACCATCTCCTTGAACTCGGCGATCTTGCCGCTGGCCAGGTAGCGTGGGTCGGGAGCAAAAAAGGCAATGCTGTTATAGCCCCAGTAGTTGGTCATGCCTTTTTGCAGCAGGTGCTGGTCGTTGACGAAGGCATGGATCGGCAGCAGTTCCACCGACGACACCCCGAGCTTGCGGATATGGTCCAACAGGTCATCGACCATCAGTCCGGCGAAGGTGCCGCGCACCGCCTCCGGAACCGCTGGGTGGCGCATGCTGATGCCGCGCACGTGAGTCTCATAAATGATCGTTTTGTCCCAGGGCACACTGACCCGGTGGTCGTGGCCCCAGGTGTGCGCCGGGTCGATCACCTTGCACTTGGGCACGAATGGCGCACTGTCGCGTTCGTCGAAACTGAGGTCGGCGTCCGGGTGGCCGATGGTGTAGCCAAACAGCGCTTCGGACCATTTCAGCTCGCCAACCAGTTGCTTGGCGTAGGGGTCGATCAACAGTTTGTGATGGTTGAAGCGATGACCGTTCTGCGGGTCGTACGGGCCATACACGCGATAGCCATAGATCAGCCCCGGATGGGCATCGGGCAGGTAACCGTGAAAGATCTCGTCGGTGTACTCGGGCAGTTCGATGCGTTCCAGTTCGACTTCCCCGGCATCGTCGAAAATGCACAGCTCGACCTTGGTCGCGTTTGCCGAGAAGATCGCGAAGTTGACCCCCAGACCATCCCAGGTCGCACCCAGCGGGAAGGGCAGGCCTTCACGGATCCGCGAGGCTTGCGCGCCTTGGGCTTGTGTTGCGGTGTTATCGGGCGTGGTCATAAAAACTCCTGTAGCGCATTACCGGCATCGGCCTGAGGTTGTCGACGTGGACGTCGTAGCAGCTGCTACGGGTCGTTTGCACAGGTCGGCAGTTGGCACGGGCCGCGGGGCGGTTGTGGGTCAACTGGCCGGTTTGCGTGGGGCGCGGGGCTTTTTCGTGGCGGCGCTTTTTTCCCCTGGTGGGGTGACGACCTGGGCGGCACCAGCCTTGGCCTTCGTCGCGGGTGCGGCCTTGGCTTTTGTCGCTTTTACCGGCTTGGCCGGGGCCAGGGCTTCGGCTTCCGCCAGCTTGCGGGCCATCTCCCAATGGCGGGCTTCCTGTCCTTCGGGTTTACCCTCGGACTCCCAGATCTGATAGGCAAATTCACGAACGCGTTTGTCATCGGTACTCATCGCAATGCTCCTGAGTTGAACTCAAGTCTGGATAAACAGATTGACCGGGAAGTCCCCCAGCGCGGCGCTGATCAGCAGCTCTGTGTGGTGTGTGACTTCCACTGTGGAAAAAAGTCCCTTCAGTTTTCCCTCGCGAGGGGTGAACGGTAGGGTGACTCGGGTATCGCCCCACTGCAGGGCAGGCACCAGCGGGGTGGCACTGCTTTCCAGCAGCGCGGCAACCCGCACCGGCACCAGCACGATCGCCCACTGGCCCTGGTGCTCGCGGGCAAACGCCAGCACGCGCTGCGCTTGGCTGCCTTGCACCGTCAACGGCAGGTAGCGCCCGGCGCGGAACAGTTCGGCATGCGCGGCGCGCACTGCCAGGGTGCGGGTGATCAAGGCCTGCTTGACGCGCCCGTCCTGCCAGGTGTCGAGCAATTGGGCCGGACTCTGCTGGCGCTCCAGTGCCTGGATCCGTGCCTGGAAATCCACCGGCCGCCGGTTGTCCGGGTCCACCAGGCTGAAATCCCAGAACTCATTGCCCTGGTACAGGTCTGGAATCCCCGGCACTGTCATGCGCAGCAAGGTTTGCGCCAATCCGTTGAGGGTACCGCCGCAGGCGATCACCGCTACGGCGCCGGCGATACGGCTGCGCAACGCCAGGCCCTCGGGGGCGAGCAGCAGGCGCTCGGTAAACGTGCGGGCGCTCTGCTCGTAAGCGTCGTTGGCGGCACTCCAACTGCTGTGCAGCTTGGCTTCGCGCAGGGCTTTTTGTTGCCACTGCCACAGGCGCCCGCAGTAATCAGTCAGGGCCGGCAGGTCGTCGCAACGCAAGCCCAGCGGCCAACTGCCGAGCAGCGCCTGGTAGAGGATCAGTTCGTCACCCGCTGCCGACGCCTGGCTGTCGCCCCGTAGACTCGTGGCCTCGGTGCGCCAGGTGTCGACTTGTTGCGCATACCAGGTGCTACGCTCGCTGAGCACGGCCAACCGCGCTCGGCTGTCTTCACCGCGCTTGTGGTCGTGGGTGGCGCTGGCCAGCAGATTGTCCGGGAAGGTCGCAAGACGCTGGATGCAGGCGGCATGGAAATCGTCCAAGGGCGCACTGAAGCGCTCGGTATCAAAACCGACATCGTTGCGTGACAACAGCACGCCCGAACGATACAGCGCGGTGTCTTCTACGGCCTTGGCCGCCGCCGGTGACGTCAGTTGCTGGAACCGCACACAGGCGTGCTTGAGGATCTTGCGTTGGCGCCCCACCGGACGCTCGCGCCAAGGCTGGCCGCCCAGCCACAGGGCGATGCTGTCGAGCACCGGCCAGTCGGCTTCGCCCAGGGTCTGGCGGGCACCGTCCATGGCTTGCTGGAAAAAAACCTGGTCCTCGACGGAGCGTCCGCGCGGGCTGATGTAGGTGCGGTAAACCGGGAAATGCACGATCAGTTCCTGCAGCGCCCGGCGGATCGCGCCGAGGGTCAGGTCGCGGCTCATCACATCATCGCGGGCCACTTGCAACAGGGCCTGGGCGACACTCTCAAAATCGCCGGCCAGCGAGCCGTTGAGAATCTGCTGGCGGGACAGGCGCGCTTCTTCGATGAAGGCCGACGGACGTTCGCTATGGCGTACCCACAGCTCGCCCAGGGCCAACGCACCTTGCGGGTCGTGCTGCAGCAACGACAGTTGGTTCATGAATTCATAGCCGGTGGTGCCATCGACCCGCCAGTCGCGACGCAGGGTTTCCCCGGGACCGAGGATTTTTTCCACGTAGATCGGGATGTGCCGAGACGGGGCCAGGGCGTCGACCCTGCGCCGCAGTTTGCGGCAGTAGCCCCGCGGGTCGGCGAGTCCGTCGATGTGGTCGATGCGCAAGCCGTCCACCAGGCCTGCGGCAAGCAACTCGAAGATCTTGCCGTGGGTGGCTTCGAACACGGCCGGGCGTTCGACCCGCAGGCCGCCCAGTTCATTGACGTCGAAGAAGCGCCGCCAATTGATGTCGTCCGCCGCCGTGCGCCAACTGGCCAGGCGATAACTCTGGCGCTCCAGCAGGTTGTGCAGGCGGGTGAAACCCTCGGGCTGGCGAGCGTCATGCAGGGCCAGGTTGTGTTCGATGCAACGGGCCAGCGCGGGCTCCCTGGCCAACTGCGCCAAGTCCTGTTGCAAGGGGCCGGCGAGCGTATGGGCGGCGGTCTGGTAATGCAGGCGGGTAAAACCCTCGGCGAGGGTTTTCAGTGCGGCGCGCTGTTCGACGCCCAGAGGCTCGTCCGGCATCAGCAATGCTGCATAGTCACTGGGACAGATCGGGAAATGGTGCTCGTAGTGCTCGGCATAAAACCGCCCCCGCGCCGAGTCAAAACGCAGCGCCAGGCTGCCGTCCTGCAAGGCGCTGCCATAGTCGCAGCCCAGGAATGGCAGGAGCAGCTGGCCTTCGAGCAGCGGGTCGGGCGAGTGCCACTGGATATCGAAGAATTCGCCATAGGGGCTGAGTCGCCCCCACTCCAGCAGATCCAGCCACCAGGGATTATCGGCGCCACCGACGGCCATGTGATTGGACACGACGTCGAGAATCAGGCCCATGTCGTGGGCGCGCAGGGCCTTGACCAGGCGCCGTAGCGCCGCCTCACCACCCAGTTGCGGGTTGACCTGGGTTGGGTCGACCACATCATAGCCGTGCATCGAACCGTTGCGGGCACTGAGCAGCGGCGAGGCATACAGGTGACTGATGCCAAGGCGAGCGAAATAGGGCACCAGCGGTACCGCGTCATCCAGGGTGAAACCTTGATGAAACTGCAGCCTGACGGTGGCCCGCAGACTGCTCATCGATCACGCTCGCTGGCTTGCAGGCGTGCGCAGGCGAGCATTTCCAGGCGTCGCGCGGCGTCGGCATCGTCCAGCAGTTGTCTGCTCTCGCCAGGCAAGCGCCGGCGCCAGTTTGGGTGGGTGTCGACGGTGCCCGGCAGATTGGCCTGTTCGTCCAGGCCCAGGGCATCTTCCAGCGGCAGCAACACCAGTGGCGCCCGGGTATGCCCGAGAAAACGCACGCTGGCATCGAGCACCTGGTCGGTCTCGTGCTGCTCTTCGCGAAAGTTCTGCGGGTCCTGGCTCAGGGCGCTGCGCAGGCTGTCACGCTCGCGCTGGCGGTGGGCGCGCCAATGGCTTTCGTCGTCGCTGGTCACAAGCCCCAGGCGAGCGTTCCATTCGATATCACGGCCGTGCCACCAGCCGTTGAGCGTGGGCAGGTCGTGGGTGCTGGTGGTGGCCAGCGCGTTATCGGGCCAGTCGAGAATCGGCCGAAAGCGTGTGCTGTGATCCTGTTCGAACAGCAATACGCGCATGCCCAGAATCGAGCGGGCGATGAGTTTGTCGCGCAGGCCATCGGGCACGGTGCCGAGGTCTTCGCCGAGGACGATCGCCTGGTGCCGGTGCGACTCCAGCGTCAGCAGGCGCAACAGGTCGTCTACCGGGTAATACAAGTAGGCGCCGTCACAGGGCGGCGCGCCGAGGGGGATGACCCACAGCCGTTGCAGGCCCATCACGTGGTCGATGCGCAAACCGCCGGCGTGGGCAAAATTGGCCCGGAGCATTTCGATGAAGGCGCGAAAACCGTTGCGCACCAGGCCTTCGGGTGAAAACGCGGAGATGCCCCAGCCCTGGCCGGCGCGATTGAGAATGTCTGGGGGCGCGCCGACGGTGAGCGAAGCCAGCAGTTCGTCCTGGCGACTCCAGGCCTGGCTGCCCCCGCCGTCCGCTCCGACCGCCAGGTCAGCAATCAGGCCGATGCCCATGCCGCTACTGCGAGCGACGTTTTGCGCACGCTGCAGGCAGCGGGCGATCAGCCATTGGCAAAACGCGTAGAAACCGATGCGTGCGGCATGCTGCTCGGCAAACGCGGCCAGCTCCGGGCTGCGCGGATTGCGCCAGGGTTCGGGCCAGTGGCGCCAGTCCAGGCTTTCGCCACGGGCAGCGCAGGCTTCTTGCAGGGCTTCGAAACGGCAGTGGTTTTCCAGGGCTTCGCCACCGCTGTGGCGAAAGCTGCTGAAGTCGGCGTGCAACGGGTGATCGCCGCGGGTAAACCCTTCATACAGGGCCTGGTAGAGTTTCTGTTTGGCCTGGGCGGCAGCGGGCCAGTCCACCAAGGGCTGGTTTTCCAGCTGGGCGAGTTCGTCGGCCAACTCCGTGGCGTCGATGGCCATGCGCAGGGCGCGTTCGCCAAGGATCTCGCCGGGAGCGGCGTACAGGCTATTGAGGAACAGCCGGCTGGACGGTGAGTAGGGACTGAAACGCTGGGTGTCGCAGCTGAACATTGCGTGCATCGGGCTGATCGCCAGCGCTTCGGCGCCGCGTTCACCGGCAACCCGGGCCAGCTCTTCAAGGGCCAGGGTGTCACCAAAACCCCCGTCGCCCGGGCGGCGCAAGGCGTACAGCTGCACGCTCAGGCCCCAGGCCCGCGGGGTGTCGCTGTCCACGGCCGAGGCGACGCTGTGGCAGTGCAGGGGCGCCACGGCCAGGGTGAAATAGCGACCGGCGATGCTGACTTCCTGGTAACCCACCGGGATCAGCCCCGGCAACCGCGCCTCGTCGTCGAGTTTCAGATTGAGGATGGCGCCGTCTTCCAGATGAATCTCGCAGGGCGTGTGCGGTTCGAAGTAGCGCGCCAGGTCAAGCCCGGCACCGACATCCACGGTCAACAGCGGTGGCAACTGGCTGCGCGCCTGGCTCTGCTGCACCTGCAACAGGCTGGCGTCGATTTCCTGGGCACTGCCGGCCGGGTGGCCGAGGCCGTTGAGGACCGCGCGCAGGACTGCCGGGGCAACTTTTTGCGCACGCCCATTGGCGTCGATCCAATCCACGGCCAGGCCGGCCCGGCTGGCGAGAATTTCCAGTTGCGCATCGCTCATTGGCGCTCTCCTGCGGGGGGTAGCATGGATGCCGCTGCCGTCAGGCTGACCAGCGCGCAATAGGGAGCCAGGGTGCCTTGCTGTAATCGGGTGCACGCCTGTGGCGGGTACTCGAACAGCAGTTGGGCCTGGGCTTGCGGTATATGGGCAACAGCGTTGGCGCTGAGGTTCAACTCAATGTGCAGCATGCTGCCGTCCCCCAGTTGCCAACGCGCGCTGATCGCCCCTTCGCCGAGCACCGAAACACCCAGGGCGTGGGCGCCGGGCAGGCGTGGGATGATTTCGCGGTGGCGAATCAGCAGCAACTGCCGGTACAGGGCCTGGGTGCTGTGGCGTATGCCGTAGTCCCCGGGGGTGAGGTTGGGCCGCGAGTCTTCGAAGGTCTGTGGGGCATTGGGGTCGGGTATGCGCTCGCGACTGTGGGGGTCGGCAAAGGCTTTGAAGCAGGCGAACTCATTGCGCCGGCCTTCGCGCACCAGTTGCGCGAGGTCGCCGTGATGGCTGGTAAAAAACAGGAAGGGTTGATCGGCGGCCACTTCGTCGCCCATGAACAGCAGGGGAATCATCGGCGACAATAACAACAGCACCGTGGCAGCGTGCAGGGCTTGGGGCGGGCACAACTGGTGCAGGCGTTCGCCAAAGGCGCGATTGCCGATCTGGTCATGGTTCTGCAGGAACAGCACAAACGCGCTGGGGGGCAGGTGACCGCTAGGCTCTCCACGGGTCTGGCCATGGCGGTTGGTGTGGCCCTGGTAGACAAACCCCTGGCTCAGGCAGCGGGCCAGTTGCTCGGTGGGGTTGTGGGCGAAGTCGGCGTAGTAGGCATCGGTTTCCCCGGTCAGCAGGACATGCAGGGCATTGTGCCCGTCGTCGTTCCACTGGGCGTCGAACCGCTGCTCCAGCAAGCTGGCCTGGTTGTGCTCGTTTTCCACGGTGAGCCACACATGCCTTGCCGGATCGATCTGCTGATGGACCCGGTTTGCCAGATCCTGGAGAAAGTCCGGGTCGTCGATGGCGTGCACGGCGTCCAGGCGTAGGCCATCGAAGCGGTACTCGAGTAACCACATCAAGGCGTTGTCGATAAAGAAATCACGCACTTCGCGGCGCCGGAAATCAATGGCGGCGCCCCACGGCGTGTGCCGGTCTTCGCGAAAGAAGCTCTTGGCGTAATGGTGCAGGTAATTGCCGTCTGGCCCGAAATGGTTGTAGACCACGTCTATGATCACCGCCAGGCCCAGGCCGTGGGCGCAGTCGATCAGTTGCTTGAGCGCTTCGGGCGAGCCATAGGACGATTGCGGGGCGTAGGGCAGCACGCCGTCATAACCCCAGTTGCGCTCGCCGGGAAACTGCGCCAGAGGCATCAACTCAATTGCCGTGATGCCCAGGTCCAACAGGCGCGGCAACTGCTGCTGGACTGCGGCAAACCCGCCGAGCAGGCCGACGTGTAGCTCGTAGATCACCGCCTCGTGCCAGGGCCGGCCCTGCCAGGACGAGTGTTGCCAGCGGTAGGCGAGCGGGTCGACCACGATGCTGGCCGACTCCGGCCCCGCCTCCTGGGCGCGGGAGGCGGGGTCGGGAACGTCGTGTTCACCATCGATGTTAAAGCGGTAGCGGGTTCCGGCCGGGCAGGGGGTCTTGAGGACAAACCAGCCATTGGCCTGGGGCAGCATGGGCAGCGACGGCCCCTCGTCCAACTCGACACTCACATAAAATGCATCGGGTGCCCACAGCGCAAACCGGGTGTGTTGCGCATCCAGCATGACAGCGCCGTGGGGCCAGGTTTCCATAGTCCGTAACGGCATGCACAGTTCCCTCTTATAACTTGACCGATTTCCCCAGCGCCTTGGCCACCAGTTGTTCGTAGAGTTCAGCGTAGGGTTCGACGGCCTTGCACCAATTGAAGGGTGCGGCCATGGCCCGGCAGCGCATGGCATTGAGCAGGGCAGGGAAGGCAAAGACCTTGAAGGCCCGGCTCAGCGCCTCTTCGTAGCTGGGCACGGTGGACTCGTCGAACAGAAAACCGGTGACGCCATTTTCGATGGTGTCGGCCAGGCCCCCGGTATTACGCGCGACCGGCAAGGAGCCAAAACGCTGGGCGTACATCTGGCTCAGGCCGCAGGGCTCGTAGCGCGAGGGCATCAGCAGGAAGTCACTGCCGGCGAACATGCGCCGCGCATCGGTTTCATTGAAGCCGATGCGCACGCCGATCTGCCCTGGGAAGCGCAGGGCCAGGTTGCGCATGGCTTGTTCTTCCTCCGGTTCACCACGGCCGATGATTGCGATCTGCCCGCCGGATTTGACGATGTACTCGGCCACTCCTTCGGTCAGGTCCAGGCCTTTCTGGTAGACCAGGCGCGAGACCACGGCAAACAGCGGGCCCTCGCTGTCCTGCAGGCCGAACAACTCGCGGACCTGGGCGGCATTGGCGGCCTTGCCGTCCCAGTCACCGATGGTGAAGGGGCAGGACAGGTGCGGGTCGGTGGCCGCGTCCCAGCTTTCATCGATGCCGTTGGGGATGCCACTGAGCAGGCCCTGCTGGGTCTTGCTGGCCAGAAAACCATCGAGGCCGCAGCCAAACGCCGGGGTGGTGATTTCCTGGGCGTAGGTCGCGCTGACCGTGGTGATGTGGCTGGAATAGGCCATGCCGGCCTTGAGGAAGGACAGTTTGCCGTAGAACTCCATGCCTTCTTGCTGCAGGGCGTGTTCGGGAATTCCCAGCTCCGGGCACGAAGCCAGGCTGACCACGCCCTGGTAGGCCAGGTTGTGGATGGTAAACAGGGTCGGGGTGCGCTGCCCACGCCAGTGCATGTAGGCCGGGGCCAGGCCGGCGGGCCAGTCATGGGCGTGCACCAGGTCCGGGCACCAGTGGATTTGCGCCAGGTTGGCGGCGATGTCGGCGGCAGCCAGGCCCAGGCGGGCAAACCGGATATGGTTGTCGGGCCAGTCACGGCCATTGTTGGCACCGTAGGGCGAACCTTCGCGCTCGTACAGTTCGGGGCAGATCAGGACGTAGATCACCAGCCCGTCGGGCATGTCCATGCGTCCGATCTTGCACGGTGGCAGGGCCGCGTGGCCGCCGAGTTCGCCAATGATGTGGATCGGGTTATCGCTGTGCATGACTTGCGGGTAACCCGGGATCAGCACCCGGACGTCGTGCAGGTGGGCCATGGCCCGAGGCAGTGCGGCAGAGACGTCACCCAGGCCGCCGGTCTTCACCAGGTCAGCGATTTCCGACGTCACGAACAAGACTTTCTTTTTGTTCGGATTCTGACGTGGAGTGGGCAGTACCGTCTTTGCACCGGGGGCCAGGATCGCCATCGATGTCGCCTCGCCGATGGCCTGCTGAGTACGTTCTCCCTGGATTTCTAAAGCGGCACTGTTCATGTGTTTCTCCCGTTTTATTGATCTGCTTTAGGCATCTCACCCGTGCATCAAGCGGCCGTTTCCTGTGGCCAGGCGCAAATGCGCCACGCGTCGTGGCGCAAGCGCGGCCCGATGCGTTGAAGCTCCCAAGGCTGTTGTGAACATTGCAAGGATTGCACCAGCGGCCGTGCCCCCTCTAATCACCTGACCCGTCGCTATAGCGGAAAGTTTCGAGTTTTTCTCCGTTATATGACCCGACGGTCTGGCCCCGCGAAATCCAGTCTAGGCCAGAACCTAGAGCGGGGTAGGCGGGTTTTCGGATTGTTCGACAATCGGTTTGGATCAGGAGAAGACAACTGGAAAATTGTGACAATTGCACCGACGAAGGGCAGGTTTTCAGTGGTGGTCGGTTAAAAAGAGGCAGGGGATGGGTGCCTGTGGAGCGGAGGGTTGCAGGTGGCCGCACCAAATAAGTGCGCGACTTGGAGGGGGTTGGCCTGGGAAATACCCGTCATCGTTGAAGACCATCGCCGGCAAGCCGGCTCCCACAGGGTTTGTTGTGTCCGGGGAAAAGGTCAGCCCTGCCAGCCGAGCGTGGCCAGGGCTAGCACGCCGTACCGGGCGCCTTTGGCCAGGGTGACGATCAGCAGGAAACGCCCAAGCGGCTCGCGCATTACGCCGGCCACCAGGGTCAATGGATCGCCGATCACCGGCAACCAGCTGAGCAGCAACGACCAGTGCCCGTAACGCTGATAATGCCGGCGGGCCCTTTCCAGGTTGGTTGGGCTGACGGGGAACCAGCGGCGATCCTTGAAGCGCTCGATGCCGCGGCCCAGCCACCAGTTGACCAGCGACCCGAGGACATTGCCCAGGGTCGCGACGGCCAGTAGCAGCCACAACCAGTACTGGCCATTGAGCAGCAATCCCACCAGCACTGCCTCGGACTGCAAGGGCAATAGTGTGGCGGCACCGAATGCCGCCGCAAACAGTCCGAGGTACGCCAGCAGCACTACTTGGCCGGGTAGTCGGCGATCACCGTTTGACTGCCATCCCTGGACACGCCGATTACCTGGTACGGGTCGACGGTATCGCCCATTTCCATGCCCGGCGAACCGGTGACCATGCCCGGTACGGCCATGCCCAGCAAGTCGTCACGCTTGGCCAGGGCCAGCACCTGTTCGGCCGGGACGTGGCCTTCGACAAACTTGCCGTTGATCAGCGCGGTATGGCAGGACGCCAGGCGCGGCGCCACACCCAGGCGTTGCTTGACTTCGCTCATGTTGGGTTGGACGTGGTCGATGACTTTGAAGCCGTTGTCCTGCAGGTGGCTGATCCAGGCTTTGCAGCAACCGCAGTTGGCGTCGCGATGGACGTCGATCGGGATCAGTTCGGCCGCCAGGGCCTGGGTGCTGATGAACAGGGCGCCCAGGGCGGCCAGGCGAAGTGCTGTGGTGTGCATGGGGAATCTCTTTGTCGATCGTTGCGTTGATGGGCTCAGAACCAGAGCCGCACGCCGGCGACGAAGCGCGTTTGGTTGCGCTGTTCGTCATCCTCGCCAGTGTAGTCGGCGGTGTTGCCGTAGGTGCTGCTCCAGGTCACGCCAATGTACGGGGCAAATTCGGGGACGATTTCATAACGCAGGCGCACACCGGCTTCGGTGTTGGCCAACCCCGCGCCGATCCGCCGTTCGGGGTCGTTGCGGCTGTACAGGTTGAGCTCGGCGCTGGGCTGCAGGATCAGCCGGTTGCTCAGCAGAATGTCGTACTCGCCTTCCAGGCGGAGGGCATTTTGCCCCTTTTCGCCGACGAAGAGCGTGGCTTGTGTTTCAAAGTTATACAGGGCCAGGCCTTGCACCCCGAACGCGGCCCAGGTCTGCGGCGAGCCTGGCTCGAAGTCCTGGCGCAGGCCGGCGACCAGGTCCCACCAGGGTCCGATGGCATGTCCCCACAACGCCTGCACTTCGGCTTTTTCGGTGTGGCCATTGTTGCGTTCACCTTCGGTGCGCAGCCACAGCCGGTCGATATCGCCGCCCACCCAACCACTCATGTCCCAGGCCAGGGCGCTGCCGTCGTCGGCATCCTGGTACTCCAGTTGGTCGATCAGCCAGAAGCCATTGAGCGCCTTGTCGTGAACCCTATGCCCATTGACCGCCGGGAAGGCTGCCCGGCGGTCCGCGTCGCTGAGCACGGGAATCGGCGTGCGGCTCTGCAGCGTGGGCATCTGGCTGTGGTCCATGGCAGGCATCGCGCCGTGGCCCATGGCCGCGTGGTCGATGCTTTCGGCCGACTGGGTCGGGCTCAGGTAAACGCCGCACAGTGCGGCCAGCAGCAGGCGAATGTTCATGTCGGGCTCCCCGGTTCATCGACGCGTACTTCACGGAACATGCCCATCTCCATGTGCAGCAGCAGGTGGCAGTGATAGGCCCAGCGGCCCAGGGCATCGGCGGTTACCCGATAACTGCGGCGGGTACCGGGCGGCATGTCGATGGTGTGCTTGCGCACCTGGAAGCGCCCGTGCTCGTCCTCAAGATCACTCCACAGGCCGTGCAGGTGAATCGGGTGGGTCATCATCGTGTCGTTGACCAGGGTGATGCGCAGCCGCTCGCCGTAGGTCAGGCGCAGGGGTTGGGCGTCGCTGAACTTGATGCCGTCGAATGACCAGGCGAAGCGCTCCATGTGCCCGGTCAGGTGCAACTCGAGCGTGCGCGAGGGCTCGCGCCCGTCGGGGTCGGCGAAGGTGCTCTTGAGGTCGGCGTAGGTCAACACTCGGCGGCCATTGTCGCGCAGGCCGATGCCCGGGTCGGCGAGCTTGGCGCTGGGGCGCATGGTCTGCATGTCCACCAGCGGATTGGCGGTTTCCGAAGCCGGATGGCTCTGCAGTGGGGCGGCCATGCCGGGCATGTTGCTGTGATCCATGCCGGCCATCTGGCTATGGTCCATGCCCGCCATGCCCGCCATGCTGCCGTGGTCCATGCCCATGTCGGCCATGCTGATTAACGGGCGCGGGTCAGGCAGCGGGACCTCGGCGCTGAGCCCCGGGCTGGTGGCGAGCGTGCCGCGGGCATAACCACTGCGGTCCATCGATTGGGCGAACAGGGTGTAGGCGCGGGCGCCGGTGGGCTGGACGATGACGTCGTAGGTCTCGGCAACGGCGATGCGCAACTCGTCGACGGTGACCGGCTGCACGTACTGGCCATCGGCCGCGACCACGGTCATCTGCAGGCCGGGAATGCGAAAGTCGAAGTAACTCATGGCCGAGCCGTTGATCAGTCGCAGGCGCAGCTTTTCCCCCGGCTGAAACAGGGCGGTCCAGTTGGTTTGTGGCGTCTGGCCGTTCAGCAAGTAGTGGTAGGTTTCGCCGCTGACGTCTGCCAGGTCAGTGGGGCTCATGTTCATTTGGGCCCACATGGTGCGGTCCGCCACTGTCGCCGCCCACCCGTCGCGGCTGACGTCGGTTATGAAGTCGCCGACCGTGCGCTGGTGCCGGTTGTAGTAGTCGGACTGCTTTTTCAGGGTGCGCATCAGGTGTTCCGGGGCCTGGTCGCTCCAGTCGCTGAGCATCACCACGTAGTCCCGGTCGTAGGCGAAGGGTTCGGGGGCGCGGGCGTCGATCACCAGCGGGCCATAGACGCCGGCCTGTTCCTGCAGGCCGGAATGGCTGTGGTACCAGTAGGTGCCGTTCTGCTTCAGGGTGAATTGGTATTCGTACAGGCCATCGGGGGCGATGCCGTGGAAGCTCAGGCCGGGCACGCCGTCCATGTTGGCCGGCAGGATAATCCCGTGCCAGTGGATCGAGGTGTCCTGCTTGAGTCGGTTGTGCACGCGCAAGGTCACCGTGTCGCCCTCACGCCAGCGCAGCAAGGGGCCGGGAATACCGCCGTTGATGGTCATGGCGGTGCGTGGGCTGCCACTGAAGTTGACTGGCGATTCGCCGATCCACAGGTCGAAGCGGCTACCGGTCAGGGTCGAGGAGGCTGTGTCTGCGGTCACGGCCCAACTGGTGGGGCGCCACAGGCCGGTGCCCGCCAGGACAGTACCGGCGGCCAGGCTTTTGAGCAAAGAGCGTCGCGAGGGTGTTGAAGGCATAAAAAAGTCCCGTCAATCCTGAAGCTTCAGGTTTGGCAGGACCTTAAATGGCCCGCGCTGTCAGTAAACTGAGGCGCGGATTACCGATTTGTCAGCTGCGTGGCGCGCCCGGCGAAACATCTTGGGTGTACCATGTGGCCCGCGCGCTGCTGGCGCCCCCGAACAGGGATGGGGCCGGCCCGCTGCAGGACTCACACATTCACAGGTTCAGGAACCCGCAATGACCCAGTCGCAACGTTTGAAATACTCTATTCTGATTTCCCTGGTGGTCCTGGCGATCATGCTTGGGCTGTCATATCTGCAGAATGCCGGGATCATCAGCGAAACGCTGTTCCAGTACATCGCCATTGGCGTGGCCGTGTCGGTGGTGGTGATCAACGGCGTGATGCGGCGCAAGGTCAAGCCCTGAGCGAGGTGGGCCAGCGTCAGTCGAGGCGCTGGAGCACGGCGGCAGCCTGTGGATGCAGGCTGTAGCTTTTATCCGGGTTGAGCACGATCACGCCTTCGCTGCACAGGCGCTTCAAGACTTCACGCACGCTGAGAAAAGACAGCGGGATGTCCAGTTCCAGCAAGTGGCTGTGCACCCCACGCACGCCCAGCGGGTGGTCGTTTTCCGCGGCGCTGAGCAGTGCATCGATCACTTTCAAGCGTATCAGGCTGGTGCGCAGGCCAAAGCTCTTGAGCAGTTGGCGGATTCGTTCGTTACCGTGGCGCTCGACCGGTTTGCCGAACACAGTGACATCCTGACCCAGGGAAACACCTTTCGGCGCGGGTTTACCATCCGTTGGCAATTGCGAGTTGTACATGCAGAAAACTCCTTTTCAGAGCCTGATCAGGAAAATGTGATTTGTGCTCTCTGTCATTAAGACGAATGAGCGAGGCAAATCATGAAGCTCTGAATGTAGAAATTTTGTCGAAAGTACGTCAGCGAAGGGTGAGACGCCGATATTTCGGGCCAATGGCCTGTCAATTATTTTCCGCCGATTCGTATCGATGGCAAGGCAAATAATGTTTTTGCCATTGCGGGACCGGCCCCGGGGTTACTTCGGCCGGGAGTTGAGCACGGTCCGGCCGTCGGCGTTGTGCGTCAGGTACACCGGCAACACCTTGGGCAGCGAAGGCACCAGGCTGTGTAGCTGGCTGATGTTGTAGACCCCGCCGATGCGGATCATCCCGGTGTCAGTGTCGGCCAGCAGCACCGGCTCCTGCAGGTAACGATTGATCAGTGGCAGGGCTTCGTTGAGCGTCAGGTTGTCGAGCACCAGGCGGCCATCGCGCCAACTGAGGGACGTGTCGTTGGCGTAGGTCTGATTGATCTGCGGTTGGTAGTCGCCGCCCTTGTAGCGCGCCTGCATGCCAGGACCCAGGCGAAAGCCATCGCCGCGCTGGGCATCATTGCTGGTCACCAGGACCGAGCCTTCGAGCAAGGTCACCCGGACCTGGTCCTGGTATTTCCAGACGTTGAACTGGGTGCCAGTGACGCGAATCTGGCCGTCTGCCGCCTTGACCACGAACGGGTGGCTGGCGTCATGGCTGACTCGAAAGAAGGCTTCGCCCTGTTTCAGGGTGACCCGGCGCTGGTCCTTGTAATTGCTGTAGGTCAGCACCGTGCCCAGGTTCAGTTCAACCTGGCTGCCGTCGCTCAACGTCACCTGGCGCAGTGCACCTTGGGCCTCGAAGCGCTCGTAGGAGTCTGGCAACCAACCCAGCTGCCAGCCACTGAATGCGGCCAGCGGCAAGGCCAGGGCACAGACTGCCGCCGCCATTGCCAGCCGCTGCCAGCCTGGGCGGACCACAGGGCTGGGAGCGACGGCCAAGTGTCCCGGGCGGGGCAGATGGTCACTGACCTCCCAGATCTCCAGCATCGCCTCATACTCCAACGCATGCAGGGGATGGGCGTCGCGCCATTGCACAAATGCCTGGCGCTCGGCTGCGCTGCAGTCCTGGGCATGCAACCGCATGCACCAATGCGCTGCGGCGTCAGTGACGGCGTCGTCGTCTGCTGGAGTGAGTGGGGTTTGGCTCATTGATGCTTCCTGGTTTCGCGCATTCTAACCTTCACCACCAGCCGGCGAGAACAGCCGTCATGGCGATTGAGCATCAATGAGCGGCTTTTTCGTCAATTTACGGGACTGGGTCCAGGCGCCGGCCCATTTCACATACCAGGCGTGCCACCGAATCGGCATTGCGCAGGATGGTGTCGATGCGTCGATCGGCTGAGTCCGGGTTGAAGAAGGCAATACGCGCCTCACGCATATTATTGGTGCCGGTGGCGGACCTGACCGCCGCGCGCAATAGGCTAGCTTCCGGGGCGTCGTCAAAACTTTCCCATTCACTTTCTGCGTCGTTCCAGTAGGCGAACAGTTCCTCCGCCGGCGTGCGCAGGGACAGCGCGTTACGCTGGAACTCCTCATGTGCGGCCTTGAGCAGGCGGTGAGCGTGGGTGAGGGTCGAGACCAGGTCGCTGAAGGGTCTGCGGGCTTCCAGGGTGGCGAAGTCATAGGTATTGGAAAACAGGTGCGAAAACTCGTGGATGAGGGTCGCGGCCTGGGCGTGGGCGGTAATATCGAACGCTTCGGTCAAGGCCCCCTCATACATGTCCAGTTGCTGGTTGAAGAAGTGCTCGGTGAAATGCACCGCGCGCTGCGCGTCCTCACTGACCACAAAAGCGATCACACCCTCCGAGGGATTCAGGTTGGAGCCAACCACAAATCGATTGTGGTTGAGTTGGTCCAGGCTCGGATCCACCAGGGCTTTGCACAGGGGCACAATTGCCTCTTTGATTTTGCGCAGCAGGTTTTCATCGACGCTGTCGACGTCAAACATTTCCTTGAAGAAGACCTCCAGGCGTGCCCCGCGCTGGGTGCTCTTGAGCTGGGCCAGGTTGTGCAGGCTGTTGAAGGCGTAGAACCGAGCAAGGTCGAGTGCTTGCACGATCTGCCTGGCTTTTTCCGGGAACAGTTGGCGGATCGATTCCATGCCCCGGGCCTCGATATTGATGAGCCTGCGTACCTGGTGCCGGGTTACCAGTTTGCTGTGCAGTTTCGACAGCGCCTTGCCGTAGTGAACGCTATGCACATCAGGATCCAGCAACCATTGGCTACCCCGGTTCTGTACATAGGGCCCCTGGCGCTGGCTCTCGATGATGCGCGGTGCGATGGCTTTCTTGCTGATTTGATAGACCTTGCCTTCCACCGGGGCATAGTGCTTCCCGACAGCCAAGGGGTAGCTGCCATCGGCAGCGCGCTTGCCGGAGAGGGTCATCTGCGTGGCTTCGAACGGCTGCAGCCGGGTCCGCACGGGCGCGCAAAGGTCGATGGCCTTGGTCTCGCGGCGCACCCCTTCGGGGACATGCAACAACTTGCCGAGCCTCACCAGTTGCGCAACACCGTTGATAAAACTCGGCAGCACGCTCCTCCAGTGATGATCCTGCAAGGCCTCGGCCGACTCCTTGAAGGATGTGTAGCTTTGCCAGAGCGCTATGGGAATCGCCAGTTTGCCCGGCAAAAAACTACCGCCGTATTTCAAACCCTTGGCGAACAGAGCCTTGAGCGCGTCCCAATCGGCCAGCGCGCTACGTTCGCCCTGACTGCCCAGCAGGTGTGACAGCAGAACGCTGTTGTCGCTGAACAAGCGATGCAGCAGGTTGCCCTGGATCGGCTGGCAGGCGAGCTGGATATCGCTGTCGGGGCCGCTAGCCAGCAGGTTCTGGTAGGTCGCCTTGTGCGGGTCGGGTAAGCGGCGCAGCAGCAAATCCTGCAGCGGCCCCGGGTGGTTGATCGCAGCCACCACGCTGGCAGCGTTTTCAAACTCGCTCAAGCCCAGGTGTTTGTCATAGGGCGCATAGAGAATCTGCGGCCCGCTCTCGGGTTCGCCGATCAGGTACAACCCCAACGCCTTGACGGCAGAGGCACCTTCGGTAGCGATCAGTTCAAGGGGCCGGACGATCGCCTTGGCCTCGCTGACGCTGGCGCGCGCCAATGCATCCGGCATGTCCAACACTTGCTCGACCAGGGTCAAGCCTTGCTCGGAGAGTGCACCCTGCAGGTTCAGTGCGTGGGCGTGCAGCAGCAATTGCCAGGGTAACTGCCGGACGAAACATTGCTGGCGCTTGAGGACCGCGCTGGTGTTGCCGCTCAGGTGTTGGTTCAGTCGTTCACGGTAGGCGGTCTTGATGTCCAGTTGTAGCAACAGCTTCCTGATTTCACTGGCAGTTACCTGCGCGGGGAGCGCCAGGGCACTGCCCGAAGTGATCGCGAAACCGGCGTCATGCAGCACATGGGTGGGGTTGAGTGCGAATTCACTCAGGGTCTGTACCGGGCCGGTCAAGGCCAGTGTAGGCGTCACCTGCAACTGATCGGGGTCAAGCTCGACTCCAGGGAATCGCGCACCAAGCAGTTGCTTGAGGCGCTCGCAGACGTAGGCTGAAAAGGGTTGCAGGTCATCCAGGTAATCGCTTCCGGGGTCAAGGCTGAGACGAAATTGCTCCAGCAATTCGGCATGCTGCTGCAGTTGTCCGAGAGAGGCAGCGCCGAGCCAAGCGGGTAATGAGCCACGGGTGATGATTGCCTGGGCAATCTGCATGGCATGTTCGAGATTGAGCGGCGTGGGCGACAATTTATGCCGTACGAAATCCGCGCGTACGCTGGCATCCGACAGTCCGAGTGCGCGGGTATGCCGGCGTGCGGCGATGAAGTGGTTGATCGCCGATTGCTGACGCTCCTGCAGTACATGGCCTTCAATCAGGCGCAATGGTCCCAGGGTGTAGTGACGATGAGGGCGGTAGAGGTCACGCGTCAGGTTTTCAAGCAGCCCCTGGCGCGCACCTTCATCGAGCAAGCGCTGGCCCAGTTCGAGCTGGGCGTGGGTGATGGAAGCGAAGGCCTCCAGCCCTTGTGCCGGCGTCCAGAGGATGGCCCGTCCCGAGTGTGATGGGTCCATGCCACCCCGTTCGGTCAGCAGCAAACAATTGGCCAGCGGCATCAGGTCAGGCTCGCCCGTGCAGTGCAGGGTCAACGACCAGGCGTCGGGCCGGAAGCCGCGTAATGCGTGGCGTTGTCGTCTGGTTGCGGCATCGGGATTGAGCGCAGTGTCGACGATGGCCTTGTCGTACGCACTGAACGTACTGAGCAGTTGGCGCAGAGCGGCTTCGCCGCGAATACCGACCGCCAGGGCGTGGCCGAGGTCGGGCTTGAGACCTTCGAGGAAGGTTTGCTGGAGTGCCAGGTTGTCCGCGGGGAACGTGGCGAATTTTGCAGTCAGGGAGTCGAGTACGCTGCGCAGGGACTTGAGGTGCAGCTTGACCCTGTCCGTCACCACGATGGAGGGGTGATATTCACCGCTGATCAACGACCGCAGACTCCAGCGCTGCTGATCCGCCGACTCCAGCAACGCGCTGTCGAGCATGACGCGCACATCCAGTGAATGATCGAACAATGCCGGCAGGTCGATCGCCCCTTCGCTGTTGCGAAATACATCCAATGCGTAGCTGATGCTCTGCTGTTGCTTGCTGATGATGTCCGCCACCAGGCGCTGGAACAGGCTGCCGAACAGCGGTTCGCCAGACACTTGGGGCTGCTCCAGGCGCAGCAGCAGGTTGCGCTCCGGCAGGCTCAACAGGCTGTAGACCTGATCTTCATGCCCGCTGTGGGTGACCATGCGTTGCACGGTCTGTTTCAACTCGGCGTAGTTGCCCAGCACTTGCAGGCCCAGGGGCTGGCTATACAGGTAGGCATTGCTGCGGTTGCTCAGCATCAGTGTGCTGGCCGGTTCGACAAAATGCTCAGGGTGCTCCCACAGGCGCACGGTTTCTGCCTGTAACTGTTCGGCGTCGTAGTTGGTGGGGGTGTCCGCACGCTCGAGCAGCGCCACCAGGGCCTGATGCTGTTCGGGGTCAAGGATTGCATCCTGGCGCTTGCGCAGCAGGTCGAGGCGCGCCTTGTCACGCATGGCCTGGGCAAAAAAAACCTGGCGCGTACCGACGACCCCGGCGTCCGCTGCCCAATAGCTGCGTAATCGCTCGGCCAACATGGGCGCCAGCCCTTGGGCGATGGTCTTGACTGCTTTTTCCCAGGGGGCAGGGTCATCGGCAGTTGGCGCCAGGCGCGGATTGGCAAACTGCCGGCTAAGGCCCGCAGGCCATGCGCGCTGCAGGAAAAAATCAAGCAGAGCCTGGGTCAAGGGTTTGCTGTCGACCTTGCTTCGTTGACCTTCAGTGCCAAGCGCGAAGAAATCGACACGGCTTTGGCGTTGATCCAGGCCGGGGAGCGCGCTACCCAGTTCACGGTCGAGCAATTGTTCAAGCAAGTGGCTCAAGGTGGGCAATTGTTCAAGTTGTTCGCGCATCAGACTGAGGTTGTTGCCCTGGCTGGCCGCGAATTGTCGCGACTGGTGCTCGAACACCAGGTCGTCGATGACCGCATGGCTCAGGCTGACGCTGTTGTCGTCGGACCATGCTTCACGCCAGGCGATGGGCAGGAAGCGCAACAGTTCCAGCCGCTTGCCGGGGGCCTTGAGCGACTCTTGTAGTGCCTGAATCACGGCGCGAGGGTTGTCGAACTTCTGCAACCCACCGTAGGGCGTGTACAGCACCGCCTTATGGTCAACCGGGGTCGGGTGCAGCATGAAGCTGCCGGCCAGGGGCTGTGGCTCGCGGTCCTTGACCTTGAGCGCGATCGACTCGACGGTCATGGGGTTGGGCTGCGCCGCACGTATCGTGTGGCTGGCGAGTTCTACACTGCGCAACCAGGCCAGGTCCGCGAGGGTGAAATCCAGGGCCCGTAACCTTGGGCTGAGGACTTTGATGTCTTGCAGGGCTTCAGGGAAAAACAGCGGTAGGAGTTGGTCAGTCATGGTGTTGGTCTCGGTGTGACGCGACGATTTTCAGTCGCTGGGGGAAAGTCCAAGGCTAAGTTGGCCGAGACGGCGCAGGGCGGTAGATAGTTAGTGGGCTGCGGATCGCCTTTCGACGGTTGACAGCGGGCGCGTCAAGGGGTGTTTAATCAGCGCCTCAGGATCCCCCGCGCTGTTGCCCCCTCCAATAAAAAATCTGGAGCTTCAGATGTCTGTGTCACACGATCAAGCTGGCTCACATGCTGTGTCGTACCCAGCACTGGTGAATCTTCTGCAAGGGATTTTTCTGCGCCATGGCACCAGTCCCGAGGTCGCGGCGGTGCTGGCCAACAACTGTGCCGGGGCCGAGCGTGATGGCGCCCACAGCCATGGGGTGTTCCGCATTCCGGGATATGTCTCGACGCTTAAAAGCGGCTGGGTCAATGGCCAGGCGGTACCCGTGGTGGAAGATGTCGCCTCGGGGTTCGTGCGGGTCGATGCGCAAAACGGCTTCGCCCAGCCGGCTTTGGCTGCTGGCCGCGAATTACTGGTGGAGAAAGCCCGCAGCGCCGGGATCGCGGTCATGGCGATCCGCAATTCCCATCACTTTGCGGCGCTCTGGCCGGACGTCGAGCCCTTTGCCTATGAGGGGCTGGTTGCGCTCAGCGTGGTCAATAGCATGACCTGCGTGGTGCCCCATGGCGCCGACCGCCCACTGTTTGGCACCAACCCGATTGCGTTTGCCGCGCCACGGGCGGATGCCGAGCCGATCGTCTTCGACCTGGCCACCAGCGCCATCGCCCACGGCGATGTGCAGATCGCTGCACGCAAGGGCGAGCGCTTGCCGCCGGGCATGGGGGTGGACAGCCTGGGCCAGCCGACTACCGACCCGAAAGCGATCCTCGAGGGCGGTGCGTTGTTACCGTTTGGCGGGCACAAGGGATCGGCGCTGTCGATGATGGTCGAGTTGCTGGCGGCGGCGTTGACGGGGGGCAATTTTTCGTTCGAGTTCGACTGGTCCAACCACCCTGGCGCCAAAACCCCATGGACCGGGCAGTTGCTGATCGTCATCGACCCGAGCAAGGCAGCGGGGCAGAGCTTTGCCGAGAGAAGCCAGGAGTTGGTGCGGCAGATGCATGCAGTCGGTTTGCACCGACTGCCGGGTGACCGCCGCCATCGCGAGCGGCGTAAAGCTGAGTCGGCCGGCATAGTGCTGGACGATGAAACCCTGGCGCAGTTGCGCAGCCTGGCAGAGGACTGACCTGCCGATGTGTAGGCGCCGGCTTGCCGGCGAGGGGCGGCAACGCTGAGGTGCAGGCCTGGATGGACGCGTCGTTCTTGAGTGCTTCGCGAGCAAGCCGCAAGCGGGCACTCGCGCCTACAAGTCCTGCGTCCACCAGACCCCAGTCACTGCAACCACCCAACGATGCTCCTACACCGACAGTCAGCGGTCTCTTGCGGGACTCAACGGCGCCCCAACAACAACCCCACCACCAGGCCAAACCCGGCGGAGATCGCCACAGTTTGCCAAGGATGCCCGCCGATGTAGGTTTCAGTGGCCTCGACCACCGGTTGGGTGCGTTCACGCACGCTGGTGACCGAGTCGCGAGCCTGCTGCAGTTTCAGGGCAATTTGCCCGCGCAGGGTCTCGGCTTCCTCGCCGACCAGGGCGGCGCTGCTTTTCAGGAGCTTTTCCGACTCTTCGATCAGCGCTTGCAGCTCACTGAACGCCTGATCCTTGATTTGCTCTTCGTGAGCCTGGGCGGCAGTTTTTCGGGCCATCGGGTAACTCCTTGCAGGGTAAAGGGACAGTGAACAATGGAGTGTAGGCGGCAGGTAAAAGTTGCAGATTTTTTCTGCGATGGCCCTTGGTCCGGGTAAATCCGTCGCCGGAGATTTCCACCTACAGTGTAAGATGTCGCCTATTTTATGCAGCAGGTAACTCCCATGAGCTTCAATCTGGCCGACAAGCCCCTTGCCGAGCGCGCCGCGCTTGAAGATGAAAAGTCCCGTCTGTTCGACCTCTGGCAGAGCAACCTGGGCAAATCCAAGGGTGAAGCGGCCCGTCTGTTCGGTGAGCGCTCCAAGCGCAAAGGCAAATGGGCCGAATGGGTCCGCGCGGAGCTGGACGCCATGTCGCCGCCGGAATACGCCAACATGGTGCGCAGCGAAGTCAATCGCCTGATGGCGGCCAAGTAAACGCTGCGGGTTGGCAGCGCGGTGTTCTCGGGTCCATCGCGAGCACGCCGCAAGCGGGCACTCGCTCCTACAGGCGCTGCCACTGCTCGCGGGTGATTTCCCAGGTTTCTGTGGCGTAGCGACCGCCGACGAAGTTGCCTTCATCGACCCGGATCAGGCGCATGCCGCTGCGTTCCGAGAGTCGGCGTGACGCCAGGTTGGGCGAGGCCTTGGGCACTCGCATCAGCTCGCGCCCGAGGTCCTGGAACCAGTAGCGAGTGACCTCGGCCGAAGCTTCGGCCATCAGCCCCTGGCCCTGCCACGCAGTGCCCAGCCAGAAACCACGGTTATTGTCCTGTTCATCCATCAGGCTGATGTTGCCGATCAGTTGCTCGGGGGCCGACTTCAAGCGAATCGACCAATGCCATTCCTCGCCTCGGGCAATCGCCGGCAGGGCGATGTCACGCAGGTAGACCAGGGCACCGTCCGGTGGGTACGGCCAGGGCACCAGGGCATTGAGGTAGCGCACCACGTCCCAGTGGGCGAACTGCTGCTGGATGGCCGGGGCATCGGCGAGTTCCAGCGGCTTGAGAATCAAACGCTTGGTATACAGCGTGGGGTATGGGGCCATGTAGCAATCCACCTCCTTGGTATGATCGGCGCGCGATGTCAGCGGGCACCGGCAGTTGGGCCGGCCAGGCTCAATTGGCCGCTGTCGACAAAACGCTGGGTGCCGAACAGGCCGCCCGCCAATTTTCCGCGCAGCACGTAGGGCAGGTTGTCCAGGGACTGGGTCTGGCTCAGCCCCAGGGTCTGGCGCATCACCGAGAACGCCGAAATGCTCACCGGCACACTGATCAGCGCCTCGCTGAAGCGGGGGATCGAGCCTTGCTGGTCACTGACGCCGCTAGCCAGTGGTTGGCCGTTGACCTCAAGGTTGAGGGCCACGCCGTTGTAGTCGATCGGATTGTCGTTGGGGTTCTGCAGGCGGATCTTGACCGCAAATCTTACCTCCAGGCCTTGGCTTGGCAGCGGCTCGAGGCCGACCACGTTGACGTTCAACGGGTCGCGATCGGGAAACAGCGCGCAGCCACTCAGGCTGAGCAGCAACAGGGCAAGGCCGGCAACGATGAATCGGCGCATAGAGGGGCTCTCATCAACAAGGGTCGAACCGCCAGCGGCTCGACCCACCAGCGGGTTAGCGCTTCAAGGATGCGACCGCCGCGGGCTTGAGCGGTTCACCCGGGTGGCTGACATCGGGGTTTTCCATGACCTGGAGAATCGAGGCCTCGGGGTCGAAGTCGTCTTCTTCCAGCTCGATGAACTCCTCGGGCAAAAAGATATTCAGCACGATAGCGCACAACGCACCGACGGTGATCGGTGACTCGAAGATGTTGTGCAACGCCTTGGGCAACTCACGCAGCACTTCCGGCACTGCCGCGACACCCAGGCCCATGCCCAGGGAGATCGCCACGATCAGCATGTTGCGCCGGTGCAGCCCGGCCTCGGCGAGAATCTTGATCCCGGCCACGGCCACTGTGCCGAACATCACCAGTTCAGCGCCGCCCAGTACCGGCTTGGGCATCAGTTGCAACACCGCGCCAATCATCGGGAACAGCCCCAGCAACACCAACAGGCCGGCGATGAAAAACGCCACATAGCGGCTGGCGACGCCGGTCAGCTGGATCACCCCGTTGTTCTGGGCGAAGGTCACCATCGGCATGCTGTTGAATACCGCGGCCATCGCCGAGTTGAGACCGTCGGCCAATAGCCCGGACTTGATCCGGCGGATGTACAGCGGGCCCTTGACCGGTTGTTGCGAGATCATCGAGTTGGCTGTCAGGTCTCCCGCGGCCTCCAGGGGCGAGACCAGGAAAATCACCGCGATCGGAATGAACGCCACCCAGTCGAAATTAAACCCGTACTTGAATGGCACCGGCACGCTCATCAGGGGCACGGCGGTCATGTTGGCGAAGTCGACGTCGCCCATCAACCAGGCGACCAGGTAACCCAGGGTCAGGCCGATGACGATGGCCCCCAGGCGCAGGAATGGCACGTCGACCCGGTTCAGTACCACGATAGTGCCCAGCACCAGGGCGGCCAGCAGTAAATGGTGGGCGCCACCCAGGTCAGTCGCGCCAAAGCCGCCGGCGATGTCGGTCATGGCGACCTTGATCAGCGACAGGCCCATCAGGGTGATGATGGTGCCGGTGACGACCGGGGTGATCAGCATGCGCAGCTTGCCGATGAACTGGCTCAGCACCACCTCGATGAACGCGGCAAAAAAACACACGCCGAAAATCGTCGAGAGGATTTCATCGGTGCCGCCACCCCGCGCCTTGACCATGAAGCCGGCGCTGAGGATCACGCTGATAAACGAGAAGCTGGTGCCTTGCAGGCACAGCAGGCCGGAACCGACCGGGCCGAATCGGCGTGCCTGGACAAAAGTGCCGAGGCCGGAAACGAACAGCGCCATGCTGATCAGGTAGGGGATTTCGCTCTGCAGCCCCAGGGCGCTGCCCATGATCAGGGTCGGGGTAATGATCCCGACGAAACTCGCCAGTACGTGCTGCAGCGCGGCAAACACGGTCGCAGTGAAGTGTGGGCGGTCGTACAGGCCGTAGATCAGGTCGGAACGCAGGGCAGTTTTTGCGTGGTCAGATGAGGTCACGGGGAGAGTGCCATTAAGGCCAGGTCAGAAAATGGAGGCGCAGGATGCCAGAAAGGGGGGGCGGCCAGAAGTGCCAAGGCACTAAAGCGTTGAAGTTTGTGGGTATATCCGTTGGTGCGGTGATGGCTGATTAGGGTTCAGCCCTTACGGCCGGTCTCTACCTGGCATCTGGCGGATTATCCCTGAGGGCATGCGATACTCCGGTTTTTGCGCACTGACCCCAGGCAGCCATGACTTTCGATTCACCCCTCAGCGCTTATCAATCGGCCATCCGTCAGCAGGGCTTTGTTGTCGACGCTGCGCAGGAACGCGCAGTGTTGGCGTTGCAGGAGTGTCACCAGGCCCTGCATCAAGGTCAGGCGCCGATCACTGGGGTTTATCTGTGGGGGCCGGTGGGGCGGGGCAAGACCTGGTTGATGGATCAGTTCTACCAGACCCTGCGGGTTACGGCGCGCCGGCAGCATTTTCATCATTTCATGGCCTGGGTGCATCAGCGTTCGTTTCAACTGACCGGCACCGCCGACCCGCTGCGGGCGTTGGCCCGGGAGTTGAGCCGGGAGGTGCGGGTGCTGTGTTTTGACGAGCTGTTCGTCAATGATATTGGTGACGCGCTGATCCTCGGCCGGTTGTTTCAGGTGATGTTCGATGAAGGCGTGGTGTTGGTTTGCACTTCCAACCAGCCGCCCGAGCAGTTGTATGCGGATGGCTTCAACCGTGACCGTTTTGTGCCGGCGATTGCCGCGATCCAGGCGCATATGCAGGTGGTGGCGGTGGACGGCGGTGAGGATCACCGCTTGCATCCGGGGGTGAATCTGCAGCGCTATTGGGTCAGCGAAGCAGGTGAGCCCGGGGGGCTGAGTCAGGTCTTTGCCGAGCTGACCGCGGGCCAGCCGGTGTCCAGCGCGCCGGTGACTATCGGTTACCGTACGGTGGCGGTGGTCCAGGCCAGTGACAAGGTGCTCTGGTGCCGTTATGCCGACCTCTGCGAGCAACCGTTGGCCGCCATGGACTTCATGGCGCTGTGTGATCGCTTCAGCGCTATTTTGATCAGCGAAGTGCCTAATCTCAGTGCCCGGCAACGCCCTGGGCGGATTGCCCGCGGTACCGAAGATGGCAGTGCCCGTGTCGCTGCCGGTGATCGCGAGTTGCCGCAGCTGTCCGTCCACGATGACAGCGTGCGGCGCTTCATTGCCTTGGTCGATGAGTGCTACGACCGCAAGGTCCCGTTGTATCTGGAGGCGCAGGTGCCGATGGATCAGCTGTATACCGAGGGCTACCTGGAGTTTGCCTTTCGCCGCACCTTGAGCCGTTTGAAGGAGATGCAGTTGCGGCGGTTTGCCCAGGCCCAGGGCTGATGCCACTGTTGTCCGGGCGCGCGTCACAGGGTAATGTCGATTGCCCCGGGCGCTAGCCGCAGGGATGCCCGCTTATTGTTCGATCGAGGAAGGAAATGGAATCCGCAGACATCCTGGTACTCCAGGCCAGCTACAGCAACCCGACTCACGCCGAAGCCATAGGCGTGGTACTGGACCACTATGCGCAAGACCCGATGGGCAGTGGCGCACCGTTGCCCGCCGACGTATTGCAGCAATTACCCGGTGAATTGGCCAAGCGTCCCCATGCGTTCAGCGTCCTGGCTTTCGTCAATGGTGAGCCGGCCGGCTTGGTGAATTGTTTCGAAGGGTTTTCGACCTTTGCCTGTCGCCCGCTGGTCAACGTCCATGACGTTGCAGTGGTCGGCAAGTTTCGCGGTCTGGGGCTGAGTCAGAAGATGTTGCTCAAGGTCGAGGAGATTGCCCGTCAGCGTGGCTGCTGCAAGATCACCCTGGAAGTACTGGAAGGCAACGCCGTTGCACAGGCGGCGTATGACAAATTTGGCTTCGCCCCCGGCATGTTCGATCCGGACCACGGGCGGATGCTGTTCTGGACCAAGCCGCTGTAACGTGCAGGAGCGCCGGACGGCGCTCCTGCAGTACGTGAGGGTTAGAGCTTGTAGTCCAGGCTCAAGGTGACGGTGCGCGGGTCACCCCAGAACACGCCGTTGTAGAAGCCGACGTTGTCGTAGTACTTCTCGTCGAACAGGTTGTCGACGTTCAACGATGCGGTGAGGTGCTTGTCGAACTCGTAGCGCGACATCAGCTTGACCACCGAATAGCTGTTCTGGTTGATCCGGGTTTCCTTGGTCACGATGTCACCATCGGCGTCACGTCCAACGGGGCGGCTGGCGAATTCGTAGATATCGCTCTGCCAGTTCACTGCACCCCCCACCGTCAGCGCATTCCATTCACCCGGCAGGCGATACGCCGTCGAGATGCGCAGCATGTTCAATGGCTGGTTGGTGTTGTTGCGCTCACCTTCACCGTTTTTCGAATGGGTGTAGGTGTAGCCGGCCGTCATGTTCCAGCCCTGCATCACCTCGCCCGATACTTCAGCCTCGAAACCGTTGACCTTGTTGCCCTTGCCGCCGGACTTGTAGAAGTCTTCACCGGTGGTTGGGTCCGGTCGCACCGAGTCATCCAATTCAGCGACGTTGTCCTGTTTGCTCCAGAACACCGCCGTGGCGACGTTCAGGCGCTCATCGAGCAAGCTACCCTTGAGCCCCAGTTCGTAGTTCTGGCCGACAATCGGGTCCAGGTACTTACGGCTGGAATCACGCTCGGTCTGCGGCTTGAAGATGTCGGTGTAGCTGACATACGCCGTGTACTCAGGGGTAATGTCGTACAGCAAGCCGGCGTACGGGGTGAAGACGTCGTTTTGGGTCTGGCTGCTGTGATCGTTGCCGGTGCGCTGGTTCTGGTCGTTGAAGCTGTAGTAGTTGCTGTCGGTTTTCCAGCTGCCATAACGGCTGCCCAGGACCGCATGCCACTGCTCGGCCAGGCTCAGGCGGGTGGCCAGGTAACCGGCTTTTTGCTTGGTGCTGTCGTTTGAGCCTTCGATACCGGTGTCGGTGTCGCGGAACTTGGCGATGTTGCCCATGTACTTCCAGTCGGCAATGTTGTCGTAGCCCGCTGGCGTCGGTGCAGACACCAAGTACGGGTTGGACGCGCTGCGTTCGGCCTCGCCGTAGCCGATCATCAACTCGTGTTCGCGTCCGAGCAACTGATAGGGGCCGGCGAAGTTGAAGTCATAGACTTCCATCTTCTGCTCGCCCTTCATGTGGCTGCGGTAGGCGACCATGCCGCTGCGGTCGTCGTTGGGGTAACCGCCACCGCCGTAGTAGACCTTGCCGTCGGTGTCACTCTCACGGTAGGTATAGGCGCCCTTCATGTGCCAGCCATTGCCCAGGTTCTGGTCAAGGTTGGCGAAGGCGGTCTTGTCCTTCAGGGGCCAGGAGCTCCATTTGGTCGCCATGTTGGTCGAACGCGACAGGTTGGCCTTGTCGCCGTTGGATTTCCAGTACGGCACCGTGCCCCAGGACGTGCCCTGGACCTGTTTGTCCTGATAGTCGTAACCCACCGCCAGCACGGTGTCATCGGTGAGGTCCGCCTCGAGGATCCCGTAGCCGACTTCTCGTTGCAGTTGGTAGTGGTCACGGAACGATTTGCTGTCACGGTAGGCCAGCACGCTGCGGCCACGCAGGCGGCCGTCGAACGCCAGCGGGCCACCAACATCGACGTAGCTGTAGTAATCGTCATAGCTGCCGCCGCTGACGCCGGTCTTGGCTTCCCATTGAGCGGTCGGACGCTTGCGCACCATGTTGATGGTGGCCGAAGGGTCGCCCGCGCCGGTGGTCAGGCCGGTGGCGCCGCGGACCACTTCGATGCGGTCGTAGATGATGGTGTCCGAGTCGGACTTCATGCGCCCGAAGGTGTTGAGCATGCCATCGATCTGGAAGTTGTTGATCGAGTAGCCGCGCGAGGAATAGCTGACCCGGTCGGAGTCGTTGTGCTGGACCACCACGCCGGTGGTCTGGCTCATGGCCTCGGACAGGGTGGTGAGCTTGAAGTCGTCCATCTGCTGGCGAGTGACCACCGAGACCGACTGCGGGGTTTCCTTGATGGAAAGATTGAGCCGTGTCGCCGTACTCATTGCACCGGTGGTGTAGGAGTCGGTGTTTTCAGTGGTGGTACCCAGACCCACTGCATTGACGTTGGTGGTATCCAGCTCGAGCGCCTTGGCGGCAGGCTCCTGCTGTTTATCCGGCTTGGTGTCCGCATGGGCGGAAGGGCACAGGGCGAGACTGCACAGGCCCAGGGTCAAGGTCATGGAACGGGTAATAGGCGCGAACATCGCAGCCGACTCCTTGTCTTCGATGGAAAATTTCCGTTTGCTCAAAGACGAAGGTGAATCAGAAAATTTAGCTCAAATGCGAATAATTATTAATCTATTTTATTCGAGGGGCTTTCGCGAAGGCTCATGGCCAGCAAAAACGGGGGGCCGGAACCGGCCCCCGCAGGGTTCACTTATTGGGTAACGACGGCCGCGGTAGGCGCCTTGGGCTTCATCAGGCTGAAGTCGATCAGCGCTTTCTGCTCACGTTCGTAGGGGTTGCCAATCAACAGCGGGCGCGCCTTGAAGCTGTCGCTGACCAGGCTCTTGCTGTGGTCCAGTTCGTCGAAGCTCAAGCCGGCCAGGTCCGCCCAGGTGTGGATCAGGTGCGAACTGCTGTAGGGCCGCTGCAAGTCGCCGGCAAAATCCCAGGCGTGGTTTGCCCGCCATTTCGGCGAAGCCCAGGCCATGAACGGAATGGTGTACATGGGGGCAGTGGGTTTGGACTCGTTACGGCCCAGGGTGTTGTGACCCGCCGAGTCGAACACGTCTTCGCCGTGGTCGGAGAGGTACAGCAAGAAGCCGTTCGGATCGGTCTTGGCGTAGTCCTTGATCAGGCTCGAGACCACGAAGTCGTTGTAACGCACCGCGTTGTCGTAGCTGTTGTAGGTTGGCAACTGGTCGTCGCTGACCCCGGGCGGCACGCCCTGACGGTCCTTGAAGGTGTCGTAGGTCGCAGGATAGCGGTACTGGTAGCTCATGTGGGTGCCCAGCAGATGCACCACGATGAATTTACGCGGCGCACTGTCGGCCAGAGCCTTGGTGAAGGGCTCCAGCACGTCACCATCGTACTGGCGGGCGTTCTGGTTGCGATTGTTGTTCAGGTAGACCTGCTCATCCGCCTGCTCGGAGAACGTGGTAAGCATGGTGTTGCGCTTGGTCATGGTCTGCTGGTTGGTGATCCAGTAGGTCTTGTAGCCGGCCTGCTTCATCACGCTGACCAACGATGGGGTCTTGAGGTACAGGTCCGGGTTCTCTTCGTCGGCGAAGGTCAGTACCTGTTGCAGCGCTTCAATGGTGTAGGGGCGCGGGGTGATCACGTTGTCGAACACCGCCAGTTGGTCCTTGAGCTTGTCCAGCTCCGGCGTGGTTTGCCGAGGATAGCCGTACAGGCTCATGCGCTGGCGGTTGGTCGATTCACCGATCACCAGGACCAGGGTCGCGGGCTGGCCGGCCATCGAGTCCTTGAAGTTGTGCAGCGGTGGGACCTGGCTGGCGTTGTCGAGCATGCCTTGCATGCTGGCCAGGGTTTCGCCGTAGCGGCGATAGGCAACCAGCATCTGCCATGGCACTGCCGGTTCGATGCGGGTTTCGAATTTTTCGTAGCCGGCGGCCAGGCTGCCGGTGCGCGCGGTCTGCTTGACCAGCGGGTAGCCAATGACCGCGACCAGGATTGCCGTGGCTGCCAGCAAGGCCTTGCCGCGCGGCAGGTAAACCGGGCGCAGGCGGCTCCAGAGGAACAGGGCCACGGCGGTGTGCGCGAGGAATGCGGCCACCATCCACCAGGCAAAGTACTGCGTCATGTACTCGCCGGCTTCCGAGACGTTCGACTCGAACATGATGAAGATGACGCTCTGCGAGAACTCCTGCTGGTAGATGAAGAAGTAACCCAGGCTAGCCATCGAACAGGCCCAGAGCACCACGCCAATCACCGCCGCGAGCAGGCGCGTACGGGCCGGGAACAGCAGCATCGGCGCGAGCCAGATGGCGGACATCACGAAGGCCTGGCGAAAACCGGTGAACCCGGAGGTGCCGGTCAACAGGATCAATAGTTGGGTGATGCCGGAAAAATACCAGAAGAACAGGAACAGCCAGCCCAAGCCTGCCCAATCAAACCCTTTTGCAGGCGTACTGCTGCGTTTAAACATCGCCATTCAGCGCTCCAGCTGATTAATGACTTCAACCACTGAAAGTGTTGAGCGCCAGTGACAAAAAAACGCTCGAAAATCGAGCGTCAACAGTGTTTACAAGTATCTGTAAGTTCATGTGAAAGTTTTGTGAAGCTTGTGGGTGAGGATACTTAGTTACCGCACGTTCTTCAGTGAAACCGCATTACATCCGGTTGAAGCAGGCCAGGGCGCCTGCTGCTCATTCCATGACAACAGGATGCTGAAATGACAGGCACTCGCGCAACACCCGAGGACGTTTCCGACACATTGGCGCAGGCGGTATACGAAGAGTTCAAGGGGCGACCGATAGTGGTCACAGCGGCCCTGAAACAATTCGGCGCGGCCCTGAACAATCGGTATCCCGGGCTGAACATCGACGTGTTGACGACCACGCTCAATTCACCCAACTGGGTCCGCACAAGTCGGGCGGCGCTAGAGGGAGAGGGCGATAGCGGACACCTCGTCGAGCACGACGATCCCTGGATCGACGGCTACACCACAACACCGCTGTTTGAAGTGATGATTCACGCCATCACTGCCAGCGCCCAATTGACCTTCACCCGTGAGCACTATTTGAGCGACGGGGACGACCGGCGAATCGCCGTCGAAATGCGCGAAGTCGAAGACCTTTTGCGACGACTGCCCAAGGTCATGCTTGCTGCATTGCAGCAGGCGCTGACGGATTACTGGAATGAGCCGGCGGTTGACGGCACCAGCCGCTGGCAATGGCTCGGCGATGTCCTCAGAAGCGCATTGCTGGTCAGCATGGGGCCTTCGGGCAGCGGTGCGTTTCTGGATGCCGGACAGGTCGATACCGTCCTGCAAGTCATTCGTTGCCCCATCAAGGAGGACCGAGTGGCTCGTTACGGACCGGACTGCACACAGGTTTTCCTCATCGACTATCACGCCCGGACCGGACGTACTCACAAAGCTCACCTGGCGTTTGATCTGGTAGCCGTGCGCACGGTATCGACGCGGGACATTGTGATGGGGTTTAGCACCAGCGGCGTTATCGAGACTTACGACACATGGCAGGCCTTCGCTGATTCAGAGGGCGACAAATGGGGGCGTAGGCAGGAACTGAGTGTGCTTGAGTTGCAACCCTATGAGTCGTTCGGCGATGTCTTTGTGACTCAGGCCCAGGCGCTGCTCAATAATCAACTTGAAAGCTTGAGCTTCTTCGGGGTATTCGAAGGCCAGGACCTGAAAGTGCTGGAAGAGCGCTATGCGAGTCTGACGGATCTGGCTCCCCATTTGCTCAAGCAGAACCCCGGTGCGTATGAGCAAGTACTGTACAGCGAAGTCGGCAGCCAGTTGCCTGACTGGATAGAACTGGCCACGCCCGCCGAGACCCAGGAGTACAGTCGCTACATGTTTCGCCTGGCCGCCCTCCAGTTGGCCAGCAAGGGGCAGGAGTACAGCCACGGGATTCGTACGGCTGAGCAATTCACCCGGGAAGTCCTGCAGGACGGGATGGCCGCGTACGGCGAGGCGGTGGACCCAGACCAGGTCGACATCACTCAGTATCGCAATGAAGACGGTTTGTTGGTGATCGTAGGGCCAGGAACCGGGCGGTTTACCAGTGAAACCCTCAGCCTGACTCATCGAGCGTTGAACAACCTTGCCGGCGTGCCTTTCCTTGTCTCTGAGTTCAAGCGCAAGGACGGTCAGGCGGCACCGGCCTGGATGACCCTCGACACCGTCAGGGAACTGATTCGCGATGCCGATATCGGCAAAAACTACCCCGATGAAGTCAAAAGGCTACTGCTCGATGATCCGGTACAGCGAGCCGAGCGCGAAAAGCTGTTCAGCGACCAATTGCGCATTCAATTACCGATGCTGGCACTGGAGAACAGGATCAGGAAGCGCTCGGGGTTCACTGATGCCGGGTATCGCTGTGTGGCGGCCATCATGGAGCCGGATCCGCAAGCCCGGCGTGTGAGTGGGGAAGTGATGCTGGCCAGGACCCTGGCCTTCAAGGCCGACGTATCGAGCCACACGCATGTGGTTGCCGATATGTTTGTGTTTGGCCCCGCTGATGTGACGGCCGGGCCCCATGTGCTGTATCGGCCGCTGTACCCCGAGCCATTGATCGAGTTTGCTTCGCTCGACGCCTTGATGGCTGAGATCGTGAGCAATAACCCTCGAACTGCGATGTCGGCTCTCCCGGATGGCAAGTCCAACCCCTCGCTACAGCAAAGCATTCTCGACTGGCTGGCGCCCGATGCACGGAAAATCTATGACAATGGCGGTTTTCTGGAACCCCACCCGGTGGGAATCATATTCGAAACGCAGCTATGGCCATCGGCTCCCGCCCGATTCGATCTGCAGCAGCTCGACGATAAGGTGCTGGCTCATTTGTATGAAGCCAACGCCAACGTCCTGGCCCAGTTGGCTGACGAACAGACGCTGTCCAATGCCGAGTACCGCTGGAATACGCTGAAAGAGATGGGCTTGATCATCTTCAATAGCGTGCTTAACACGGTATTACCCTTTGTCAGCGGACCTGCAGCTGCCGTTGGCTGGTTGTTAGTGGTGGAAACCGCGGTTCTGGAGGCCCTTGAGGCACTGGCGAGCGACGACAGCGCGCCGGCCAAGGACTTCACCTACAACCTGCTCATCAATCTGGCAGTGGCCTTGCTGATCCAGCGTCTTTCACCGGGCGCCGGTACAGCGGTAAAACCCTTCGAGCACCATGCGATCGTCCCCCGGCCGGGTGCTCTTGAAGTCAGCGCAGTGATCAAACCACCCATTGGGCCGGGTGCGGCCAGCGCCATCAGTGACAGCGTGCTGGATTTCTCTACCCCGGTATCGGGTGACTCGCGTCGATTGCTGGAGCGTTTCCTGAGCACCGAGCAGGCCGGACGCGGGCGGGAGGTCACAACGCCAGCGCCCCAAGGCATCGTAGTGGTCGGGGGGCGCTGGTATGCAAAAGTGCCGGCTCGCCTGCGTGGGTACGGATGGGCCAATGTAGAGCCCGCCGAGGGCGGCAATGTGGTCATCCTCGATCATCTTGGGAGGCCGATAAAAGGACTGGAACTGAAGAACAATGGCCAGAATCTCTGGGAGGTAGCGCCGGAGTTTCGTGTGCGCGGGGGTGGACCGGGCATGAGTCGCTACCTGTCGGATGTCTTCGCTGATTCGCAGCTGCGGGCGCGACGTGCCGACTATGCGCTGAAAGTCAAAAGACTCAAGGATCGCCTGCCGGAACTGGATGCCAGCATCAAGCAGGCACAGGAAATTGGGCAGACGGCACAGGAAAAGGTACTGCAACTCGCCGAAGAGATTGGGCACAAGACGACGGCGATTGAGGCTTCCAGTGACGCCGAGCGGAGCCGGCTGCTGGAGGAACGTGTGGCGCTGAGAAAGAAATTGTACGCCGCGGACATCGAATACAAGAAGAAGGCCAGGACCTACATTGATGGCCATCTGGGGCGGATCAAACTGTGTGAAGAGATTGATGGCCTGCTTGCAAAGGACAAAGACTACCAGCGTGACGCCCTACTGGAAAATCTCCAGGGAATCGTTTCCGGTTATGGTGTTGTCGACGAAAATCTGATCAGGATGTCGGTGGTATGGGAAGAGTCAGGGGTTTCAATTCGGACCCTTTTTCCACTGGCCTTTGAGCTGCGCACGGCTGTCACCGATGTGCCGTACAGCGTGTTGCTGGAAGCCAGGAAACGCATCGTCAATGGATTTGCGGAGCGTATCAGGATCAGTACCCAGCTCGAGAAGACAATGACGGAACTTGAGGTTCTGGATCGCAGCGTCCGAAAAGGCTATCTGCAAAGAACCGGCTATCTATCGGAAAATACTCAAAGGCTCAAGGACATACTGGACAAGCGGGTGAGTAACACCGACTGGCTAATCGTGCACGAGATGGTGTGTTTGCGCGGTGCATTGGTGGGTGACCCTGCGCTTGAACCCAGCCTGGCGGAAGTCGCAGGACTGGAAGGGCTGGGCAAGGCGAAGCTGGGCGTGGTGACGGATAACGTTTTGCGCTTGAGCACGACGCAGGGGTTTGAGCCCAGGCAACGTGTTGAGCTACTGCAGGCCGCGATCTATGTCTACAACGATGCGGAGCTGATGGCGGCCAACCTGCGCAAGATTGGCGATCGACAAAGCTACGTGGCGCAGTTTTTTCTCGAGAAATTTCTTGATGCTCTGAGGAGGGCACGAGCGATCGCGGAAACAGAACTCAGCGAATCAATCAGTGAAGACTTGCAGGAAGAGCCCGCGGAGCAAGAGGGCACGCTACCTGCCGAAGAGCGGGTGAAAAAAACCAGGAGGAGAGTCAAGCGCCCCAACGAGCGTCTGATCCAAACGGCGGATGGTTATCGAGTGGGCGATGTCCGCGAGCAAAGTTCAGGTGAAACCGGCGAAACGGTGGTGGTCCAGGACGCGGCAACGGACAAGCAGATCATTTTCTACAAGGATGAAGGGCAAGATCTTTACCGGCAGCGGGAGGAGGAGCCTGAAGTACCTGTGGCAGCTCCACCGAAGCCGGCCCTGGCGCTCCAATCGCTGCTGGACAAAGGCAGGAAACTGGTCGAAGGGATAACCCCGCTGATCGCAAACTATAAAAAAGATGTCTCCCGGTACCGCGAGCCTGCCAGTGTGGAAGACCGGTTTTTGTCTCAGGCCCAAAAACTCTCGGAGCTGGCTACGCAAATCCAACATGGAATGCAAGGTGTTACAGGTGCGGATCGGGGGAGGGCAGTCAAGATATATCAGGATCTCAACAGCGCTCGAGAACAATTGATCCGCGAAGGGAAAAAGCTGCGCGTCGAGATTACCAAACAGCTGCCACCGAATGCCGGAAGCTTCGAGTACCTGCTGGGGGAGCGGGAGGTCCACGTCGAGAATCCGTCCTGGACCGACAAGTCTACTGCCAATCAAACAAGCTATTTGCTGGAATACGACATCGTCGACAGCACCAGCCGCATTGGTAGAAAGGTACTGTGGTACGCACACTTTCACTGTACGGCCAAATCGGTCCTGACCCTGACCGAAGCCCACCTGAAACTGGCGCGCCTGCGGTTCGTCACGGTCAAGGATCAGGTGCAACACCCCGAGCTCAACGCGGGAAAAGTGGTGTACCCGGGGGGAATGAAGGCGGCGTTCGCGAAAAAGTACTTTTTCGATGCCGTTCCACCGACGGCATAGCATGCCCTGGTGTCCTGATCAGTGCGTTGCGCTTGCCGGGGAAGCAGGCGCAACCTTTCAGGCGGGGGTGATCAATCCAGTGAGCGTATCGGCATGCGCGCAGTCAACCCTTCACCGCGCTGCGCCTGTAGCTGCTGACGCAGGTGCGCGACTTCGTTGAGCAACTGCTCGCGTTCGGCCTTGAGTTGGCGCAGTTCATCACGACGAACGGTGACGTACAGGGTTTGTACTGGGAGTGCGGTTACTACTGTGCCCATTGCTCACCTCGCAAATGGCGTCTGACAACGGTGGTCCGGCACGCAGAAGCGTGTGCGCAGCCACTTTCGACGGCGATTTTGATTTCTTTTGCCGTTGAAGGGAACTTTTTTATTTTACGTTGTCCCTGTGTCTTCGCCATTGTTTGGGACGTTATCCCTATAGTTCAGGCAAAATGCCCGGAAACTATGTAGCAACGCTCTGGACTAAGCTTGACTTGGTTCGTGGCGCTATCGACTTTTGGCACACTATTTTTTCGCAGTAAGGAGCATCAGCACATGCAATTAGGGATCATTGGACTGGGCCGCATGGGCGGCAACATTGCACGGCGCCTGATGCTCAACGGGCATAGCACTGTGGTCTACGACCGCAACACCGCGTTCGTTGATACCCTGGCTCAAGAAGGCGCGACCGGCGTTGCCGACCTGCCAGCACTGGTGGCTGGCCTGGCCAAGCCGCGCGCGGTATGGGTCATGTTGCCCGCTGGCGCACCGACCGAAGACACCATCGAAACCCTGAGCGAGCTGCTGGAAGCCGGTGACGTGATCATCGACGGCGGCAACACCTTCTATAAAGACGATATCCGTCGTGCCAAGACCTTGGCGCAAAAAGGCCTGAAGTACATCGACGTCGGCACTTCCGGCGGCGTGTGGGGCCTGGAGCGTGGTTATTGCATGATGATCGGCGGCGACTGCGACGAAGTGAAGCGTTTGGACCCGTTGTTCGAGGCGCTGGCCCCGGGCATGGGCGATATCCCGCGGACCAAGGACCGGGTGTCGGAAGATGACCGTGCCGAGCGCGGCTATATCCACGCCGGCCCTGCCGGTTCCGGGCACTTCGTGAAGATGATTCACAACGGTATCGAATACGGGATGATGCAGGCGTTTGCCGAAGGCTTCGACATCCTCAAGACCAAATCCTCGGAAATGCTGCCGGAAGACCAGCGTTTTAACCTGAACGTCGCCGATATCGCAGAGGTCTGGCGTCGTGGCAGCGTGGTTTCGTCCTGGTTGCTGGACCTGACCGCCGATGCGCTGGCCAGCGATCCGAAGCTTGAGGGTTACTCCGGCTCCGTGGCTGACAGCGGTGAAGGGCGCTGGACCATCGAGGCGGCCATGGAACAGGCAGTACCGGTGCCGGTGTTGTCCAGCTCGCTGTTCTCCCGTTATCGCTCGCGCCAGCAAGGCGTCTACGGTGACAAGATCCTTTCGGCCCAGCGCTTCGGTTTTGGTGGCCACGTCGAGACTCCGAAAAAATGACCTCGATCCGCAAGAAGTCCAAGGCACAACCAGCACCGGCTACCACACTGTTTCTGTTCGGTGCCCATGGCGACCTGGTCAAGCGCTTGCTGATGCCGGCGCTGTACAACCTCAGTCGCGATGGTTTGTTGGGGGACAACTTGCGGATCATCGGGGTGGATCACAACGCCATCAGCGATCTCGACTTCGCGAAAAAACTCGAAGACTTCATCCGCAACGAGGCGGCGAACAAGGTCGGTAACGGCCATGACTCCCTGGACCCGGCGCTCTGGGCCAAGCTGGCCAAGGGCATCAGCTACGTCCAGGGTGACTTTCTCGACGCTAGCACCTACCAGGCGCTGGCGGCGAAAATCGCCGATAGCGGCACAGGCAATGCGGTGTTCTACCTGGCCACCGCACCGCGTTTCTTCAGCGAAGTGGTGCGCCAGCTCGGTTCGGCCGGGCTGCTGGAGGAGGGCCCCGAGGCTTTTCGCCGGGTGGTGATTGAAAAGCCCTTTGGTTCCGACCTGCATACCGCCGAAGCCTTGAACGCGTGTCTGCTCAAGGTGATGACGGAAAAGCAGATCTACCGGATCGACCACTACCTGGGCAAGGAAACCGTGCAGAACATTCTGGTCAGCCGGTTTTCCAACAGCCTGTTCGAAGCGTTCTGGAACAACCATTACATCGACCACGTCCAGATTACCGCCGCGGAAACCGTCGGCGTCGAGACCCGTGGCAGTTTTTACGAGCACACTGGCGCCTTGCGCGACATGGTGCCCAATCACCTGTTCCAGCTGTTGGCCATGGTTGCCATGGAACCGCCGGCTGCGTTTGGCGCCGATGCGGTCCGCGGTGAAAAGGCCAAGGTGGTAGGGGCGATCCGCCCCTGGTCAACGGCTGAGGCGCGTGCCAACTCGGTACGTGGCCAGTACAGCGCGGGAGACAGCGGCGGCCAGCCGGTGGCCGGTTATCGCGAGGAGCCCAAAGTGGCGCCTGACAGCACCACGGAAACCTTCGTGGCGCTCAAAGTGATGATCGACAACTGGCGCTGGGTTGGCGTGCCGTTCTACCTGCGCACCGGCAAGCGCATGAGCGTGCGCGACACGGAAATTGCCATCTGCTTCAAGCCTGCGCCCTACGCGCAGTTTCGCGATACGGAAGTCGATGAGCTACAACCGACTTACCTCAGAATTCAGATCCAGCCCAATGAAGGCATGTGGTTCGACCTGCTGGCCAAACGTCCGGGCCCGGCGCTGGACATGGCCAACATCGAACTCGGGTTTGCCTACAAGGATTTCTTCGAAATGCAGCCCTCCACGGGCTACGAAACCTTGATCTACGATTGCCTGACCGGCGATCAGACCCTGTTCCAGCGCGCCGACAACATCGAAAACGGCTGGCGTGCGGTGCAACCCTTCCTCGATGCCTGGCAGGAAGACGCCAGCGTCCAGGCCTATGCCGCCGGCACCGACGGCCCCAGCGCCGCCGACGAACTGCTGGCCCGCGACGGCCGCAAGTGGCACAGCCTGGGCTGACCCCGACGCCAGGCCGACGCGTTATCGTTGGCGGCCGCGGCGCGTTCCAGACCATCGCGAGCAAGCTCGCAAGCGGGCGCCGCAAGCGGGAGCCACAATGTGAACGCTACCCCTTGTAGGAGCGAGCCTGCTCGCGAAGAACTCAAGAACGACGCGTAAATCCAGGATAAACGCGGCGCGCCCCAGACCATCGCGAGCAAGCTCGCTCCCACAAGGTTACGCGTTCAGCCTGGAGCGCGCTCGCTCGCACACCACTACAACCAGTAGCTCACCGCATACCAACCCAATACGCCCATCACCACGGTATAGGGCAACGCCATCCACACCATGCGCCCGTACGACAGGCGAATCAGCGGCGCGATCGCCGAGGTCAGCAGGAACAGGAATGCCGCCTGACCGTTGGGAGTGGCAACGCTGGGCAGGTTAGTACCGGTGTTGATGGCAATCGCCAGGGTCTCGAAGTGCTCCCGGCTCATGTGGCCGGAGAGGAACGCCTGCTTGACCTCGGTGATGTAGATAGTCGCGACGAACACATTGTCACTGATCGCCGACAACAGGCCATTGGCAATGAACAGCATGCCCGGTTGCTGCTCGACGGGCAGGGCCAGCACCCACTGGATCAACGGGGTGAACAGTTGTTGATCGTGAATGACTGCCACCACGGCAAAAAAAGCCACCAGCAGCGCGGTAAAGGGCATGGCGTCCTTGAAAGCGTTGCCGAGGCGATGCTCATCGGTAATCCCGGTCAGCGAAGTGATCAACACAATCACCATCAGCCCGATCAGGCCCACTTCAGCCACGTGCAGCGCCAGGCAGATGATCAGGATCACCGCCGCTGCGCCTTGCACCAACAAGGCTGCGCGCTGGCGGTTGGTGCGTTCGGCGTTGTCCTGCGCCGCGTAGTCGGCCAGCACCGTGCGTACGGAGTCCGGGAGCAGCGTGCCATACCCGAACCAGCGCAGTTTCTCCAGCAGCACGCAGGTCACCAGGCCGGCGGCCAGTACCGGCAGCGAGACCGGCGCGACCTTGAGGAAGAATTCTGCAAAATGCCAGCCCATCTCATGGCCGATCAGCAGGTTCTGCGGCTCACCCACCAGGGTGCACACGCCGCCCAGGGCGGTCCCCACCGCGCCGTGCATCAACAGACTGCGCAGGAAGGCGCGAAACTGTTCGAGGTCTTCGTGGTGCAACACCGGCAAGTCGTGGTCGTCATTGAACGCGCTGTCCTGGCGCGGATCGTTGCCCGAGGCGACGCGGTGATAGACCGAGTAAAACCCCACCGCCGCGCTGATAATTACTGCCGTCACGGTCAAGGCGTCGAGAAACGCCGAAAGAAAGGCTGAGAGAAAGCAGAACAGCAACGCCAGTACGGCCTTGGAGCGCACGCCCAGCAACAACCGGGAGAACAGGAACAGCAGCAGGTCCTTCATGAAGTAAATCCCGGCCACCATGAACATCAGCAGCAGGATCACCGGGAAGTTGTGTAGCAACTCGTCATACAGCGCCTGGGGCGTGGTCATGCCCAGCAGCAGCGCCTCGACCATCAGCAAGCCACCCGGCATCAAGGGGTAGCACTTGAGGGCCATGGCCAGGCAGAAGATGAACTCGGCCACCAGCAACCAGCCAGCCACCACCGGGCCAGCGGTCCACAGCAGCAAGGGGTTGAGTATCAGGAAAGCGAGAATGCTCGCCTTGTACCAGCGCGGCGAATGCCCGAGGAAATTATGCGCAAACGCCTGGGCCATTGAACCGGACATCGGCTGCTCCTTTGATTAAGAAGCGCGCAACTTGCCGTAACACTCGGACAAGATCAAGTTCTTGAGTTTTATTGTTGTTCATGAACGATCGGGGTTAAGCCCGATAGCGAACCAGCACGGCACGATAGTGACCGTCCAGCGAGTAGCCGCCGACCACGATTCCTTCGTCCTCCTGCACCACCAGTGAGGTCGCGGTGTCCAGGCTATGCCCCAGGCGGGTGCGAACCCAGCCGTTACCCTCGCCGAAATCCAGGTCCGGGCGGCCGTCGGCCAAGTGCCGGGCGACCAGGAAGTCTGCCTCGACCCCGCCGATAGTGGCACCCACGCTGAGCACCCGACCATCCGGGCAGGTAGTTGCAGCCGTCCATTGGCTGGGAACCTTGGCGATCTGTGTGAGGTGGGCATGGCCTGCGTTGTTAGTCATGTCTGGACGACCATCGCAACGTACGTTTAGGGACAGGCAATGCATTGGGTCGCGACTGCTGCCAAAACACTGCAGGTGCCCATCCACGTGTTGCACCACCCGACTGACCTGGGCACTGCGCTCCTGGGCGCGGAAACTCAGGAAGCCGTGTTCGGCAAAACTGCTATCCAGGTGGCCATCCTTGTCGAAGCGTGCCAGCAAACCTTCCTGGGGCAGGTCGATCGAGCCGCCGACCACAATTGCGCCATCGCGCTGCACCAGGATGCTGGACAGCCAGGTGTTGAGGAGCAAATGGCGGACCATGACAAACCCCCGGCCATTGAACGAGGTGTCCAGGCTGCCATCCGGCTCCAGGCGAATCAGGATGCCGACATGATCGGCAAATTCGAAATGGTGATTGGCCAATAGCAGGATCCGCCCATCGGCCTGAACCTGAGCGTCGCAGGCTTCGGCGCCGGGTACGCCGGGAGGCAGCCAGGCGTCACGCAGGCCCTGGGATAGGTTGCCCGGCAGGCGGACCACCTGTACGCCGCCATCACCGAACGAGAAGTCCGGGCGACCCTGAGAGTCGAACAAGGCGAGGGCAGGGAGGGTGCGGTATGGGCTTTCATATATCAGACCCGATACCAGGATGCGCCCGTCGGCCAAGGCCAGCACCTTGCCGCCAGAGGACTCCAGGCCTGGCGCGAATTGTCCGAGCACGCAGCCCTGAGTGCCAAAGCTCAGGTCCGGCGAACCGTCCGTGTGCAGGCGGGCCAGGCCGAAATGGCAGCCGTGATCCAGGCCGACTTTGGCCGCGACCAGCAATCGGCCCTGGCGGTCGACCGTAACGTCATTGGCCAGGCTCCACTGGCTGCCGGGGAAATCGACCCAGGCTTTGCCGGCGCAGGCAAAACTGCTGTCAAGTTGTCCTGCCGTATCTGTGGGGGCACAGTAAGCCAGGGCGCTGTGAATGGCGTGGATGGACATGCCGCTTCTCCTTGCGAGTCGACCTGATCCGGTATCGAGGAGGAGGACTTAATGAAGAAAACATTCAAGCGCTGATTCAAATAATGCACAACTGTCAGAAATTACAGGCGGTGCGGCGTTGTGTGCCAGAACAGTGTCTTTGCGAGCTGAAGTTCGGATTAGCCATGAAAAGCGACCGCTTGTCGTCAATTAACCGGAGTTTTCCTGGCTAACTAACCAAGGCTCACCGAGATTGCGGCAGAGGATGCCAGGAAGTTATCTCGATAAACAGGCGGGCCACCTGGATCAGTGACCCGCGCGCTGTTTTATTGCGGCATAGTCCAGGATTGCAACTGGTAACCTTCTTCGCTCAGTTCGGCACGCGCCTGCTTGAGCAGGCTCTCGAGCTGTACCGGGTCGGTGTAGATGCTGGACGGCACTTGCTTGCGTTCAATCGGGGTGCTGGTACGGTCGATCACGGTCAGCGTCAGTTCGCCAGTGCCATCTTGTGGGGCCCAAGCCACGCATTGGAAAGGAGTAAATGCGTGGTCGGCAATCAAAAGAGCTTCGTTGAGACGGAGCGGGGCGTTCATGGGGTCTTCTCTCGTAGTGCCCAATCAAGTGATCTGCCGTCGGTTGGGCTTACCGTTCGGCTGGTTACTTGTACTGATGCGCGCAACCACCGGGTAGGTCACACATCTTCTAAAGAAATTTAAACTTTCTTTCATAGACTTGGGATTAGCGGACACTTTGAAAGCTGAATGAAAGCTTGGGATTCGATAGCTTGCTAAGCAACTTGCTACTTATAACTAAAACGCCATTAACCTTATAGTTAAACGATACAAGACCCTGTCAAGTTCTTGCTAATGTTACACCCAGGTCTGCCAAACGACTGTTTCTAATAACTTTTCCATTATTTGGCGCCAAGGAACAGTCATGCTCGAAGTCCCTGCACTACGCCGTCTGTTGGTGGTGGATCCCTGTGACGATTGCCACCAATTGTTGCCCGGTCTGCGCGCCATCGGCTGGGATGTCGACAGCTGCAGCCTGGAAAATGCCGGCGACCGCAGTTGCGACGTCGGCCTGCTGCGCCTGCAACCGTTTCACCTGGAGCGGCCCGAAGCGGTCAAGGACCTCATCAGCCGCAGCGGCACCGAATGGATTGCCGTATTGAACCAGGAAGTGTTACGCCTGCAGAACGTTGGCGACTTTGTCTGCGAATGGTTCTTCGACTTTCATACCTTGCCGTTCGACGTCTCCAGGGTCCAGGTCACCCTGGGCCGGGCCTTTGGCATGGCGCGCTTGCGCGGCCAGGGTACGATTCATGTCGACCAGCCGGCGCACGAACTGCTGGGCGACAGCAAGCCGATCCGCGAACTGCGCAAACTGCTCAGCAAGCTGGCGCCGACCGAGTCCCCGGTGTTGATCCGTGGCGAAAGCGGCACCGGCAAGGAACTGGTGGCCAGGACCCTGCACCGCCAGTCGCAACGCCACAGCAAGCCCTTTGTGGCGATCAACTGCGGGGCGATCCCCGAACACCTGATCCAGTCCGAACTGTTTGGCCATGAGAAGGGTGCCTTCACCGGCGCCCATCAGCGCAAGATCGGCCGCATCGAGGCCGCGCATGGCGGCACGCTGTTTCTCGACGAAATCGGCGACCTGCCGCTGGAATTGCAAGCCAACCTGTTGCGCTTCCTGCAGGAAAAACATATCGAGCGGGTAGGCGGTAGCCAGCCAATTCCGGTGGATGTGCGGGTACTGGCCGCCACGCACGTAGACCTCGAGTCGGCCATCGAGGCCAAGCGCTTTCGCGAAGACCTGTATTACCGGCTCAATGTCCTGCAAGTGATTACCGCGCCTTTGCGCGAGCGCCATGGCGACTTGTCGATGCTGGCCAACCATTTCTCCCACTTCTATAGCCAGGAAACCGGACGCCGGCCCCGCAGTTTCAGCGAGGACGCCCTGGTGGCCATGGGCAAGCACGATTGGCCGGGCAATGTCCGTGAACTGGCGAACCGGGTGCGCCGCGGCCTGGTGTTGGCCGAAGGCCGGCAGATCGAGGCCCGTGACCTCGGCTTGATCAGCCATCAGGCGATCGCCACGCCCATGGGCACCCTGGAAGACTACAAGACCCGGGCCGAACGCCAGGCCTTGTGTGATGTTCTTAACCGGCACAGCGACAACCTCAGTGTCGCCGCCCGGGTGCTGGGGGTGTCCCGGCCAACGTTCTACCGCTTGCTGCACAAGCACCAGATCCGCTAGGGCGGGGTGAAAGTGAAAGGCCCGCTGCGATCACCTCGCAGCGGGCCTTTTGCTGTGTAACAGGGGTCAGAAGTAGTAAGGGAATTTCAGGCTGAAGGTGAAGTCCGGCGCATCGTCGGTCAGGCCGATCGACAGGTTGGGGACGATGGTCAGGTTGTCACTGGCCGCCACGGTCATGCCGACGTTGAAGTAGCCGGCGTTGGCGTCGCTGGACGTCACCGATTGCCAGTCGCCGCCATCAGGCTTGAGCTTGCTCTTTTTTTGCACCAGGTCGGAGACCGAGAACGACATACTCATTTTCTCGTTCAAGGCGAACGCGACGCCCGCGCCGATCTGGAAACTGTCGCCCAGGCGCACTTTGCCCGGCGTCTTCTGGTTGACGTCAGCGCTGATGTCGTCAAACGACTCCTCCAGGTTGTGGGTATAGGACAGGGAGCCGAACAGCACGGCCGGATCGAAGGTCTTGACCAGGGAGATCCCTGGGGTAACCGACCAGACACCGTTACCGGTTGGCAGGTCATCCGGTACGAACAGGTTGGTATTGTCGCTGACCTGGCGCAACTTGATGCCGAACGGCTCCTTGCCGGTCGGCGCCTTGACGCGCAGGGTCAGTACCGCATCCGGGGCGGTGACCGACTCGTCCATGAACTTGTAGGCGACACCGAAGTTGACGTCGCCGATGGTTGGGTCCTGGGTCACCGTCTCCTCCGTGGTGACGCTTGCCGAACCGCCAGATGCACCGCCGGACTGATAGGTCGACTCGCGGTAGACCAGGGGGACGTTGAGGTCGAACTGCCAGCGGTTGTTGAGGTTGTAGCGTCCGGTGACGTCCATGGTCCAGGTGTCAGACTTGATCCGGTCCAGGTTGATGTTGCCGAGGAAGATCGAGTCCAGGGCCAGGAAACCGTTGAGGACCAGTTGCCGGGAGTCGTAGCGGGCGTAGGTCAGGCCGGTCTCGACGCTGAACTTGCCGCCACCGAAGAAGCCACTGGCTTCGTCATAGAGGTTCGACACACTCTGTGCCGGTTGGGTGTCGTCGGCCAGCGACTGGCCGTAGGAACTGCCCTTGGCGCCTCCGCCCCCAGCGGCCCCACCTGATGCTGCCCCGGCGCCTGTACCGGCGACCTGATTATTGCCGCGCATGTCGGCGGGCGATTTGGCCAGCCGTTTTGGCGGCGGTTCGGCCGGTTGATCTTCAACCTGGCGGACTCGCTGCTCGAGCACCGCCAGGGCTTTTTGCTGGACTTCGTAGCGTTGTTTCAACTCCAGAAGTTCTTGTTTCAGGGACTCTACGTCCGGGTCAGTCGCTGCTTGAAGCAGTGCAGCGGGGAATAGAGTACTCAGACATACAACCGCGCGTAATGACACCGATCGATACATGAAATAAGCCGTCCCTTTGAGCCCAATGGTCGAAAGTCAGCGTAGTTCAATATCCCATGTTGCGTAGTCCTGTGAGTTGGCTCAGGTTGCAATCCAACGCGCCGGCGCTTGGGCCATTGTTATTGAGTACCACGTTGAGTTGAGTCAGGTTATTCACCACGTTGCTGTTGCCCAGCAGGCGGGTGTTTTGCAGCAGTCCACCCTGGGCGACTTGCTGCAGGGCATTACCCTGATTATTGTTGGCGGAGATGGCCATCTGAATGCCGCCACTGGTGGCTGTCACGGCGATCGAGCCGGCGCCGTTGCTGGCATTGATGGTGTTGCCAGCGGTCAATATCTGACTGCCCGCAGGCGGAGTGATTGGCGCCGGAGCGCTGGAAGCTTCTTTGACGTTGATACCGACATCGTTGTAGGCACTGTTACCATCGCCCGCGGCACGCACGGTCTGGGTGATGCCCTGGGTCGTGCTCAAGGCGTTGCCGCCTATTACGTTGCCGCTGCCCTGTTGTGGCGTATGGCCGCCTTTGCCGGGCTCATTCACGGTCGACACGTAAAACTGTGGTTTGACCGTTGAGGACTGAATCTGCATGGAAGTGGAGGCACCGATGATGTCGCCACTGGCATTGCGCCAGGTACTGCTCATGACCACACCAAAGCTGATGATCCGCCCGGGCATGACGTAACGACCGCGCAACTGAGCCAGTTCCGAGTCTTTGATCTCTATCGGGGTAAAACCTGCGTAGGTGAGCGACGGAAAGCTCGCAGCCAAGCATGCGGCGACCACCCAATGTGAAGTTTTCATCTTCGGCTCCTGGAGCGTCCAACTGCTCCTTTATATTTATTGAGCGCCTAGAAGAAATCGCTCTGAATAAATCCAAACTCCATCAACTCGGCATCTTTGACAGGGTTGAAATTGTCCAGCTTGTTCTTGGCAGTCAGCGGTGCCGGTGGATCGAGCAAGGCGTTGGCCTTGTCGTAACCGGGGCCGATGATGGCAAACACAATACCGTTCCAACCTTTGACAAAGTCTTCGTGGGAATAACGTTTGTGGCCCAGGACCGGATCACCGATGTACACCCAGTCTTTTTGTGCCCGCTGTAGCACCACGAAGTGCTTGTAACCACGAATATCCATCAGAACCACTACGGGAATCGTTACCGCTTCCAGTTTTTCCGGAGGGATCCGGTAGCCCCGGGCACGCATGCCGATACTTTCTATGTAGCGCTTCATGTCCAGCATGGAAAAACCCTGGGTACGTACCAGGTCCTGGTCAGCGTTGACCAACATGCCTTTGATGACGTGCTCTTCATCGACATCCAGCCAGTAGGCCTGGCGTAACACCGTTGCCAGCGCGGCGGCGCCACAACTGAAATCGGTTTTCTGTTGGACCAGGTCAGCGAATTTGCGCTCGCGCAAGCTTTGCACTTCTTTGTACACCATGACGCCGCCGGGAAGGGCGGCCACTGGCATCTGTGCAGCCTGAGTCAGGCCAGTCAGACAAAGCATCAGTGAGAGGGCAGCAACACGCATGGTCGATACGCCTTGTAGGGTCTGAAGAAAAGCCCCGTTTCCGGGGCTTCCTTGGTCTTCGCAGTTAGAAGCTGTTGCCGCCAGGGCAAGCTTTGCAGCCTGCAGCGATGGACAGCGAGTTGCTTTGTTGGTTGCCCACGCCTGCTGCAACGTTGGCACCGCCGTTACCCGAGAAGCCATTCATGGAGCCGGTCATCGAAGCATTGTTGACCACTGGGTTTTTCCAGCCATCTTTGGTCAGCACTTGCTGAGTCCAGTAGCCAGCCAGTTCGATACTTCCTTGTTCTTTGAAGGTGAATTTCTGATCTTTGTTGTTGCCACCGCCATATCTGTCGTCGTCGTCGTGACCTTTTTTGCCACCGTCAATGGTGCCGTAGCCGGTGCCTTTGTAGCTGCCGTGGGCTTTGAAGCTGCCTTTGAGGTCAACCACTTTGGTTACGCGATCCGCTTTGTTTTCCACTTCAAGACCAGTAGAAGTCTGGTTGGCCGCAGCGGCTGCCGTGGCTACGCGACCTGCCGAAACAGCAATGGCGAGGTTGTTTTTCTGTTGGTTGAAGTCGCCAGCAGCCACGTTGACACCAATGTTGCCGGAGCCGTTGTTGGCTGAGTTGTTAAGCGTAGCGTTGTTTTGGGTGGAGCGGTTTTTCACATAGTTATCGGTGTTGGTTTGAGTGGCGCTGGAGAGCGCAACGGCGCTGCCGAAGATGAATTTTTCATCGGCGGTGGCGATCGCCGCAGCGTTGTCTTGCTGGTTGCCAGCACCGGCTGCAACGTTGGCGCCCATGTTGCCGTTGGAACCATTGAGCGAGTTATCAGCCTTGGCATTGTTGTTGGTGCCTTGGTTGAGCACGCTGTTGTCGCTGCTGTCCTGTTCGTCGAGGATCGCGGCGCCAGCACCGGCGGTGATGGACAGGATCTGATCCAGGGTTGGACCTTGTGGTTTAGTCGGATGATGACGTTTGCCGCCATCGGCCTGAGCCGCAATTGCCATGACCGCTGCCAGAGCGAAAACCAGTGGTTTCAGAGCTGTTGTAGGTTTCATGGTGTTTCTCCGTGCTTATTAGTTGGTTAAGTGTTGGTACTTTCTAATCGCACTGCGGTTTGGGTCAGTCAGCGACCCGGATGCTCAGGGTGTTAGCCATTCGGTTCCCCACCCCTGCACTCTGGTTCACCTGTATCACTCCTCGGCTGCCGGTGAAGGCCTGGTCGCTGGTAACGACCTGGCGGCTGCCTTGCGAAGTGCCAGTTGCTCCTGAGTCTGGTAACAGCGCCACGTTCTGTTGGGACAGGACGCTGTCGTCGATGCTTTGCGGTACGGCGCTGACGCTGATCCGCATGGCATTGATCATCTGGTTGTTGGCGCCGGCCGACTGGTTTACACCCAGTGCGCCGTTGCCATTACTGAACGCGTTGCCCGTGATGGCACTGGTTGCGTTCATCGAGCGGTCGGCAGGCGTGGTGATGGACTGGCGCAGGTTGCCGCTGGCCGAAGCCTCGGTACCGATCGCAATGGCGCGGCTGTTGACCTGTTGTTGCTGGTCGCCGGCAGCCTGGTTCATCATCATGTTGCCTTTGTAGTTGGCCCCGGAGTTGCTCAGGGTCGAGTTGTTCACGACGTTGACAGCGGAGTCGGCCATCGCGCAGGTGCTGCCCAGCAGGGCAATGAAGATCAGGGTGCGCTTCATCTCATTTCCCCATGTTGGTCAAAGGCGACAGGCCGATATTGATGGTGCGAGTGATGGTGCCGGAGATCGCGTTGCCACTGCCGCCGCCGTGTCCGGCCGACATGCCGGGCAGACCATTGGGATTGGTCAGTACGTTGATCCCGGCGCCGCTTTTGGGGTTGGGTACAACGTTTTGATTGATCACCCGATAGCCACTATTGATGCCGGCAAAGTCGCCGTCACTCAGTTCGTTGTTGGTGGCTTGCACGACCCGTGCGGACGGGTTGGCGTTGACGGTGGTGGGGTAGGGGTCTTTGTCGAAAGGTTGTCTGCCGATGGAGCGGGGCTGGACGTCACGTTGAAGCACGATGACGCCATTACCCTCAGCCTGGACCGGCATACTGAGCACGGAGCTCAATGCGCATCCGAACATCAGCAAGCGGGTAAAGCCTTTATCGTTATTCTCCATGTCGGCGCTCCTTCTCTTTTATGCGCTGGCCCTGTCAGCGTTGTCAGGGAGAGAGCAGAAGCTGTGCCGCTTTTTGTTTTTTACATGAATTCAACGACTTGGCGATTCAACCGGGTAATCACCGGCTGGCACTGTATCAAGCATGAGACAGGGCACGCCGCCAGCACGTGGCAGGGGTCGAGGTAAAGCTCTGGAACAAGGGTTCTGGCGGGGCTGTATCAGTGGTGTAACAGTGCGCGTGACAACGCGGTGAACCCGCTTGTATCGGCGGTTTCGCTGCATGTAGGTGTTTCAGGAATGGACACTTGGGCCCCGGAACCGGGGCAAAAGGGCGGCTCGAAGGCCGCTTTGAGGGGTTAAACCTGGAGCAATTGCTCTACCGCAGTGAACGCCAGACGCCGCCGCTGGGCCCAGTCACCCTCGATGATTTGCAGCTTGCGTCCTTGCTGCTGCAACCAGCCACGGGTGGCATCGAAGAACGCCAGGCGTTGCTCCAATTGTGGTTGGCAACGTTGGCCGTCGTCGGTCCATTCCACCGCTTCCGGGGACAGCAGCAGGTGCAGGTCGTAGTGGCGGGCGAGCAATTGTTCTTCGATCCAGGGCGGGCAGTCGCCAAACAGGGTCTGGCTCCAGAGTATGTTGCTCAGCAAGTGGGTATCGAGAATCAGCAACGCCGGCTGTTGCACCCGGGCGCTGTCCTCCCAGGCCAACTGGCCCCGGGCAATCTGCGGGATATCGGCCAGGCAGGTATCGCGCGGGTTCTGCTCGATGAAGTAGCGCACGTATTCACCCACCAGCAGCCCGCCGAAATGCTGGTGCAGTTCGGCCGACAGCCAGCTCTTGCCGCTGGATTCCGGGCCGGTGAGGACCACCACCTTCATGTGCGCAGCGCCGGGTCGGCCCGCCATTCGCGCAGGCCCTGGACCGCCAGCAGGGTAAACACCGCATAGAGCGCTGCCGTCAGGTACAGGCCCTTATAGAGGAACAGCCCGACGAAGATCACATCCACGGCGATCCACAACGGCCAGCATTGCACCCGCTTTTGTGCCATCCACCACTGGGCAACCAGGCTGAAACCAGTCAATGCGGCATCCAGCCAGGGCTGCGCGGCATCGGTCCAATGGGCCATGGCGGCGCCCAGCAACAGACTTCCGACTGCGCCCAAGGACAGGTCGCGCAGCATGCTTGCGTTGCCCAGGCGCGTCACTTGCCGGCCGTGGCGGGTTTCGCCACCGCGCGTCCACTGCCTCCAGCCATACAGCTGCAAGCCGGCGTAGACCACCTGCAGCAACATGTCCGAGTAGAGTTTGACCTCGAAAAAAATCCAGCTGTAGAGCAGCACCATGACCAGGCCGATCGGCCAGCACCAGGGATTCTGTTTGACCGTCAGCCAGACGGCGATCACGCCGAGCGTGGCGGCAAACAGTTCAAGCCCGGACATGGCGGTTCCTTGGGGAAGTCGAAGAGGGCGCCGATTGTACAGCAGCGCCGCAAATCGAGGGCATGCCAACACATGCGTGAACGCCAGCGGGCCTTGTATGCGAGCCGGGCGGCGCTCCGTCTGCTTGCGAAGACCTCGAGCACGTTGCGTTGAGCCAGGCTTGGCGCGCAATCGTTAACGACCATCGCTGGCAAGCCAGCTCCCACAAGGGTTACGCGCGGTCCTGTAGGAGCGGGCGCCCGCGTGCATCCAGTCAATACGCGTCATCGTTGACGAACATCGCTAGAAGCTCGCACTAAACCCGGAACTGTCTCAGCAGTCCATTGAGCTGTTCGCTGAGTTCCTTCAAGTGCACGCTCGCCGCACTCGATTGCTGCGCTGCCAGGGCGGTGCTGTGTGACAGGCCGGCCGCCTGGGTCACGTTCTGGTTGATGTCTTCGACCACGTGGGCCTGCTGCAGGGTGGCGCTGGCGATGGACGCATTGAGGCCGTTGAGGTTGTGCAGCGCCTGGCCGATGGCATGCAGGCTGGCACCGGCCAGTCCGGCTTGCTCGATGGTCAACTGGGAGGCTCGGCTGCTGTCGCCGATCACCTGCACGGCAGCCTCCGAATGGTTTTGCAGGCGTTCGATCATCGTCTGGATCTGCGCGGTGGATTTCTGCGTGCGTTGCGCGAGCAGGCGCACCTCGTCGGCCACCACGGCAAAACCGCGGCCCTGTTCGCCGGCCCGGGCCGCTTCGATAGCAGCGTTGAGGGCCAACAGGTTGGTCTGTTCGGCGATGGAGCGAATCACCTCCAGTACGCTACCGATCTGGGTGCTTTCGCTGGCCAGGGTGCGAATCACTTGCACCGCCTGTTCAATGGTGGCGGACAACTGATCGATCTGCTGCAGGCTGCCGTCAATGTTGACCTGGCCCTGGTGCGCCTGCGTCTGGGCATCGCGCATTTCGCTGGCGGCGTGCTCGGCATTCTTGGCGACATCCTGTACGCCGTAGGTCACTTCATTGATGGCGGTTGCCACCAGCTCCATCTGTTGCGACTGCTGCTGGCTGCGGGACTGGGCTTGCGCGGCGTTATCGCCCAAGTCCGTGGAGGATTGTCCCAAGGCACTGGCCGATACCTGCAGTTGGCTGATCACTCCGCGCAATTTGGCGGTGAAGGCATTGAAATGCCTGGCCAGTTCGGTCACTTCGTCCTGGCCGTGGGTGTCGAGGCTGCGGGTCAGGTCGCTTTCGCCGCTGGCGATGTTGGCCATGGCGTCCACGGTTTCCTGCAGGGGCCGCACAATGCTGCGCGCGATCAGCATCACCAGCAGGGCCATCAGTAGCGCAATGCCCAGGCCCACTAGCGAGGCTTCCCGCACCTGGCTCCGGAACTCGAGTTGCATGTCGTCGATATAGACCCCCGAGCCAATCACCCAGCCCCAGGGTTCGAACAATTTGACGTAGGAGGTTTTCTGCACCGGTGTACTGGCGCCCGGCTTGGGCCAGCGATAGTCGACCATGCCGGCACCCTTGGCCTTGGCGATGGCCACCATCTCGTTGAACAGGGCAAAGCCGTCCGGGTCCTTGATCGCCGACAGGTTCTGGCCATCCAGCTTGGGATTGGTGGGGTGCATGACCATCACCGGGGTCAGGTCATTGATCCAGAAGTAGTCGCTCTGCTCATAGCGTAAGCCGCGGACCACGCTCAGGGCCTGCTGTTGCGCCGCGTCGCGGGTCAGGGTGCCGGCGGTTTCCAGTTGCCGGTAGTAATCCAGCACGCCGCTGGCCGCTTCAACCACATGGCGGGTCTTTTCTGCCTTGGCTTGATACAGGTCGTCATGAATCTGCTTGAGCATCAGCAAACCCAGGGTCAAGAGCATCAGCACAGCCACTACCAGGATGAGCCACAACCGCCGGCTGATCGACATACTGCGCAAGCTGTTCATAGTGCGTCACTCCAGGTTCTTATTCTTGTCATCAACCAGCGCCAGCATAAGGGCATGCTTTTGCCAGTACGCCAATACGACTGAAGTCCCATGACGGCGCAGCACTGGCCGGGCATGTCTGATAGGATTTCGGCCGCGCACGGGAAAACCTGAATCCGTGCTGATTTTTCACAGGATTTTTACCGGTTCCGATAGATCCTGTACGCCTTGCCATTCAGCTACGCTGAGCGCAGTGAACACCAAAAAAACTAGATAACGTGGCATGCCAGGGGCATCGCTTCATGGGGGATTGATGGATCTTTGGACGGCCATACAGGCGTTGATTCTTGGGGTTGTAGAAGGGCTGACCGAGTTCTTGCCGATTTCCAGTACCGGGCACCAGATTATCGTGGCGGACTTGCTCGATTTTGGTGGCGAGCGGGCGATGGCATTCAACATCATCATCCAGCTCGGGGCGATTCTCGCGGTGGTCTGGGAGTTTCGCCGCAAGATCCTCGACGTGGTCATCGGCTTGCCGACCCAGCGCAATGCGCAACGCTTTACCGCTAACCTGCTGATTGCCTTCCTGCCAGCGGTGGTCCTGGGGGTGATTTTCGCCGACCTGATCCACCATTACCTGTTCAACCCGATCACCGTGGCCACGGCCCTGGTGGTGGGCGGGGTCGTCATGCTGTGGGCTGAGCGTCGCCAGCACAGCGTGCGCGCCGAGACGGTCGATGACATTACCTGGAAAGATGCACTGAAAATCGGCTTCACCCAGTGCCTGGCGATGATCCCGGGAACCTCGCGCTCCGGCTCGACGATTATCGGCGGCCTGCTGTTCGGCCTGTCGCGCAAGGCGGCCACCGAGTTCTCATTCTTCCTGGCAATGCCGACCATGGTCGGTGCCGCGGTGTACTCGGGCTACAAGTACCGTGACCTGTTCCAGGCCTCGGACCTGCCGGTATTTGCCGTGGGTTTTGTCACCGCGTTCATTTTTGCGATGATCGCGGTCAAAGGCCTGCTCAAGTTCATCGCCAGCCACAGCTACGCGGCGTTTGCCTGGTACCGGATAGCTTTCGGCCTGTTGATCCTGGCGACCTGGCAGTTCGGCTGGATCGACTGGACGGCGGCCAAGGCGTGAACGCCCCCCGCAACGGTGTTGCCATCCAGCATCCGCGGCTCAAGGGCCTGATCTTCCTGGGCCTGTGTGCCTTGCCGCTGATCGGTTCCAGCCTGTTGTGGCTGCGCGGGGGCTCGCCGCTGGCGCTGGCGGCCTACGGCGTGGTCAGCGTCCTGGCATTCCTGCTGTACTGGAGTGACAAGCGCAAGGCCCGTACCGAGCGCTGGCGCACCCCGGAAAACGTCCTGCACGCAGTGGAGCTGGCCGGCGGTTGGCCGGGCGCGTTGCTGGCCCAGCAAGTGTTCCGCCACAAGACCCGCAAGGTCTCGTTCCAGGTCGTGTTCTGGATCATCGTGCTGCTGCATCAGGTGTTCTGGATCGACCAGTTATTCCTCGGTGCCGGCTTGTTCAGCCTGTTTTAAAGGAGCAAGCCGACCTGCACCCGCTTGGGTAACTTGCTCACCACCAGTTGGTGGGAACGTTGCAACAGGCCCTGCAGCTCAGCGGCCCCCAGCGGGTAGGGGGGCTGCATGATGATCCACTGGGCGCGCGCCAGATAAGGCGCCGGTCCTATCCCCGGGCGGTCGACGTGGCCGAGGAACAACTCCTTGTCCACCTTGAACGCCAATGAGTCGCCCCGTAGATTCTGCAGGGCGAACATCTTGTTTCCCGCTACCGAAAACACCCGCACGCCCCCCCATTTGTAATCTTCCCGGGCCCCAGGCAGGGTCAGGCAGAAGTCGGCGACCTGTTGTTCGCTCATCACCTTGGCTTTCATAGCAGTCGATCTCCACAGCCTTTGAACGATTCAGTCAGATGGTCTATCCACGCCCGCACCGCCGGCAACACGCCGCGCCGATGGGGATAGACGGCCTGCAACCAGCCACCGGGCAGCGACCACTGGGGCAGCAGTTGCACCAGCGTGCCGTCGGCCAGTTCCTGTTCGCAATACAGCATCGGCAAAATGGTGAAACCCAACCCGGCCAGGGTGCAGGCCTTGCGCACGACAAAGTCATCGATGCCCAGGCGCGCCTCCAGGCTCAAGTCGCAACTGTGCCCCTGCGCGTCGAGCATGCGCAAATGCACCAGGCGATCGGCTTCCAGGGCCGCGAGTACCGGCACATTTTTCAGGTCGTCGGGGTGTTCGATCTGGCGCTCGCGCAGGAACGCCGGGGTCGCGACGAGCACTGTTTGCGCCTGGCGCAGGCGGCGGGTCACCAGGAAGGGGTCCTCGTCGCCCAAATCACGGACCCGTAAGGCCACGTCGATGCCTTCGGTGACCAGGTCGACCCGGCGGTTGAGCAGTTGCATCTCCAGTTGTACCAGGGGGAAGCGTTCGAGAAACGTGCTGATCACGCTCGGCAGGAACTCATGGGCCAGGCCCACCGGGCACGACACCCGCAAGCGTCCCCGCGGCTCGCTGGTCATGCTGGCCACCGCTTCATCGGCCATCTCCGCCTCCAGCAGCATGGCCTGGCAGTGGCGCAAGTAACGTTCACCCACTGCGGTCAGCTTCAGTTGCCGGGTCGTCCGTTGCAGCAGGCGCGCACCCAGGCGTTCTTCCAGCTCGGCGATGCGTCGTGACAACCGCGACTTGGGAATCCCCAGCAACCGCCCGGCCGCAGCGAAACCGCCGGCTTCGACCACCTTGGCGAAATAGTAGAGGTCATTGAGATCTTGCATGGCGCGCTCGATTGTCCTATCAGTGGGACGAACTATCACATTGTTGCCGACTAATCGTCCATTGGATTCACCTGTAGGATTGTCTCAACTTGATCGCCCGGTGGCGATCCTCACTTGGAGATCCCACATGAAACTTCTGCATATCGATTCGAGCATCCTAGGTGACAACTCCGCTTCCCGTCAGTTGAGCCAGGGTGTGGTCCAGGCCTGGTTAGCCGCCGACCCGGCCACCCAGGTGACCTACCGCGACCTGGCCAGCGATGCCATTAGCCACTTTTCTGCCGCGACCCTGGTTGCTGCCGGCACCACCGCCGAACTGCGCAACGCCGCGCAGCAGCACGAAGCCGAACTGAGTGCTTCGACCCTGGCCGAATTCCTCGCCGCTGATGCGGTGGTGATTGCCGCGCCGATGTACAACTTCACCATCCCCACCCAACTCAAGGCCTGGTTCGACCGCATCGCCGTCGCCGGCCAGACGTTCCGCTACACCGAGGCCGGCCCTGAAGGCCTGTGCGGCAACAAGAAAGTGGTGCTGGTGTCGACCTCCGGCGGCCTGCATGCCGGTCAACCGACCGGTGTTGGCCATGAAGAGTATTTGAAAGTCATGCTCGGTTTCATGGGCATCACCGACATCGAGTTTGTCCGTGCCCATGGCCTGGCCTACGGTGATGAGGTTCGCAACAAAGCCATGAGCGATGCTCAGGTGCACATCAGCGAGCAACTGTTCGCCGCTGCGTAAAGCTTGCGTCAACCACTGGACTGCGCGCTTTGATCGAGAGTAAAACGATCAAGGCGCGCAGTTTTTTTGTGTCCGCTTAAAAATGCCGCTCCCGCAGCGTGAGAATGGCTTGGGTTATGCAGTGGGGTTATGCAATTCAGGTTTGCCAGCTTCGCGCTGAGCTCGATATTTCTACCAATCGGTTAACAAGGTGGGGCATGCCATGTCGCGTCTGTGGGCACTGTTACTGATCTGCCTGCTGGGCAGCCTGAATTCAGTGCACGCCGCACCCCGACTGACCCCACATTGGAGCGTCGGTTACCACTCCCTGAGCTTTCTCGACCCGCTGGACCTGCAACCAATGTCCGCCATCGCGTTTTATCCGTCGACTGGCATCGAACACCCCAGCATGCTGGAGGGCTATCAAATCCAGGCCACGCAAGATGCCCGGGTCGCCATCGGCCGTTTCCCGCTGCTGATGTTGTCGCACGGCAACACCGGTACGCCCCTGGCCCTGCACGACCTCGCCACGGCGCTGGCCCGCAAGGGTTTTGTGGTGGTGGCGGTGATTCACCCCGGCGACAACTCCAAGGACCACAGCCGCCTCGGCACCTTGAGCAACCTGTACGGGCGGCCGATCCAGATCTCCGAGGCCATCACCGCGACCCTGGCTGATCCGCTGCTGGCGCCATTCGTCAATCCCGAGCAGGTCGGGGTCATCGGTTATTCAGCCGGTGGTGAAACTGCATTGATTCTGTCCGGCGCCACTCCCGACCTCGATCGCTTGCGCCGCTACTGCCTGGAGCGCCCGGAGGATCGCGACGCCTGTAACACCCAGGGCGAACTGATCGTCGACCGTGACGACCTGCAACCGGTCGCCGATCCACGGGTCCACGCCTTGATGCTGATGGCGCCCCTGAGCCTGAAGTTCGGCCGGCAAACCCTGGCGGGAGTGCATGTGCCGGTGCTGCTCTACAGTGGCGATGGCGACAAGCTGGTGGCAGTGGACAAGAACGCGGCGGCCCTGGCGCGCAAGCTACCGACCGCGCCGGACTTCAAGCTGCTGGCCGGGGCCGGGCACTTTGTGTTCATGGCGCCGTGCAGCGCTGAACAACGGCTGGCCATGGCGGCCCTGTGCACCGATGCCGATGGCGTCGACCGCGAGGACATTCACCGCAACCTGATCACCGAAGCTGCCGCGTTTTTCTCACGCACCCTGGGCAAACCCAGCCGTGCCGGGCTGCAGACTGTCAGCGAGGAACATGGGTCCTGACGCAGTGACTAGCCCCGCAGGTGCCTGCGCTTGAGCAGCAAGGTCAGGCCCAAGCCGCTGATCGACAACAGCGCTGCGCCAAAGAAGATCCACGAATACCCCAGGTTCAACGCCACGGCTCCCATCAAGGGACCAGCAATCGCCAGTGCCAGATCGAAGAACACCGCATAAGCGCTCAAGCCGGCGCCGCGACTGCTGCTCGGGACTTGCTTGATCGCTTCCACGCCGAGGGCTGGATACACCAGGGACAGGCCAAAGCCTGCGAGCCCGGCACCAATCAGGGCCACAGTCGTCGAGGGGGCCAGCCACAACAGCGCCAGCCCCAGGGTCTCGATGCTCATGCAGGCGATGGCCGAGCTGTACCCGCCGAAGCGGTTGATGCAGGAGATGAACAGCAGCCGCGCGAGAATGAAGCACAGGCCAAACACCGTCAGGCAGTAGGCCGCGCCGGTCCAGCCACGGCTGACATAAAACAGGGCGATGAAGGTGGTCAGGGTGCCATAGCCGATCGAGGCCAGGCTCAGGCTGGCGCCAAAGGGCGCGATACGCCCGAACACCGACCAGAAGGGCAAGCGCTCGCCACGGATCACCGGCACCGAGGGTTTGTTGCGAATCAGCAGCAAGGCGGCCGCTGCCAGCACGGCCAGGGCAATCCCCAGGCTGGCGAAGCCCCAGGCGTCGATCATCACCACCCCCAGTGGCGCGCCGATGGCGATGGCGCCATAGGAGGCAATGCCGTTCCAGGAAATCGAGCGCGCCGTGTGTTCGGCGCCGACCTGGCCCATGCACCAACTGATGGTGCCGACGCCGATCAGGCCCTGGGCAACGCCCAACAACAACCGGCCGCAGATCAGGATGCCCAGGCTCAGCAGCGGCAGACTCTGCAGCAGGGTCGAGGCCAGGGTCAGCACGCCGCTGAGCAGGATCCCCAGCAGTCCATAGACAATTGCACGCTTGGTGCCGACGCTGTCACACATGCGCCCGGCCATGGGCCGGCTGAGCAGGGTGGCCAGGTACTGCGAGCCAATGGTCAACCCGGCCACCACCGCACTGAACCCCAGGTGTTCGTGGACATAACCCGGCAGCACCGCAATCGGCAGGCCGATGCAGATAAAGGCAATAAAGGTGTAGAACACGATGGAGACGATCTGCAGGGTGATCGCCATGGAACTGACGGGGGGTGTTTGCTGCGCAGACATGGGAGCTCGTTCGCGGGCGGGCGGTACCCGGCATCATGGCGTGCGGTTGGGATAAAAGGAAGCAGGCTAACGATATATGTAGTAACCATGGGCCTGTGTCCTGGCAGTCGGCCTGAGTGATAAAAGCGGGCGAGGCGGCCTAATGCTGATCAGTTAAGCCCTTTTGTAGGAGCGAGCTTGCTCGCGAAGAACTCAACGGCGCCGCGTTTATACTGAATACACGCGTTATCGTTGACGTTTTTCGCGAGCAAGCTCGCTCCTACAATTGACAGCATCGCTTAACTGATCGGCATTAGGCGAGGCGGCCTGGCTTTTCCTGGTGTACGAATTTCCCTTGTGGGCTAGCCTGCTAGCGATGGGGCCGGCCCCATAGCGAGTGTGCTCGCTCGCACTGTGTTTTGTTGCTGCTGGAAGATTTTGCATACACTCACCAGGAAGGGGACTGGGGGACGTCAGTTCAATCCCAATTTGCCCCGCAGCGTCGACAGGTCCTCGGCCAGGGTATTGACCGGTCCGATCAGGGCCTTGCGGTCGCGGTCCTTGACCTTGTCGTAGGTCTGGAAGCCACCGTCGGCGGTCCGGTACTTGGCGAGGATGCTGTTGACGCTGGCGAAGTTTTTGTCGACCTTGGCCACGAACGCCTGGTCCTGCTGCGTCAGTTGCCCACGGAACAGGTCGACGATTTTTTTCGCGCCGTCGATGTTGCCCTGAAAGTCATACAAGTCAGTGTGGCTGTAGCGATCTTCTTCGCCGGAAACCTTGATCGCCGCCACTTCTTCGAGCAAGGCCGCCGCGCCACCCACCACTTTTTCCGGTGGGAAGGTCAGGCCAGCCACTCGGGCCTGCAGGTCCTTGATGTCCTTGTCGAGACCGTCCGCCAGGGTCGCCAGACCCTCGGTGGTGTGCTCGGCGAACAGTGAATATTCGATGCGGTGGAAGCCAGTGAAGTCGGGCGCCTTGACCCCTTGTTCATGGTCGTCGACCCGGGAGTCGATGGACGCGTCGAGGTCGCTGAACAGTTCGGCGATCGGCTCGATCGACTCGTAGTACACCCAGGTTGGCGCATAGAGTTGTTGCGCGGTGGCCAGGTCGCCGCGTTTCACTGCGGCGGTGAACGCCTGGGTGTGGCTGGCCAGTTCATCCAACTGTTCAGTGACGTAAATCTTGTAGTCGGAGATCGGCCCCACCAGGTCCAGCGGTGCCGTGGCGGCGAAGGCCGGGAGAGGGGCGTGGAGCAAACCAAGGGCTGCGAGCAAAACGAGAGGCGATTTGTTCATGGGACGGTTCCGTGGGTGGGGTGTGAGGTGCAATCAGGCCCTGGTCATGGCCGGTGCAGCGCCAAGCAGTGAGCGACCGATGAAGTCCTGGTCGTCGGTGACGCCCGGCAAGCTGAAGAAGTACCCGCCGCCAATGGGCTTGAGGTACTCCTCCAACGGTTCGCCGTTGAGGCGGTTTTGCACGGTGATGAAGCCCTTGAGCAGGTCGGCCTGGTAGCAGATGAACAACAGGCCCATTTCCAGCTGGCCGTTCTTGCTCACGCCATTGGAGTAATTGAACGGCCGGCGCAGGATCAGATTGCCCTGGGTCGCGGCGGTGCGCGGGTTGGCCAGGCGGATATGGGCATCCAGCCGGGTCAATTGACCGTGGGGGTCCCTGGTGTAGTTCGGCACTTGGTTCTCATGGGTACCGTCCAGGGGTGCGCCTGTGGTCTTGACCCGGCCGATGATGCTTTGCTGTTCCTGCAGGGGCGTGCGGTCCCATCGCTCCACCAGGTTGCGGATGATCCGCACCACTTGATAGCTGCCATGGGCGGCCCAGGCCGGCTCCGTGCTGCCGGGCTGGACCCAGACCACTTGGCGCATGCTGCCGGGGTCGTTGGAGTCGGGGTTGGCCGAGCCGTCGCGAAAACCCAGGTAATTACGCGCACTTTGCGCCGCGACCCCGGGCTTGGCCGGTGCCTGCGGCGGTACGCTGCCTTCCTGTTTCCAGCGCACCAGCAGCAGGTCCGGCAGGTTCTTGACGATGTCGCGCAGGGCATGAATGTTGGTGTCGGCGCTGTTGGCGCAGAACTGCAGGCTCAGGTCGCCGTGGCAAAGATCCGGCTGCAGTGCATCGTTGGAAAACTCGTGCATGCGGATCAGCCGGTGGGGCTTGACGGGCGCCAGGCCAAAACGTTCGTCGAACAGCGATTCGCCCACCGACACGGTGATGGTCAGGTTGTCCGGCGTTACCTGCGGGCCAAGAATCCCGGAGTCCAGCGGCGGCAGCTTGGCGTCCAGCTCAGCCACCGGGCCGCCGGCCATCAGGAAGGCGATCCGGCTGTTGAGGGTGCGGAACAGGCGCTCGAGTTCGTCGCGGTCGCTGGCCAGCACATCAAAGGCTACCAGCATGCCGGCGGCCGGGCGTGGGGTGACGATGCCGGCCTGGTGCTGACCGTGGAAACGCTGGCGGTCCTCGGTCTTGTCGCTGCTTGGGGCCTGGGTGACTTGTGCTGGGCTGGCGGCCATGGCCGGGCAGCTCAGGGCGCTTCCCGCCAGCGCTATGCCAGCGGCCCCCATGCCCAGTAACACACGGCGACGCTGGGCACTGAATGGATCTGAATGGTTCATCTGTCGTTGGTCTTCTGCTTACAGGCCGGAAAGGCCAAGGGCGGGATCGATGCCATCGAGCGCGTCAGCCAGGGCCTTGGCCCGATCGGCGATGCGCTGGCGCTGGTCGGCGTTGAGGCGCTCATAGCCACGGTCGCCAGCCTGGGCGTTCAGGTCATTGAGCTCGGTTTCGAAGTCGCTGGCTGCACGATCAATCTGCGCCAACAGCGGGCTGGCACTCTTGACCAGCAAGGGGCGCAGCAAATCGAGCACTTTGCGGCTGACCGCCAGGTTGGCGGTGAATCCGTTGAGGTCGCTGTGGCTGTAGCGCTCCTCTTCACCGCTGCTGGCGCGCACCTGGGCGATGCTGCGCAGGTTGCGCGTGACACTGCTCACCAGTTGTCCGGGCGGCAGCGATTGCGCCAGCAGTTGTTGCTTGAGTTGGCCGACATCAGCCAACAGGCGTGCAGCGATTGGTCCCAGGCCCGCGGTGCTGCGCTGCTCGAACAAGCTGTATTCAATCCGGTGGAAGCCGACAAACTGCGGGTCCTGCTCACGCTGCTCGAAGTAGTCGGCGCGGGCATTGATCGCGTTATCCAGTTCGGCCAGGCGTTGCGCCGCCGGGGCCAGGCGTTGATAGGCAATGCGCGCAGGCATGTACAGGGCTTGGGCCTGCACCAGGTCTCCCGCATCGATGGCTTGCTGCAAGGCGCTGACCGCCTTGATCAACTCGGTGCCCTGGGTGCTGAGATAGACCCGGAATTCCGACAGCGGGCCGACAAACGCGAGCATCGAAGGCCGGGCCTTGGCGGCGGCTTCGGACGCGGCGGTCGGGGTCACGTGCAAGGTGCCGCGGGGATTGCTGAGCAATCCGCAGGTGATGCTGTAGTCGCCTGACAACAGGTCGGCGTTGATCACCTGGCTCAGGCCCGGGGCGATGTTTTCCCGTTCCTCGAGCACCAGCACGCCATCGAGGATTTCCCATTCCACGGCACGCTCGGAGCGGTTGACGATGCGAAAGCTGGTGGGGCCTGCCGGCACGGTCAGGGCGTTGGGTTCGCAACTGTGGGGGTGGATGGTCACGGTGATTTCACCCTGGTGCGCCTGACGCTTGGCGGCGGCCATGTGCGCGGCGTAGTAGAACAATCCACCGGCGGCGATCATCACCAGCACCGAACCGGCCAGCGCCCAGTGCAAGGTACGGGGTGGCAAGGATGAAAGGGGGACCTGGCTTGACATGTATGCCCTTACTGACTGGAAGCGGAAGCGGAAGCGGAAGAGGAGGGGCTGGCTGGCGGTTTCGCGGGTGCGCTGACCGGCAGGCACAACAGCACCAGGGCCACCAGCAGATAAATCCCGTAGGCACCGAGGGTGCTGACGGTGGGCGCGTCCTGGTAGCCGAGCATGCCGGCCAGCACCGAGCCCAGTGGGCCGTCCATTGGCAGGCTGGCGCTGAGGTCAAAAACCACCTGTTGCAGGTGATTCCACACCCCGGCTTCATGCAGGGCCTGCACCGAGTTGGCGAGAATCCCGGCGGCCACCCACACAATGAACAGCCCGGTCCAGCGCAAGAACGCCGCGAGGTTCAGGCGCATGCTGCCGCTGTAGATCAGCCAGCCAACGATAATCGCCAGGCCCAGGCCGAGCAGGGCACCGATTGGCGCTGCCGGGCCGCTACTCTGCTGGAACACCGCCAGCAGGAAGAACACGGTTTCCAGGCCTTCGCGGGCCACAGCGAAAAACACCATGGCGATCAAGGCGCCGACCTGATGCCGGGAGCTGCTCATGGCCTGCTCCAGGGACAACTGCAGCGAGTGCTTGATGGAGCGGGCGACCTTGCGCATCCAGAACACCATGGAACTGAGGATGGCCACGGCCACGAGGCCGATCACTGCCTCGAACAACTCCTGTTGTTTCTGCGGGAACTGCGCGCTCATCAATTCCAGGCCAGCGCCCACCAGCAGGGCCAGTGCGGCGGCGAGAAACACGCCGATCCACACCGCCGGCAGCCAGTGCCCGCGCCCGGTTTGCTTGAGGTAACTGGCAATGATGCCGACGATTAACGCCGCTTCAATGCCTTCGCGCAGCATGATCAGAAAAGGAACCAGCATTCAGCACCGTCGAGATAGATAGCAAGCTAAGTTGTAACATAATGATACTCATTGTCAGTCGAGGTTGATTGACATTTACCTGAACGAAGGCTGAACCAATTCCAAGGAAGGGTCGTTGCGCTGATCAGAGGCATTTTCGCGATTGAGTCAGCGCCTTGCCGTTGATCGGGGGCCAACTGGCCAGCCGGTACGTTAAGATGGCCCTCAAATAAAAACCGGGTCGCCACGCTTTATGTCGGAAAAAGACAGCATCTCCATTCACCTGGTGCGCGAAGCGCTGTTACAAAGCTGCGAGCCGGGTGCCGCCAGTCATGAAGTGCTGCTCAAGGTCGGTATCGAGCCGCGGTTACTTGAGGTGGCGGACGCCCGGGTGCCGGCTACCGCCTACGCCCGGCTGTGGCGGCTGCTGGCGCGGCGGCGCGACGACGAGTTCTTCGGCATGGACCCGCGCCAGCTGAAATCCGGCAGCCTGGCCTTTCTCTGCCAGTGCGCCATGGCCCAGCCGACGTTGGCGGCAGGTCTGAACAGCGGCTTGGGCTTTCTGTCGCTGATGCTCGAGCGCCTGCCAGCGCAACTGGTGCACCAGCAGAGCCTGGCGGAGATCGTCCTGCTGGAAGACGACCCGCAACCGCGTCGCGCCTTCACCTACTTCACTTATTGGATGATCGTCCACGGCGTGGCCTGCTGGCTGGCGGGGCGACGGATTCCGATCCTGGCCATTGAACTGCGTTGCGCCGAGCCGCCGTTCTGCGACGACTACAAGGTGATGTTTTCCGAGAACCTGCGATTCGACCGGCCACGGACCCGGATGATCTTCGCGGCCGACTGCCTCGACCTGCCGCTCAAGCGCAGTGTGCAAGAGCTGCAGCGCTTCCTGGCCCATGCCCCGGCCAACATCCTGGTCAAATACCGTGACCCGCAAAGCCTGGCCAGCCGCATCAAACACGACTTGCGGCATCTGCCGGCGCACACCTGGCCGGAGACCGAAAGCCTGGCGCAACAGCTGTGCATGTCGGCCTCGACCCTGCGCCGGCGCCTGGCGGAAGAGGGGCAGACCTACCAGGGTTTGAAAGACAGCGTGCGCAAGGAGCTGGCGATTGTCTGGCTGGCCGAACCGGCCATCAGCTTCAGCGACATCGCCGCCCGCCTGGGGTTTGCCGATACCAGCTCGTTCTACAAGGCGTTTCGCAAGTGGTCGGGGTCCAACCCGGGGCATTACCGCAGCCTGATTCTCAGCGACGCCGATTGAGTCGGTTTTAGCGCGCGAGCTGATATGGCTATCGCGGCATAGGTATCTACACAACTGTGGTGCGACGTTGCACCAGGGTGTTGGCTTAGACCGAGTACATATCCATTTTTGCGGTAACGGCCTCCTATGGTTCCGCCTGACGGCGGCTCACTTTTGAACAGCGCAAAAGTAAGCAAAACGCTCTTACCCCACCACTCGGTGCCTCGCTTAGGCTCGGCATGCCCGTACTCCGACATTGATTTGGGGGGCCGCCGCAATGGGCCCTCCCTGGCCCAGTGCGGCTAAACCGGCGTCCTGCCGGTTTACCCCCCAAATCAATATCGAAGTACGGCCAGCGTGGTTAACGGGGCGCCCAGGATCAAAAACAAAGCGAGGCGGCCTGAAAGCCGACCTGATC
>NZ_FYEC01000003.1:0-317845 GCF_900187635.1 Pseudomonas sp. Irchel 3H3 | reverse complement strand
GGCCACCTCATGAACGCTACTGGCAGACAAACACTCTTCAATCAGTGATTGCTTGAGTGCTAGGTTGTATTTCGTCATGGAACACCCTCCCGAGGGGTCAGGTGTCCAACATTCGGGGGGCAGTTCATGTAAAAGCGGAACCATAGGAGGCCGTTACCGCAAAAATGGATATGTACTCGGCCTAATCCAACCTCCCGGTCGGCACCACAGGTGCAACGTCGCACCACAGTAGTGTAGATACCTATGCCGCGATGCCTCGATGCCGCCCTGGAGATCGTGATCGCGAGCAAGCTTTGCTCCTACGGTGATTTGTGCGATTTGGGTGCGCCGGGCCCGGCACCTTGTTTGCCCCACATTTGCACTGCGAACTCGACAAAACAGCGCAGCTTCGGCAAGCGATAGCGGTCCGGTGCGTAGACCAGGTTCATCGGCCGGCGGGGCAGTTGATAGTCACGCAGCAGCGCCACCAGCTTGCCGTCTTGCAGGTCCTGCTGCACCAGCGCATCGGGCAGCATGACCACGCCCATGCCGGCGCGGGCGGCCTGGTGCAGGCCGGGTGCACTGTTGATCATCATCGGCCCGCTGACCGGCACCAGCACCTCGCCTTCGGGCCCGGTCAGTGGCCATTGTTTGCCCACCGCGCTCCAGTCATCGCCGACAGGGTAGGCGTAGGTCAGGCAGGCGTGGTGGCTCAGTTCGGCCGGCGTGCGGGGCACTCCCCGGCGCTCCAGGTAGGACGGGGCGGCGCAGATGGTCAGGGTGAAGTCCATCAACGGCCGCGCGATCAGCCCCGATGGCTCGGGGGTGCCCAGGCGAATGGCGGCGTGGACGCTGTTGTCGATCAGGTCCACCACCTGCTGGCTCAGCACCACATCGACGCGGATTTGCGGGTATTGCTGCGTGAACAGGTGCATGGCTGGCGCCAGGCATTCGGAACCGAAGCTCGGTGGGGCGGCAATGCGCAGTATGCCCTCGGGTTCGTCCTGCACGGTTTCGGCGAGCCGTTCGCTGTCCTGCACCAGCCCCAGTACCTCCAGGCACCGCTCGTAGTAGGCCGCGCCAAACTCGGTCAGGCGCTGGCGGCGGGTGGTGCGGTTGATCAGGCTGACGCCCAGGCGTTGCTCGAGGGCGCGCAAGTGGTTGCCAACCATGGTGGTCGACAAGCTGCATTGGCGGGCGGCGGCGGTCATGCTGCCAGTCTCGACCACTTTGACGTACACCGTCATGGCCAGGAATAGGTCCATTATCAATTCCAGCTTCAAGATGATTGAAGTTTCAGGCTGTTTATCCAGCTCAGGTGGCTAACGATACTGCAAAAACACCGAACCCTGCTGGAGCACGCTGCCATGACCGCCACCCACCTGATGAGTACCTACCAACCCCTGGCCCTGAGTTTTGCCAAAGGCCTGGGGACCCGCCTGTGGGACCAGGCCGGTCGCGAGTACCTGGACGCGGTGGCGGGTGTGGCGGTGACCAACGTCGGCCACTCGCACCCACGGCTGGTCAGCGCCATCAGCGAACAGGCCGGCCTGTTGCTGCACACCTCCAACCTGTACAGCATCGACTGGCAGCAGCAACTGGCGCAAAAGCTCACCCAGCTGTCAGGCCTGGAGCGGGCGTTCTTCAGCAATTCCGGGGCCGAAGCCAATGAAACCGCGCTGAAGCTGGCGCGCCTGTACGGCTGGCAAAAAGGTATCGAGCAGCCCTTGGTGGTGGTCATGGAAAACGCCTTTCACGGCCGCACCCTCGGCACCCTGTCGGCCAGCGACGGCCCGGCGGTGCGCCTGGGCTTCGGCGCTTTGCCGGGGGACTTCCTGAAAGTACCGTTCGGCGACCTCGCCGCGCTGGATCAAGCGCACCAGGATCACGGGCAGCGCATCGTGGCCATCCTGATGGAGCCGATCCAGGGCGAGAGCGGCGTGCAACTGGCGCCGCCGGGCTATCTGAGCGCGGTGCGCGAGCGCTGCAACCGGCGCAATTGGCTGCTGATGCTCGATGAGATCCAGACCGGCATCGGTCGTACCGGGCAATGGTTCGCCTTCCAGCACGAGGGTGTGGTGCCGGACGTCATGACGCTGGCCAAGGGCCTGGGCAACGGCGTGCCGATCGGCGCGTGCCTGGCCCGGGGCAACGCTGCGCGGCTGTTCACCCCAGGCAGTCACGGCAGCACTTTTGGCGGCAACCCGCTGGCCTGCCGGGTGGGTTGCACGGTGCTGGAGATCATCGAGGAACAAGGCTTGCTGGACAACGCCAGGCGCCAGGGCGAACGCCTGTTGGCACGGCTGCACGCCGAGCTCGATGGCCTGGCGAACGTGGTAGCGATTCGTGGCCAGGGCTTGATGATCGGGATCGAGCTGAGCCACTCGATCCGCGACCTGAGCCTGATCGCCGCCCGCGATCATGGCCTGCTGATCAACGTCACCCGGGGCAAGACCATCCGCCTGCTGCCGCCCCTGACCCTTGATGAGCGGGAAGTGGAGATGATTGTGCGTGGGGTGTATGGGGTCTTGAAGGCGTCGTGAACACGCCGCGGCGCCTAGCGGTCGGATAGCTCGCACAGCGAGGGCGCGTCAATGATCTTGATGTATTTGCCCTGCGCCTGGATCAGGCCTTGCTGCTGCAGGAAGGTGAATGTGCGGCAGGTGGTCTCGGTGGCGATCCCCAGGTAGTTGGCGATTTCCTGGCGGGTCATGCTCAGGCGAAACTGATGGGCCGAGTAGCCATTGGCGTGAAAGCGCACTGAGAGATTGATCAGGAAAGCCGCCAGGCGCTCCTGGGCATTTTTCTTCGCCAGCAGGCGCATCATGTTCTGATCGTCGCGAATCTCGCGGCTCATGATGTGAATCAACTGGCGGCGCAGCTTGGGGATCTTCTCCAGCAGGTTTTCCAGCTGGTCGAAGGGGATTTCGCACACCGTGGTGGTTTCCTGGGCCTGGGCCGTTGAGGTGTAGGCGTTCAGGTCCATGGCGGAGAAGCCGATCAGTTCGCCCGGCAAATGAAAACCGATGATGTGTTCTTCGCCGTTGCTGGTGAGGCTGGAGGTTTTCAGGGTGCCGGAACGAATCGCGTAGATGGAGGTAAAGGGGTCGCCCTGGTGGAACAGGTAGTCCCCTTTGCGCAACGGGCGTTCGCGTTTGATGATCTCGTTCAGCGCGCTGATGTCCTGGCTGTTGAGCGCCAGCGGCAGGCACAAGGCGGCTAACTTGCAGCTTTGACAATGCAGCGGTTCGGCGTGCTTGAGGGCGACAGAATTGAGCATGTTTTAGCCTTGAAAGAATCGTCGGGCGTCATCGAGGGGCACAGTCGCGCCTGGCGGGCGCCCGTTTACGCGCGCCCGTTGATCAGTGACGGTGGATTGGCTTTTATCCGGCCTACAGCAAGCGATAACGATTACGTCGCACGTCCTCGACCCGCAGTTGCACACGCTCTTTGGAGGTGCCGAGCATGATCAGGGTGTGGGCCGCCAGGGTCAGCGTCGACTCGAGCACTTCGGGGACGACCTCGGTGGCACCGGCCGTTTTCAACTCGAGGGTCTGGCTGTCGTCCTGGGTGCGCACGATGATTTCGATGGTGCTGTTGATCTGGCGCACGGCGTGGGTAATGGCCATTGCCGCATCCGGGTCATTCACCGCGATCACCACCAGGCGGGCGCGACTTATCCCCAGGGCGGTGAGCAGCTCCAGGCGCCGCGAATCACCATAGTGCACATGCGTGTGCTCGGCGCCGTGCTGGATCTGCGCCGGGTCGTCATCGACCGCGACAAACCGATAGTGCTCACCCTGCAACACACGGCCGATGGCCTGGCCGACGCGACCGTAGCCACAGATGATCACGTGCCCCTGCAGTTCCTGGCTTTGCTGGGCGATTTCATCCATGTTGACCGCATCGTTCGGCGCCCGGTGCAGGCGCTTGGCGATGGCCGGCGCGACCCGCAGCATCAGCGGGGTGACCACCATCGAGCAGAAGGTCGCGGTCAGCAACAGCCCGCTCAGCTCCTTGGACACCAGGTTGTTGGCTTGCATCTGTGTCATCAGGGCAAAGCAGAACTCGCCACCCTGGGCCAGGGCCAGGCCGCTGCGCCAGGCGGTTTCGCTGTTGCTGCCAGTGAACCGCAGGATCAGGGCGACCACCACACCCTTGGTCACCAGCAGCGCTAGGGTCAAGCCGACAATCAGCAAGCCGTGGCTCTGGAAGATTTTCAGGTCGATCAGCATGCCGATACTGACGAAAAACACCCCGAGCAAAATATCCCGGAATGGCCGGATGTCGGCCTCGATCTGATGGCGATAGCTGCTTTCACCCAGCAGCATGCCCGCCAGAAATGCCCCGAGTGCAGGTGACAGTCCCAGCAGATGGGTCAGCCAGGCCGTCAGCATCACAATCACCAGGGCCAGCAGCACGAACAGCTCGGCGGAGCGCGAGGCCGCGATCTCGTCGAACAGCTTGGGCAACAGCCAGCGACTGATCAGGAACAGGCCGACAAACAGCACCACGGTCTTGCCCAGGGTAATCGGCAGGGCCCAATACCAGGCTTGTCCGGACGTCCCGGAAAACACCGGCACCATGGTCAGCAGCAGGACAGCGATCACGTCCTGGAACAGCAGCACGCCAATGGCGTTCTGGCCATGGGGGCTGAAGACCTCGCCCAGGCTGGTCAGCTCTTTGCTGACGATGGCCGTGGAGGACAGCGCCAGGCCGGCCCCCAACAGGACCGCGGCACTGGGCTGCACGCCCGCCATGTACAGGGCTCCGCCTAACAGCACGCTGGAGACCAGCACCTGCAGGCTGCCCAGGCCGAATACTACTTTGCGCAGGGCGAGCATTTTCGACAGCGAAAACTCCAGGCCCAGGGAAAACAGCAGGAACACCACCCCCAGCTCCGCCAGGTAGGGCAGGCCTTCGGAGTCACTGACCCAACCCAACGCCTGTGGCCCGACCAGCAAGCCGACACACAGGTAGCCAAGGATCGGTGGCAGGTTCAAGCGCCGGAACAGCGCAATGACCACCAGCGATGCCGTAAGAATAATTAAAATATCTCTGAGCATGGGTCGTTCTCTGAGTGATTGCACAGCGTGTCGGGCAGATGGGCAGTCGCGGTGTGGCACAGAACATTCAAGGTGCAGCAAGGGTAGTCCAGCGCTGGCTGGAGCGCGAAGCCGGTGTGCGACGCAGGGCTGTTTACCGGCTGACGCGCCCCCGACCAGCAGGCCGCCGAGCGGGTTCTGGTGGTCTTGCATTAGGGGCGCGCCAGGCCTGGAGCGTCAATCGCGGCAGGGGCCAAATAAGCATTATTGATAAACTGATAACCCTGTCGGCGCAGGCTATGGCGCTAGCGCACAGGCCTTTCGCCCAGGGCTTCGACCAGTCGCAACAGATAGCCGTCGGGGTCCTGCACGATCAATTCACGCTGGCCGACCTCCACTTCACCCGAGCGATACCAGGCATCGGCAAAGGGACGAAACAGCGGCCATTGCACAGCGGCCAGGCGGGCCAGGATCGGCTCGACGCGATCCACCGTCATCTGGAAATTGATCCCGCGGCCAAACGGCGCTTGCAGTGCGCCGGTGTGCCATTGCCCGTCGTCCTCGGCGATGTACTGTTCGAGCATCACTTGCACGCCGTCGAAATCCAGGTAGGCAAAGCCTTCTTCGCGGCGTTCGTAGGCGATCTGAAAACCAATCAGGTCGGTCCAGAACGCCAGGCTCTGCTGGATGTCGCTGACCGTCAGTTCGGGGACCATCTTGTTCCGTGTGAGCATACGTATCCTTCGTAGACCTAGTGAGTACTGCGTTGGTGTGGGGCCGTGGTCAATCGACCGTCGGCGCCACCATCCGGGTTTTTTCTGCGCCATTGGCGTTGTGCTGGTAGATCGCTTGCGGCTGGCCCTGCTGATTGAAAAACACCTGGCCGATGCCCGCCGAATTCCACAGGCGTTCGCCGGCTTCTGCGTGCTCGGGCACATGGGGCACCACCTGCATGCGCCGGCGTTTGGTCAGCCAGTTCAGCGGCGAGCGCGGCGAGTACAGCCAGCGGTTGAGGCGGTCGAACCACTCCAGCAGGCTCGGCGGAAATTCATTCTTGATGCCGCTGCTGGTGATTTGCCAGATCCGTGGCCCGGCGGTGCGATGCCGGATCAGCACCTCGTAGACGAACGAGTAATGCACATCGCCGGAGAGGATCACGTAATTGCCGGGCGTGCGCGAGTGGCGAAAGATGTTGAGGATCACCTGCGCTGCGCCACGGTGGGCCATCCAGTTTTCCGCGTCCACCAGCAGCGGGTAGCCGCACCAACTGAAGACTTTCTGCACGGTTTCGATCAGCTTGACGCCGAACACCGGCGCCGGCGACACGATGATGGCGCAAGGGTGGTCGAGCAGTTCCTGCTGCAATTCGCTGAGGGCTTCCCAGTCCAGCAGGCCCGAGGGCTGCTTGAGGTTGAACTCACTGCGCCAGCGCCGGGTGCGGGTGTCGAGCACCACCAGTGCCGGGGTGGTCGGCAGCACGTAGTGCCATTGCTGGAATTTCAGCAGGTCGCCGATCAATTCATCCTGGGCGCTGTTGTCCAGGTAGCCGTCCTGGGGGTTGAGGCCGCGGGTTTTTTCCAGCAGCGCGGTGAAGGCATCCGGGTTGTTACCCCAGCCCTGGCACAGCATGTAGGCGAGCAGCGCGTTGCCGATGATGCGCTTGGAGAACGGATGGCCGTAGGCGGTTTCCTCCCACTGGGCGCTGAGGTTCCAGTCGTCGGTGATGTCGTGGTCGTCGAAGATCATCAGGCAGGGCAGGTGGGCAAACACCCGGGCGACATTGCCCAGCCCCTGCTTGAAGCCATCGATCCGGGTCTGTTCCAGGGCGTAGCGCTCGCGGCGCTCGGGTGTCAGCACCGGTGGCTGCGGGTCGATCAGGGTCCAGGCGGTCGGGCCCCAGACCAGCAGGTACATGGCCATGACTTCGGCGAAGGTCACCAGGTGATTGTCGGCGCTGCTGCTGGTGAAGATCGGCTTGCGCGCACCGCCGAAAAACCGTTCGCGCAGGCTGTCGTTACTTTCCAGTGCCGGCAGCAGGTCGGCGCGATGGTAGTAGCTGGCCGGGTGCTGGTAGAGCGCGGCGCTGTCTTGCACCACTGCGCCGTCCAGGTGTTCGCCGTATAGCCCCAGCCGTTCGATCAGAGCATGGATGGCCCGCAACATCGGCCCGGCGACATCGTCGGCGTAGACCTGGTCGCCACTCATCATCAGCAGTGCCGGGCGCTGGCTCGGCTCGTGGGCCGTCGCCAGCAACTGGTCGACGCAGAGCAAGCCGTCGTTGGCCGGATGATGGGGTTTGCGGCACGAGCCGTGGAGCAGTTGATCGATGCGGCTGCGCAGGACGAAGTTCGGCGATTGTGCCTGGTCGTAGAGCAGGTGCGGGGCCCACTGGGCAATGCCGACCAGGCTGGCGTCGTCCTCGCGGATCAACAGGTCGTAGTCGATGTTGATGTCCTGGGGCAGGGCGCTGTCCAGGTGGATGTCGATCAGGTGGACAAAGGCATGGGTGCCGACCGGGATGACCTGGCAGCGGGTCGCATCGAGCACCAGGTCGCCCACAGGCGCCAGGCGCAAGGTCAGCGCCAGCTCCCGCGAGCCTACCAGCCACAGCACCAGGCGCGTCGGTTCCAGGCGCCGCAACAGCGGGCCGACCAGGACGGCGGGCAAGGGTGTGGAGGGGGTGGACTGCGGTGCTGGCGTGGACATCCGGGGCGAAGCTCCAGGGCAAAATTAGCCGGCGATGATAACCCAACTTGAACACGACCCCTGTAGCAGCTGCCGTGCTCAGTTCATTGCCTGGCGCGCCGGCAGCTCCTGGCCTTGCTCCACCGGCAGCGCTTCGCCCTGGGCGATGATCCAGCGCAGCAGGGCAGTCACCGAGACCCGGTGGCTGCGCTCGACCCACTCCACGCCTTCGGGGCGGTAGAGTTCGATGTAGCGGCTGAGGATCAATTCACGCTGGTCTTCCGACAACCGCAGGCTGGTCTCGCTGCAGTGCAGGCCGGTGTTGGCGCGCTTGACCAGGCGTTGCTCGAGCATCAGCGACGGGCTGTTACGTGGCATCGGTTGGAGCTTCTGTGCAGAGATCGTCGTGCAGCCCGGACGCGCCGCGTTTGCCGTTCTGGACAAAGTCCGCGCGTTTTTCGGCGCTGACGTCACGCAGCGCACTGTACGGGTCCGGCAGGGCTTGCAGGGCGTCGGTCAGCGGCAGCGCTTCGGCGCGCTTGTCGATGGTGCCACCGACACTGGCCACTGTCGTCAGGGTCTCGACGGTATCGCTATGGTCGCCGAACGGGTTGATGGCCACTGCCAGTACCTTGCCTACGGCATCGCGACTGTTGGCGGTCCCGAGCACTGGGACTTCGACGATCGGCCCGTCCGGGATGCCCCAGACGCCGAAGGTCTGGCCGAAGTCCGAGCTGTGGCGCGGGATTTCCAGGGAGTCCGAGACATCGATCACCCCCAGCAGGCCGGCGGTGCTGTTGAGGGTGAAGCGCCCCAGGGTGTTGAGCGAGCGCTGGCCATTGCCCTGCAACAGGTCGTTGAGGAACACCGTCGGTTCGTTGAAGTTGGTCGTGAAGTTGTGCATGCCCAGCTGGAAGAATTCCGGCGTGTAGCCGTAACCCCGGGCGACCGGCGCGACGGCGTACTCGTCAATCACCTGGTTGAAGGCGAAGATCCCGCGGTTCACCGGCTCGGCCGGGTCATACAACGGGTAGCTGACTTGCGCGCAGGTCATCGGGTTATCGGTCGAGGTGCGACTGGAGCATCCGTACAGATAGGTCAAGCTCAACAGCAGTGCGGCATTGCGAAACAGTGCAGGGGAGCGCTTGAACAAAGGCATGGCGAACAGTCTTCGTAGAAAAGGAGCTTGATCCTGGCAGCTGCGCCTTGCACAAAGATGTCTGGTTTTTTACCGCTGCGTCGCTTTGTGACCAGGATGAAATAAATGACGCGGCGCGCCGAATGGTTTTAGATATCCGCACTATCAGTCGTTGAGTGATGCCCGCCGGTGAGCCATCTTTTGATCGTGGACGACGACCTTGAGGTCCTCGATCTGCTGAGTAAGTTTTTTGTCCAGCAAGGTTATGACGTGGCCGTGGCCACCGACGGCGTCGCGCTGTGGGCGGCTATCGAGCAGCAAATGCCGGACCTGATCATCCTCGACCTGATGATGCCCGGCGACAACGGCCTGACCCTGTGCCAGCGCCTGCGCCAGCAATACACCACGCCGGTGATCATGCTCACCGCCATGGGCGAGCTGAGTGATCGGGTGGTGGGCCTGGAAATGGGCGCCGACGACTACCTGAGCAAACCTTTCGACGCCCGCGAACTGCTGGCGCGGGTGCGCGCGGTGTTGCGTCGGGTGGGTGAAGTTCGGCCGTTGACCGGCCAGGTGCCGCATCCGCTGATCAAGTTCGCCGACTGGCAACTGGACCTCACGCGCCGCGAACTGCGCTCGCCGGACCAGGTCATGATCCCGTTGTCGGCCGGCGAGTTCGACCTGCTGCTGGTATTCGTCGAACACCCGCAGCGCATCCTCACCCGCGAACTGCTGCTGGACCTGGCCCGTGGGCGTACCCATGAAGCCTTCGACCGCAGCATCGATGTCCAGGTCAGCCGCTTGCGGCGCAAACTGGAAATCGACAGCAAACGCCCGGAAATGATTCGCACCGTGCGCAACGGTGGTTACCTGTTCACCCCCAGCGTGACCCGCCAATGAAGGGCTGGCGGGCTGGCTGGTGCCTGCGCTCGCGGGACACCGTGACGCGCTGGATCGCCCTCACCACCATCCTGGCGATGCTCACGTCGCTGGGCTTCTACGCTCTGTTCACCCAGGTGGCCGGGGTGTGGGCCTATCCACCTTTGACCGAGACCGGGCTGCTGGAAAAACTTTCCTCCCTGAGCCGGGTCATTGCCGCTTCCGAGCCCGCGCAACGCCCGCAACTGGCTGCTGCCGCCAGTGACAGTAGCCTGGGAATCCGCTGGAGCCAAAGCCATGCGGCCCTGGGCCTGCCGGTAACCCCTGAGGCGGCCACCCGGGCCAACACGGCGAAGGCCCACCAACTGTTCAACAGCCAGCACCTGGAAGCCTATCAACCGACGGACTGGCCACAACAGGACGGCCAGTACGCCATGGCGATGCAACTGAGCGACGGTTCCTGGCTGATGTTCAGCATGCCTTCGCGCAGTTGGGGCCTGGAGCATTGGGCGCGCAACCTGATCGTGATCGCCCTGGTGTTGCTGTCCACTGGCCTGGTGGCGCTGATCGCCACCCGCCGCCTGGCCCGGCCGCTGCAGACCTTCGCCCAGGGCGCGCGACGCTTTGGCGTGGACTTCCGTGCGCCGCCGATCAAGCCGCTGGGGCCGCTGGAAATCCGCCAGGCGATCCTCGCGTTCAATGCGATGCAAGCCCAGTTGCAGCACTTCATCAAGGACCGCACGCAGATGCTGGCCGCCATCTCCCACGACCTGCGCGCACCACTGACCCGCATGCGCCTGCGCGGCGAGTTCATCGACGACCCGCAACTGCAGGCCAAGCTGTTCCGCGACGTCGATGAGATGCACGCCATGATCAACTCCAGCCTGGAATTCTTCCGCGACAACGCCCGTCTCGAAGAGGCCACGCCGTTCGATCTGGCCGAACTGCTGCAAACCCTGATCGACGATTACCGCGACCAGTCCATCGACATCCCCTTCAGCGGCCCACCGCGCCTGGCCTACCTCGGCCGGCCGCTGGGGCTCAAGCGGGTGATCACCAACCTGCTGGAAAACGCTCTCAAATACGCCAGCGAACCGGCCATTGAACTGCGCAGCCACGACGACCACGTGACCATCCGCGTCCTGGACCGCGGCCCGGGCATCCCCAAGGAAAGCCACGAACAGGTATTCGTGCCCTTCTATCGCCTGGAAGGCTCGCGCAACAAAAGCACCGGCGGCGTCGGCCTCGGCCTCTCGGCTGCACGGGCGATCGTGCTGGAACATGGCGGCGAACTGACCGTGAGAAACCGCAAGGTCGGCGGGCTGGAGGCGCGGGTGGTGTTGCCGGTGTTGGAGGGGTAGGCAGAAGTCATGCCCCTTTGATGATTTTGACTGTTCGCACATTTTGCATACGCCCACCCAACCTGTGGGAGCGAGCCTGCTCGCGATAGCGGTGTGTCAGGCACAGTAGATGTTGAAGGCCCCACAATGATTTTTGCTGTTCGCAGATTTTGCGTACACCCACCCAAAAACGCGCTGCCGGGTTATTGGGCGCTGGCCAAGGCTAGTCTCAAGTCGCGGACCACCGCCGCCTCGACCTCTCCATCCACACCCCCCTGCAGAAACGCCCCACAGCTCGCCGAATGTTCGCCATCCGTGGCCCGATAAACCGCCACCACACTGCCGGGCCCACCGCCGGTATGCCCACACAGTTGCAAGCCCCCCGAGATCGCGCCGCTCATGACCCCCAGGCCATAACCGGCAGACTCCCAGGGCCGGCCAGCTATTGGCCCGCCTAACTGACGCAGGGTCTGCATTTGGCTCAACAAGTGATCCGGCAACAACTGCCCGGCCAGTAGCCGATCAAGGAAGGTCACGGCCTGCTGCAGCGGTCCGAGCAACAGGCCGTGATAGACCCACGCCGGATCGTAGCCCGGGGCCATGTCTTGCAGGTCGCCGGGCACTCTGGCGAGCCGTACCTGGACGATATCCAAAGGCGCCAGCGCCCGCTGGATCAGCGCCTCTTCCAGCGCCAGGCCGGTGGTACGCTCAATCAACCGGGCGATATACAGGTAGCCGACATTCGAATAGCCCCAGCCACTGCCCGGCGCATAACGCAGCCGGGCAGCGTCCAGGCGTTGCAGCATCTCCTCGGCCGACCACGCGGTTTCATGCCGGGCAACGGCTGCGTGGTACTCCGCCAGTTCGCCGTAGTCCGCCAGCCCGGCCTCATGCCGCAGCAATTGGCGCAAGGTGAACGGACCTTCCTCGACCGGATCGTCAAGAGCCACCAGGCCATCGCGCACCAGGGTCAGCGCCGTGGCCGCCAGCACGGTTTTACCGAAGCTCCACCAGGGCACGCTGACCGGCTCGGCAGCGGGGGCGAGGGGCAGACCGTTGTTTACCGTGCAGGACATCATCAAGGGTGTACTCATCCATGGGGACCTTTGTTTGTGTGAAGCGCCACAGCTCAATCAAGCCGGGCTATTTTGCGTGAAGTAGCGACTCGGTGCCTGCCCCAGCACCCGCCGGAAAACCCCGGTGAACGCACTCGGGCTGCTGTAGCCCAGATCGGTTGCCACCCGCGTCACGGTCTCGCCATTGCCCAGGCGTACCACGGCCATCAACAGGCACGCCTGCTGGCGCCATTCGACAAAGCTGATTCCGGTCTGCTCGCGAAACAGCCGGGTAAAGGTGCGGCGGCTCATGGCGACCTGGCGACACATGTCGTCGATCCCGATCGCCAATGACGGCTGCTCCAGCAGCTTGCTGCAGGCCTGGGCCAGGCGCGGCTCACTGGGCAGCGGCGCATTGAGCGACAGCGGCTGCATGTCGGCGATTTCGTGCAGCAGCAGGTTCATCAGGTGGCCGTCCCGCTGGTCCTCGGCGTACAGCGCCGGCACGTCCATGGCGCGGATCAACAGTTGGCGCAGCAGCGCCGACACACCAAACACCTGGCAGTGCGCCGGCAGGCCGAGCCGTGTGGCGGCGATGGGGCGGATGTAGCTGTTGAGCATGGTCACCGGCCCGTGCATGTGCATTTCGTGGGGCACATGGGCCGGGACCCAGACGGCCCGTTGTGGGGGCACCACCCAGTTGCCCTGGTCGGTGAACACCGTGATCACCCCGCAGGCGGCGTAGGCGAATTGCCCGCGTTGATGGCTATGCCGAGCGAAGTGCAGGCCGTCGCAATAGTCGTTGGCAGTCACCACGGCGTCGCGGGGCGTGTGTTCGTAGGGATCGATATCAATGTCGCGCATGGCCCAAATCTACCGATCAATGACCTGATAGTGCAAGCGGGCCGTGGCGCTCATTGTCCATAGTGTCGGCCTCATTTTGTGGAATGGCCGAGCATGCAAAACAAACACCTGATCCTCGCCGTGTTGGTGACGGCGGTCTGGGGTCTGAACTTTCCGGTGACCAAGCTGGGCCTGGCGGCGATTGATCCGCTGTTGCTGACGGCCCTGCGCTTCACCCTGGCAGCGTTGCCCTGGGTGTTTTTTGTCCGCCGTCCACCGATCGCCCTGGGCTGGTTGGCGGCCTATGGCCTGATTTTTGGGGTGGCGATGTGGGCGTTGATCAACCTGGGCATCGAGCTTGGGGTGCCGCCCGGGACGGCGGCACTGTTGGTCCAGTTCAGTGCCTTTTTCACCCTGGGCTGGGGCGTGCTGCTGTTTCGCGAGCGCTTGCGTCTCGGCCAGTTGGTGGGCGTGGGGCTGGCCGTGGTGGGCTTGCTGTGCATCATCGTCAACAGTCCTGGCCAGGCCACGACCCTGGGGTATGCGCTGTTGTTGGTCAGCGCATTCAGTTGGAGTGTCGGTAACGTCATTATCAAACAGTCGAAAGTGCGTGAGATGTTTGCCTTTGTGGTGTGGGCCAGCCTGTTTCCGCCGATTCCCTTGTTGTTCCTGACCTGGCTGGCCCATGGCTCGGCGCCTTTTACCGGGCTGGTCCGGCACTTCGAGTGGCTGGCGCTGTTTTCCCTGCTGTTCCAGGTCTACGCGGCGACTCACTTCTGTTACTGGGGCTGGAACCTGTTGCTGCGCGAGTATCCGGTGTCGAGGGTGGCGCCGCTGTCGTTGCTGATCCCGGTGTTCGGGGTTGCCGGCTCGGTGCTGATGCTGGGCCACCGAGTGGATATCAATGAAGGACTGTCGATCCTGTTGATACTGGCAGCGCTGGTGGCGGGGTTGATCCAGGGCCGCCGACCGCAGCCCAGGACAGCGGCGACCGTTGAACACAAATAATCAACAATTGACCTCGATTTTCCGAGGCCTGTGCCAAGCTGATGGGGTCCCCCAATGGGTCATCACCCCCAGGAAGCCCACACCATGACATCCACGCATTCAGCGCACGTGCGCCGTGAGTTCTACAAAGCCGTCGGCTTCTACTTTCGCGTCGTCTGGCCGATTTTCTCCATCCTGTTTTTGCTGATCGTGGTGTGCGGCCTGATCATCAGCTACCTGGAGGGCTGGGCGCCGTTGGACGGCATCTACTTCGGCTTCGTGACCGGCTTGACCATTGGTTATGGCGAGCTGGTGCCCAAGCTGGGCGTCTCGCGGGTGCTGGCCATTCTGCTGGGGTTCAACGGTGTGCTGATGACCGCGATATTCGCGGCGATCAGCGTGCGGGCGATCGAAGTCGCAGTACGCGCGTCGGGCAAGGACGAGTAGGGCGCGCCAGGGCCCTCACTGAATGTCTTTCAGGTAGTCCCTGAGCGCCAGGAGCGGAACCTGCATCTGCTCCAGCGTCTGCGCCTGGCTGAACTCCGCGGCCAGGCGCTGCAGCTCACGGCCCATGGGTTTGTCCGCCCCGCCCAGGGCCGCCAGCGCCAGGCCAACGCAGGTCGCCACTTTCAACTGGATCGCCGCCACATCACCACGGCGCACCAGCAACTGGAAAACCTCCCGCTGATAGTCGTCCATGATCGGATCGTCACGCAGGATCGGGCTTTGACCTTCGCTCTCGTGAACCAGCTTGAGGGCGAAGAGGGCGACGGTTTCCAGGGGGCGGTCCATTGGGGGTGGGTCCTTGTGCGGTGGTGTGGGTCACTTTTCTACGGGCGAAAAAAGACCTTGATAAACAAGGTCTCTTTTTAACTGGCTGGCCGATTATATCTCAGGGGTAGAGGATTGCAGCCAGCGCGACTCAGGCAATCAGCTCGACTTTACCGGTTGCCAGGCGATAGATGCCGCCGACGATTTTCAGATTGCCCTTGTCCAGTGCATCGCTCAGCAGGGGAGTGGCTTTCTTCAGGCGCTCGACCGAGTTTTTGACGTTTTGCACGGTGGCGTTTTCCACCAGTTCCCCTGGTTGCTTGAGCACGCTTTCGATAGAGGGCTTGAGTGCGTCCGTCAGTTTCGGGATGTGCCCGGGGAACACCGTGTGATCCTTGACGGCTTTGATACCGGCCTCGATAGCGCCGCACCGCTCATGCCCCAAGACCAGGATCAGCGGTGCCCCCAGCACCGCGACACCGTATTCAAGACTCGCCAGACCTTCATCGGTAACGAAGTTGCCCGCCACGCGTATGGCGAACAGATCGCCGCGTGCGGTATCAAACGCGTACTCGGGTGCGATGCGCGAGTCAGAGCAACTGAGGACTGCCACGAAAGGGTTCTGGCCGGAGACCAAGGCTTCACGTTCGTCCTTGAAGTCGTGGGTTTCGGAGTTGCCGCTGACGTAGCGCTCATTGCCGGCCATCAGCCTTTTGAGTGCCTCATCCGGGCTGATGACGTTTTTCGGTTTGGGCGGTGCGGAGGTTGCCTCGGCGGCCTGAGCAAGCCTGGGCAATGCACCGGCCAGTAGCAGGGTGCCGGCGCCCAATCCGGCAAGACGAAGAAAATGACGACGAGTGTTCACTTTTGAAACGGAGCCTGAATCGCATGATTCACACATGATTGTGTACTCAGTTCAATTCGGTGGGAATGACAGCTTAGGGGAGTGCCTGCAGGGACCTGCGGCACTGGAGTGATGAAGTCTAGTCGGTCTGTGTGGGTGCGGTTGGCGCCGCTGGTTTCAGATACGGCGCTATGCCGAGGGCTGTCCCTCAGTGTTTATGCCGATGATGGATATCAGGAAAGTGCGGGTGGCTATGGAGTATGGGGGCGTGTTTGTGCACATGGCTATGAGGCTCAGATGCATCCCACTCAAAGGCGTGTTCATGTTGATGGTGCTCGTCGTGAACGTGCTGATGGTCATGTGTCTGCGGATCGTGTTGATGTTCGTGTGAATGACTCTCGGTGAGGTGGATCCAGACTCCAATCCCCATCAGGCCCGCAGCACCCCAAAACTCCCATGACACGGCTTCGCCCAGAAACAGAATTGAAATAGCTGCTCCCAAGAAGGGGGCGGTAGAGAAATACGCGCCGGTCCGAGCTGTTCCCAGTCCCCGCAAAGCCAGCACGAAAAGCACCAGGCTCACGCCGTATCCCAGGAAACCTACGAGGAGGGTGGGGGCGAGCAGAAACCACTCGGGGAGATGCATGCCAAGCGCAACCCCCAGGGTGCAATTGACCACCCCGGCGACCAATCCCTTGATACCTGCAATGAACAAGGCGTCCGATGCTGAAACCTTCCGAGTAAGGTTGTTATCGACGGCCCAACAAAGACATGCGATTGCTACTGCTGCCGGGCCAACCCAGCCATTGCTCTGTGCTGAAGTTTGCGGCCAGCCCAGCATTACGCCGCCTGCCACTATCGCGATCATTCCAACGACGATCCGCCTATCAGCGTTCTCCTTGAACACCATCCACGCAAGTAGTGCGGTCAACACGGCCTCAAGGTTCAGCAACAGCGAAGCGGTAGTGCCAGAGGTAAGGGTCAGTCCAAACATCAACGACACCGGCCCCAGCACCCCGCCGAAAACAATGGCGCCAATCAACCACGGCCATTCGGATGCAGTTAAACCGACAGGCTGCCAGCCGCGATCACGGATTAACCGACTGATCGTCAAGCCCAAGCCGCTTCCCAGGTACAGCAACCCGGCGAGCAAGACTGCAGGGACGTCCAGTCCCAGAACCTTGGCAAGCGGTGTGCTGGCACCAAATAGCGCGGCGGCGCCCAAGGCGTAGAAAATGCTTCTGGTCATCATCCGATCCGTAGCGAGGGTATCGATGGCAAACACGATACTCGTCGCAATCGGATAGCGCATTGAATCGTGGCGGGGGCGCTGAAAAGCTGGCGGGGGCCCTGAGGGTTTCTCAAGAGCAACTGCGTTGGACTTCATATCAGTTTAATGAACAACATCAGACGGCTCGCAAACGCCGCAAAGATGACGATACAATGAGACACATTCTCATCAATGCCGTTTGCTTACCATGTCGAAGACGTCGCCCAATGAAGAGCTGATGACTGCGCTGACCCTTCACTACGATTCGCTGGTGGAGTACATCCGGCTTCGTTTCAACGGCAAACACTTTGCTCGTGATCTTGTTCACGACGTTTGTATCCAGATTCTCGAAAAGCCGCCCCAGGAAAAAGTCGCACTGCCTTTGGCATTCCTGCGCAAGATGAGTTTCAACCGCGCCATCGACCGCATCCGCGCCGAGCGCACTCGCAGCCTGTATGTTCTGACGCACCAGTCACCGGAAGAGGGAATGGACAGTTGGGACGGTGCACGGGCAGTCGAATTCGAACAACACGTGCATGCCCTGCTGGCAATCATCGAGGCGCTGCCGGCGCGCCAGCGCCAGGTATTTTTGCTGCACCGTATCCATGGCATGCCGCAACGTGAAATTGCCGATGAGTTGGATATTTCCCTGAATATGGTCACCCAGCATTTTGGCCGTGCAATGGCCGCCATCATTCTGCGCTGGGAGCCTGCACGCCGGCTTGTGCGGCAACAGAAGCAGGTGAAAACATGAATCGGCCGGACACGCTCGACAAAAAACGCCGCCCCGACCTGGACGATCCGTTGCAACCGTTTGCCGAAGCTTTGCGCGAGCGCGTTCCGTCCAGGGAGGCCTTGCTGGCCGAAGGCAAGGCAATGACTGACAGCCGCCGTAAACGCAGGAATGCGGCTTGCGGCGGCCTTCTGGTCCTGGCTCTGAGCAGTGCCGTGTGGTTACTCGACCCCGCCTGGCACACCGAAGATGTTCAGGTCGCACTAGGCCAGCGGCAACAGCTTGAATTGGCCGACGGTAGCCGCGTCGAGTTGAATTCCGGCAGTCACTTGATCATTGAGAAGCGCCTGCGCAGCCGCCAATTGGAACTGCGTCACGGCGAAGCGCTGTTCACCGTCGTGCATGCCGACACGCCCTTTATCGTGCGCAGCCAAGGCGTCAGTGTCCGGGACATCGGTACGGTATTTGATGTGCGCAGTGATGCTCGTGGCGTGGACGTGGCTGTAATCGAGGGTGCCGTTGAGGTCAGCAGCAATCGTTCTGCAGCCGTCAGACTGAACGGCGGCCAGCAACTGCGGGCGTCATCGAGCCACTTGGGCGACGTGCGGCCAGTCAATGTCGCGGCCCTCACTGCCTGGCGCCAGAACAAGTTGCGCTTTGACGGCACCCCTTTGAGCGAGGTGATCGCGGACCTTCAGCATTACCGTAGCAAACCGTTGCGGTTGGCAGATGCGCAGGTCGGCGAATTGCGCCTCTCCGGCGAATTTGACAGCAACTCGGTCGAAGCGCTGATCGGCCTGCTGCCATCGATCCTGCCAGTAAGCCTCGCGCGCGCGGCCGACGGCAGCATCACTTTCAGTAAAGCTCGCTGATAAAAATACCGTCCTTTAAACAAATGAGAATTATTTCCAGATCAACCTCAACATCTGGCTCGGCCCATACGCCAATCCCATGAAGAACGCTTTTATCGACTGTTCGAATGGGGAAATCATGGGTAAGAACACGTCATCGCTTCGCCTGAGCTTGCTCGCGAGCGGCCTGATACTGGCAGGCACCGTCAACGCACAAGGCCCTGTTTATTCGCTGGATATCCCGGCACAGGCGCTGGATAAATCACTGAACGCGCTGGCGGCGCAGACCGGGAGCCGAATACTGTTCGCCACTGACGTTGCCGAAGGTCGTCAGGCGAGCGCCCTGCATGCGCAACTGAGCGTTGAGCAAGCGCTGGAGCGTATCGTTGGTAACACCGGCCTGGTGGCGCAAAAAACCGCTGATGGCAGTTACCTGATTGCCGCTCCCTACCAGGGCGACGCCCTGGAACTGGGTGCTACCACCATTCAGGGCGCCGGTTTGGGCATCAATACCGAGGACACCCGCTCATACACCACGGGCGCCGTAAGCATCGGTAAAAGCGAGCGTCCCCTCAAGGATATTCCACAGAGCATTACGGTACTCACCGCCCAGCGCATCAAGGACCAGAACATCCAGACCCTGGATGACGTCTACAACGTCCTGCCCGGCGTGATCACCTACGGCTATATGGTGGGGGACAACCAGCCTTACGCCCGCGGTTACCAGATCGACAACTACCAGATCAACGGCATTCCGCTGCCCAACAGCAACAGCATTACCTCGCAGAACTGGGCTGACCTGGTGCCCTACGAACGCGTTGAATTCCTCAAGGGTTCAGCCGGCTTGTTTCAGGGTGCCGGTTCGCCGGGTGGTGCCATCAACCTGGTGCGCAAACGTGCATCAGCGGACTTCCACCTCGGCACCACCACATCCGCGGGGCGTTGGGACAATTATCAACAACAAGTCGACGTCCAGGGTCCGCTTAACGAAGACAAGAGTGTTCGGGGCCGTTTGGTAACTTCCTACGGCGATCGTGGGTACTTTTATGACAACGCCAAGACCGAGCGGTCTTCGACCTATGGCGTCCTGGAGTTCGACCTGTCGCCACAAACCCTGATAAGCACCGGTTTTTCCTACCAGAACGTGAACAATCGTGGGGTGATGGACTTCGGCCTTCCAGCCTACAAGACCGGTGCGAACATTGACTGGAAACGTTCGACCAACCTGAGTTCGCCATCGGACTACAACGATGTGGAAACCACTCAGGTGTTCCTCGAAGCCAAGCACCAGCTCAACGACGATTGGCGGATGAGCCTGACCACCAACTACACCAAAATGAATCTGGACACCATTTACAGCAACACCGGCGGCCTGATTGATCCGCTGACCCATGGCGGTGGCTACAACTGGGCGGAAAGCCGTTCGGAAAACAACTATCAGTACAACACCGACGCGTACCTCAACGGGCACTTCGAACTGTTCGAACGCCGCCACGAAGTCATCCTCGGGGCCAACGCCACGCACGCCAAGCGCGACTCTGGTCGCTATGACACCCAGTGGTATGCGGAAACGGAAAACATTCCGAACATCCTCGAATTCATCCCGCCAGAATATGATCGCCTGGCCCGCTACCGCACCGTTAAGTCGACGCTCGACCAGCAGGGCGTCTATGGTTCCTTGCGGATGAACGTGCTTGATCCACTGGACGTCATCATCGGTGCCCGCGTCAGTTGGTGGGATTACAGCCAGGACCAGATCGCCGAGCCAAGCGGCGTCTCTAAACCCACCGGCCAGAAAACCAATGCCAAGGTCGTTCCCTTCTACGGGCTGGTGTATGAACTGACGCATAACTGGTCGGCGTATGCCAGCTACGCCGAAATCTTCTCCCCACAAACCGACTACATGACGTATGCCGGCAACACCTTAGCCCCACGCTCTGGAGAAACCTACGAGTTGGGTCTCAAGGGCGAGTTTTACGAGGGCGCACTCAACACCTCGTTCGCGATCTACCAGACAAACTTCAATGGCCGGGCACAGATCGACCAGTCTTTTCCCTCGCCGTGCTTTAGCCCGTACACCACGCTTTGCTATATCGCCGGAGGCAAAGTCCGTTCAGAGGGGTTTGAAGCCGAAATCAACGGCCAGGTCATGACTGGGTTGCAACTCAGTGCCAGCTACACCTACACCCGCAGTCGCTACCTGGAAAATCCCGACGATGTCAGCCTGGAAGGTCGCAGTTTCCTGACCCAGATGCCCGCTCATGCGGCGCGGGTGTGGGCCAACTACACACTGCCTGACGAATTCGCCAAGTGGCAGGTAGGTGTCGGCACGCGTATTCAGAGTGGAACCTACATGCTGGGCAGCGGTGTGAAGCACGAAGGTTCGGGCTACGCCCTCTACAATGGCCGTATAGCCTACGACATCAGTAAAAACGTGAACCTGTCGATGAACATCGAAAACATCTTCGACCGTGTCTATTACGCTCAGACCGGGCCAGTAGAGTCGCAAAACTACTATGGTGCACCGCGAAACATGACCTTTACCCTGCGCACCAGTTTCTAGAATAGCGTCTCGCAAACTTCAACCGCGAGCCCGTGAAACTGTTGTTTCACGGGCTCTGCCTGCTTCAAGTAATCAGCATCGCCGCGGCGGCCGCTACCATGATCGCCGCCGCGCCGCGGAACAGCCACTGCTGGGCTCTCAGGCTCGATAGCAGGTGCCGGACACGCACCGCGCTGACAATGAACAGTGTGCCAACACCCAATAGAACGAGAATGGTCAATGGCACCAGCATCAGTCCCCACGTCTGTAGCGAGACTGTTTCAAGGTTGATCACGAGCGGCAACAACGCAAGATAGAAGCCGATGGTCTTCGGGTTGCCCAAGGTAATGGTCAGGCCTGATATCGCCGCCGACAGCAGTTCCTTTTTCTTCGCTGGGAGACCTATTTCAATAGCCTGATGGTTGGCGAACCAGAATTGCCAAGCCAGATAGCACAGGTACAGCGCAGCCGCCCAGCGCACCAATTGGAACAGTGCATCGAAGTGCGCGGCAATCATCGCCAGTCCAAAGATGGCAAATGACAAGTAAGTCAGATCGCCGAGTATCAACCCAAACAGCAGGCAAAAGCCCGATAGGGTGCCACCGCTGACGCTCCGTGCTACCAGCGCTGCCATGCCCGGACCGGGAATGGCCGCTGCGATGCCCAGCGCTGCCGTATAGGTAAGTGCTTGTGATACGTTGAGCATATCGCTTTTCTCGGATTGTTTATTATTAGGTTGCTGGTTTCTTACATACTCGGAAGTCAAGATTAAACGACTTCACTTCAGTCTTTCATCTGCGCAATGGCTGCGTTCTAAAAAATACGGCATCTCAGCAGTTCATTTAAATAACGAAAGATTGCCCGTCAACTTGATGATGCTTTTCTGTGGCCCGACCAAACCAAGGGCAACCAACTCTATACCTGAACTATCGGCCTCGCAGATACGCGCTTCATATTCCTGATACGTCTTGCAGGATTGCGCCAGGGCGCTGAAGGGCATGCTATGAATTCCATTGTCCAGCAGCGCTTTCTTATGGAGTTCCTGCAAGTGATCACTGCTGGATCGCAAAATGGGCAAAGGTGCGTATATGACTCCAGGGTAATTAACCTCGTCCCTGCTTTGCAGGGCAGGTCCAACCAGACCCTCTACCGAACGTCCTAGACTGACACCTATGACGCTTACCGCATTTACTGCATGTCCCAACCCCAGCGTGTTGTCGACGACAATTACACATTTGTGAACGGCAGCATCGAAATTCATATACACCTCGATTCCATCTATAAAACGTTGGTTATGTTGATTTTATCAATGACGTCAGATCGCGATCACTTATCCACAGTCGTTTTTCCGCTTAATTACACTTTAGGGCGCTTTAGTTTTCTTGCATTTATGCCTGAGCTTCAGTCCGCCTTGGATATATTTGTCGATTTGTGCCTGGAGGCTGAGGCCCTGTACATCCGATGTCAGATGCTGAAGAAATACTATCGCCTTTAGACGGGTAATTTTTTTCTACTTTGATCCGTGGGAGGATCGGTTCTGGTAGGATTTACCTCTTTATTGCGAGAGGTGGGAATTTATGACCGATCAGATGCTCAGTCTGACAGATATTAAAATCCTTACAGCCTTGCAGCAGGATGGCAGGATCACCAACCAGACCCTGGCCGACCAGATCGGCATGTCGGCCTCGCCCTGCTGGCGCAGAGTTCGCCAGTTGGAAGAGCATCGTTATATTCAGGGCTACCGGGCGGTGTTGGACCGACGCAAGATCGGGTTAGGGGTGATGGTGTTTGTAAGGGTCAGAATCGACCATCACAGCGAAGCCGAGGCCCAGAAGTTCGAGCAGCAAGTGATGCAGCTGGAGGGTGTGGTGGCGTGCTACAGCATCGGTGGCGACGCGGACTTCCTGATGCAGGTAGTGGCGCGTGATCTCGACTCTTTTTCTGACTTTGCTATGTCGGTGGTCCGACAGCTGCCTGGCATCAAAGAGATGCAGAGTATGTTTGTGCTCAAGGAGATCAAGCCTTTCGTCTCGTTCCCGGTCAAGCGCTCTCCAGAAGCCTGAGGACAGCTATCCAGGCTTCGGTTAGTTATGCGGCAGCAACCGCTTACCCCCAGGTAACCTCAAAATCGGACTGCCCCTCGCGCTAAAACCGAGCCCGAACCAAGCTCAATCGGTGGCCTTGTCAACGGCCCAGCCCACCAGCACAAACGGCAACAGGGGGATCATGAGCACAGTGATCCATACGCCCTCGTAGGCATCGTCGATCTTATCGCCCACGCCTCGTTCAGATGGAGCCGTGACAGTGTTCTCGGACAGGCTCACGGCATAACGATGGGTTCCCGTCTGATCATACTGACGGATTCTGCACTGCGTAGTGTTTACGCTGATATAGCGGTCCCCCGGCACGAGCGTTCGACTTTCCGGCCCTAGTCCGCGAGTCGGTGTGTCGTAACTGGCAAAGAGCTGCTGCAACTGGGCAATCTGCGCCTCAAACTCAGCCGCGCACTCAGGTTGACTGGCAAAAGCACGACTTTCCTTGCGGATAAGTTCCGGGCGGATCCGCCCATCTAGCAAGACCTCATAGAGATCGCCTTGCTCATCGATACGATTGAAAACCTGGGAGCCCATGCCGTTCTCGCCTCCGGGAGCGGAAAGCGCCTTGAACTCATCGCTGGAAAGCGGCTGATTCAAGGTGTAGCCGTAAACCTGAGGGACTTTGAGCGGTTCCTTCACAGGTTTTGCAGCGCACCCGATCAAGGATGACGCGATAATCGAAAGGCTCAGCGCGGCACAGAGCATCCTGTTCATGAATCGTCCTTGAGTTGCGTGCGGCATCTGGGGGCAGGGGTAAACATACAGGCACAAAAAAACCGGCTCAAATGGCCGGTTTCTTTGGGTCTGAAAGCCTGGTAGAGGCTTTCAGTTACTGCTGTATGGTGCCCCGAGGGAGACTCGTGCGTTCCATATAATCCATGCCTTGCAGAGCAATTATATAGCTAGGGATACACGCGGGGATACAGATTCATTCCGGCTGCTTCGCTTTCCTGGATGTCTAGAGTCATTCAATACGAGCGTCGGCGATGGACCTCTCAATATTTTCAATGAAAGTTCTCACGTTCTCCATAACCTCATTGACCCATGCCGCGGGGAATGAGTGTTCCTCTCCGTCCTTGCCTTTTCCGTTCCGATGAACAACGTCATGCCTAATTTTTACAAATCCAAGAAGCCGGACCTTGAGATCCTCGTCTGGAAAGATGTTGATGTTTAGCGCGATTTTAAAGATTGCTTCGACTTTAGGTAGGTTGTGATACAGCAGTCCCTTGAGGTAGATCCGGATTTTGTCGCTGACCACATTTGGGTTATCCAAGATGACACTCAACGCCACCTTCTCGGCCGAGAGCTCCCTATCCTTAGCCGCGAGACTTTGCATCGCTTTTGGAGTGGCAAGCACTGTCAGTTGGAGTATGTCACCTAGGTATGCCTCCATTGAGCTAATGGTCTCAGCGAAAATCATTCTCTGAATTATTGCTGCAGACTGCCTAAAAACATACTGTTCACCGCGCGGGCACTCTGCAAGCACTTCACCCAGATGATGGTAGTTATCGATGTAGATTTCGTACGGTCTTAGTGGGATAGAGTCGTTAAGCCATTCATTCTCTTGCGGGTCATCCGATGAAAATAGGGCCTCCTCTACATCGACCTTTACCTCGGGATGATCAAGCAATTCTATAAAGCAGCCAGCAGGGGAGTTCTGGATTTTTATGTTGAAAAACTCCCGGCATCTGTCGCATTCCATTTCGCCGTCATCCTCAGATAGCGAGTCGGACAGAGGCTCAACGCACCAATCGACCTCGGGTACGTCAACCGTGACACGCGCTTCCTTCTTACATAGAGGGCAGTCAAATCTTGCTGTAGTGGTTAACTGGCTCATGGCTTGCTCAGTCTCAATATTTCGAAGGAACGAGTGAGGTCATAGTGGATTATGACGTGAAAAACGCTGGGGCCCCTGGAGCATACACGACGGTACGGGGTAGGAAACCCGCGGGATCTTGTTAGTGACAGGCACCCCACCTTACTGAAATTTCGACGTTGAAATTGAAAGAATCCTGACGAAAAAGGGGCATCGTTACCGTGTTGGTAAAGATACCCCTTTGTGTTGCTGATAACGCACGCATGGGGTTCGTCAACCGTGTCAATTCGTCAACCTGTCAACCAACCTCAAAAATCCAGCCGCTAACACGAACGCGCGGGTTTTGTGCCCCGTGTCTTTCATATTCGCTCAGGGACCCCGGCGACTTGTGAACACCTTGTGCATTTGCACTGGTGAACGGTGTGTTCACGCGGTTCACCTGTTCACTAAGCTGGGCACCTGGTCGCTAACAAAGTCCCTCGGGTTTCCGACCCCGTACCCACTGAATGCCCTCAGGGGCCCCGGCGATTTTCGGCGCCCCAGTATGCTTTCGCTGGCGGCGCGATCTCTGAAGGGGTGTGGGGGCTCGAAACGACGTGTGACAGGTGTTACATGTGTGGCGAATGATAGTAACTAATTGAATTTATTGTATTTTATTAATGCTACACGCAGTTCATCTATCACGTGCGTCGGGTGTTACAAGCCAGAAATGGTGTTACAGCAGCGTTTGCAAGTTTGGGTCAGCCGTAGGCCGCAATCGGCCAAACTTGAACGTTCGAGTTAGGGATAGAGTCGGTCAACAGTCTTTTTATCATTTACTTGCGGCACGTTTGGAATCAACTCTGTATGGTTCTAGGGTTCAGCAACTTCGGGCAGAAAATATTTATGGATGAAAAAATCAGAAAAGAAGCCGCTGCTTCCTTGTTAAAGGACATGGAAGTCACGGCCTCCCGCATGCGCGAACTGATTGTCGCCATGCCTCCGCATGACTTACTCGGATATATCTACGCCCAGTACATGATGAAAGCGATGGCGGACCAACGCGTCATTCAGGGGCTGAACGACGCGGACAGCCCGGATGATCTGATCAACGAAAACCAGTTTCTGCTGGAGTACGTGCACGCGGTTCTCGCGTCAGACGTCGCCCCAGCGGACGTAACATTCGACGAAAGTCAGTGCGCCGAGTTGTTTGAACTTAGTCGCACACTGCGAGAACAGGCCATGTTTTTCGCTATGGCCTCGTCTGCCGACACCAAAAACGGTGTATTTGGTCCGGACACGTCCGACATTGAATTCCACGCAAAATCTACATGGGTCATGCTGCGCGGTAACCGCTACCCAGTATTGGAAGGCGAGTTCTATCGCTACGTCTTGGCGCCTCACGATGATGTCCTGAAGGAAGTGTATGGCGTAAGTGCCGCTGATATCGCGGAAGGCTTCCAGTCCATGGCAGACGCCACGCGCTTAGGTCAGGCCAACGCAATCACGGTGATGATGGAGCGGTTTGAGGCCGCGGAGGCCTTCGCTGCGACACAAGGCAAACCACTGGAACAAGTCATGGAGGCTTGGGTTGCGGCCAATATCGAACAAACGAAAACTACCGAGCGGGCGATGGATGACATGTTTCGGGGCGGCATAGCCAATGTGAGCCGTCACACGAAGCTACCACTATCGTTGCTAGCGGATCTGGCTTACGAGCGAGGAGAAGAAACCGAATTCTTCGCAGCGGGTGATTATGCTGGAACGCCCTATCGGACACTACCCGCCCGGAAGAAGCCACTGATCCAGCTTGGATCGGACTACTACGCCGTCGACCCATGCTTCACCCGAGATGCGGGCTATCGTGCGCTTCTCTACAATCTCCTTCAGAGAAAATCGGACTATAAGAAGACCTTTGAGAATCGCCAGAAGATGATGAGCGAAGCTGCTTTCGTCGACATCCTTGCCGCCCAGCTTCCCGGCGCGGCGGTTTTCCAGGAAGTTTATTACAAAGACTCAGCTACCAATAAGTGGTCTGAAAATGACACCCTCATCTTGGTCGATGACGTGCTGTTTCTAGTTGAAGCCAAGGCCGGTGCGGCGGCAACCATTGCATCACCAGCACTTGATTTCGCTCGCCATGCCCAGTCCGTGCAGGACTTAGTAGTCAAAGCCTACAAGCAATGTGAGCGCTTCTTCAATTATCTTGATTCTGCGGATGAAGTGCCGCTCTACTACCTGGTGAACGGCAAATACGAAGAGTGCGGCCGTGTCCGCCGCTCCGACTACCGAGTAATGGTTCCGATTGGGCTGACGGTCGAGTCGTTCTCTCCTTTTTCGACGTACTGTAAAAATCTGCCGCAGATTAAGCCACTACTTGGGAAGTATGCTTTCGTTTCGTTGTCCATTGACGATCTGTTCGTGCTCAAGCGCTTTCTGCCCACTCCCGGCGAATTCGCCCACTACATGGAAGTGCGGCAGGCCGTGGCGGGGATACGCCAAGCTCATCTCTACGATGAGTTCGACCACTTGGGCGCGTACCTAACGAAGAATCGTTTCGATCAGACCATTGCCGAGCAGTTGAAGGGCGGTAAGGTAAACATGATCATTTGGGACGGGATGAGCGACATAGTCGACAAAAGCTTCGAGGGTGAAAACTGGGAAAGCAGACCGTTTCCGACGCAAAACTTCCCTCAGGAAGTGCTGAAGCTGCTTGAAGCGCTAGACGTTACCCGAGCACGCGGATGGCTTTCAGCTGAGAGTCATATCCGTGATCTAGGAGACGAAGGCCGGAATAATCTTGCCAAGATGTTGTCCGACGTTCGCCAGACTCTGAAGCAGCATCCTGCTCGTTACTTTCTTCTGGGCGGGGACGGCGAACCGCTATTCGTTTGGCTTCAACGCCACGCCCAGCCAGTTGACTGGTGCAAGGTAAATGACAAAGCCAGCGCAGCTGCATTGGCCGTCAAGGCTTCTAACATAACTTGCGTCGTAGCAGAGGCTAGTGCCGATGGAACCTACCACCGAGCGCAACTGTTCACGGTCAAAGTACCGATAGAGCAAACAGTAGAAAACGCCCTTGTTTACGAAGACGCCGCGCGTATGGCTCAACCTACGCGGGCGCTGAATCTCAAACAGCCGAAAAACGTCGTTCCTCCCTTGGAAATCGAAAAGCCCGGGCGGAACAATCTGTGTCCTTGTGGCAGTGGCAAAAAATTCAAAAGGTGTCATGGCTTTTGAGAGCAATCCGGTATTGTTGATAGGGACTAATTACGTTACTTATTCACCCTTTATGCCTGCTTTGAACGGCTAGTTGACGTTCGAAACTTGGAGGATCGAAAAGCGGATTTCGGTCGGTTTCAGCTGGTCGTGGAAAACAAAAAATTAGCCATGCACACTCCGTCGGATTTGTCTAGTCAATTCAGGAGTAATTCAAGCGGGACTATTTGTCTTTGGACACCGTAAGCCCTCGGGTGTGAACTAGTGAGATACCATTTGAGTTTTTGCAACTGAATGTATAAAAGTGAGTGGCGCTGCTTGCAGCGATTAAATAGGTTCAATGCAGGAGGCATTGTGGATACATTTGTATGGTGGCTGGGGCTCCTATCTGCAATAGCTTCAATAGGTAGCGCAATCTGGGCAGGAGTCGAAGCGCGTGCTTCAGCCAGATCGGCCTCCCAGGCCGAGCTCGTGCGAGATCGAATGGTAAACCATAGATACGTAGCCGAATCACACCAACTCCTCCAATCCACACGAGCAATGCTACAGGCGGTTTCTGCGATTGGTCCGTCATGCATGCAACGTAATCTTCGTGGTCTTGATATTAAAAGTATCTCCGCGCAACTTGTCACCTATTGCACTACTTTAAATGAAAGTAGCTATCTTTTTGGTGACGCCGACAATCCAGCTCTGACGCTGTCAGAGGAACTTTTGCAGAAGGCAGGTGTCATTGCCGCCGCCCAATCATTGGAAGATGTGACACTAGCGGGACGACAGGCTTTCACAGGAATTAATTTGTTTTTACCCAAGATAAAACAAATATCGGACGATAGACGGGAAAATGTGTGAGGGAACTCTATGAAACTTACTAATGGCGAACGGCTGATAACGCTGATGCTGTGCGAGCTGTACGACAAGCTCGACGTTGTCGGCGAGGTTGACCCGGACTTCTTACGTACTGCTATTTATACCGAGAACGAGTGGAGCCTAGCATGGAAATATCCAGGCATTCCTTTTAAGTCAGAGGATGAGCCGCCCGAGCTGCGAGAGGTGCTTGATATTTTGGAGATGTGGAGCTTCATCGAAACGTCATACGCAGAACTAGGCCAGGACGAAAAAAACATATTACTAACCAGAACACAGCCCTTTACAACTGCACCAAGATTTCCGGGGTTCGATGGGAACAACGAAGCTGAATACATCAGCATCAGCTCGATACTTATAGATCAGCTTGACCGATTCCAGGATTTCAGTGGCCGAGACCTCAACGCTCATATGCCTACGTTGGGCACGTACCGCAGAATGCTCGCCAAATTCAGAGAGGTCAGGGAGGGCAACTGGGACCTTCTAGACGTCGACGAACTTGAGAGTGTTTTGGCTGAAAGAGTTCACCCAGAAAACAGAGCGGGTTAAGGCTCGGCACTGGACGGTAGATTATATCGTCCGCCGATGCCAAGTTGATTGGTTTATTTGGCAATACAATTTACAGGTGATATAAAGCCCCGCCAAAACGGGGCTGGTGGCGAATGGGCTTCCTATTTGGGGCATTGCGGTACATCTGACTCCCGCTTTTAGCGTAGTCAAAAAGAGCTTCAGTTGCAAAAAAATTTGAGAGCGTATAGGTGCTCTACAAGTTAGAGTCCCTAGCTATTTCATTTCCATTTTCATCAAAGACTACACCGTTGATTTGATTCATCACTGTACCGCGCGATATAAGTACTTTTATGGCTTTGCTGACTCTCGAGGGGTTGTCTTCGAGCAATTTAGCAACGGTTATGTGAACCCCGCTTTTCCAAGGCTGTGAAGGGAGTGCATGGTAGACGGAAAGCAAAAACTCTTCGCTTTCCACGTGAGCAGGAGCCGCAACTTTGACGGGCCTTTGTATTTCACGTTTTCCATCGGACAAGGCTCCGGCTACACCCCAAGTTGAACTTACCGTTTCAGCCAGTTTTACCATTATGGTGTCGCTAATTTTAGAGGATTTTTGACGCCCAGGGATTAGAGTGATGCAACTCCAGCATTCATCCATAAATGCGTCCGTTAGCTTCGTCAAATCTATCGATATTAAATCTCTATGGTGATAGGAAAAGGTTCCCAAAATCCGAGCTACCGCGATGTAAGCTAGCGCCCCTCGCCAAGCTGATAGCATCCCTGTGTGACTGCCGCGAACGTGCCGTTGAGATCTCATTATTGTTAGTTCCGAACTACGAATTAGAGTTGCAATCACAGGCCATGCATTAAGTGGAAATGATTCCGAGTATACTGATTGATAAGCTTCAGAAGTTCGAATGTTTTTTTGTTTCAGTTTTGATGAGCTAACAGGATTTTTTAGTAGTAATGCGACAGATCCAACGGCAATAGCGAGAGGCGACAATATTCTAGCCTCAGGTTTTCCTTCATTTTTATAAAAATTTGTTCGGCGCTCGTAAAACCAATCGTGGCGAAGCAAGATGTCTTCGATGCTGCGCTGAATACTTTCTGTTGCGTGTAGCGCAGCCGGTTCGACGGAGCTTTGATTGTTCGTGGCTCGAATTACTTGGTCTCGGATGTTTTCGTCTTGGGATACAATTACTTTAACTAGTAGTGTTCTTTCATCATTTTGATATCTCACTGCTGAGGTGAAGTGCTTGTATATTGATTCTGTCGTTTGAAGGCCGTTAACAATTTGAATGTCGCGCAGTTTGAGCATTTTGCCAACAAGTGATGCGCTAGTGGCTAATATTGTTACTCCGTTGTTCAACCACCAAAAGTTGGGCGCTGAGCTATCACTAAGTGTATTGCGGATATCAGCGTTGACAAGATTGGCTCCGAGATAGGCGCGTACATTGGAGTCAAAAAGGTATCGTCGTAAGTTCTTCTCTTCATCTTGAACAAAAGAACTATAATCTCTCAGCTTGGCCAGAACTACATACCCTTCCTGTCCGGCAGTTAGACATTCCTGCACTGGCAAATCAAGTGCGAAGCTGCGTACCTGACGGTAGCGCTCAACCAATTCTGCTGCTCCAAGAGCCGTGAATTTTGCGGTTGAAGCACTAAAGTAGGAATTTAATAAAGCTGTAAGCTGATTCGCTCTTGCTTCAATGCTCTTGCCGAGTAGTTCAGTATTTCCTCTGGAGGCGTAAACGATATCGAATGAAATCGTAGGTCTATAAAGAGATAAATGTTTGAAGGCTGTTATGAATAAGTCCCGACACTGCTTTATTTTTGCTGAATACTTACCAGATAATTCTGAGTTTGTAAGGGCGAGATCAAAAATGTCTTGGGCTGTTGCAAGGAGGGAGTCGAGAGGGGCTTGTTGGAATGTCTCGTGATGTTTGCATGTTATGATGAAAACCTTAATTTCCGCCCCGGATCTAGGCCATGAAAAATCTGTTGCATCCGTTAGTAGTCGGCCGTTGATCAATATATAAAGTCCGTCGACTCCACCATCTAGCGAGCCATCCGTCCATCCGAAATCCATCTCTTCTGAAGAAAGATCGAAACTTTTTAATATCTGATCCAGCGCAAATCTCTCGAAAATATCGCCTATATCGCCAGGTGTTTTTTCTTGCATTTGCTGTAGCAACGAATCTACAAGTATTGTGTCGTTTTTGGCCATGCTCAGAACTCTTGGTTTTTGTAAGTTAAACTCGTGGTCTTATAGCTTTTTTCTGAATGGCGATCGTAACTTTCCTTTTAGGATTTCTCCCTTATCGCGGATTTGGCGGGTGAGTGTCAACGGGCCTTTACTGCGGATGGCAATTCAATGTAAGCGCTCCATGAACCCCACCTATTCAAAAATAGGCGGCGCGCTTAGCGGTGCGATGCGAACGAGCAGTTCCAAGGCAGTAAGGCTTCGTAATCTTCAACCGAGGTTGCCTGTGGCAGGCGTTCAAGTGCGTGGCGCAACCACGCATAGGGCTCTTGGCCGTTGGCTTTAGCCGTCTCGACCAGGCTGTAAAGTTGAGCGCTGGCCATCGCGCCTTTGGGCGTGTCGCTGAACAGCCAATTCTTGCGCCCGATAACGAAGGGCCGGATTGCACGCTCGGCCGCATTGTTGTCGATCGGCAAGTAACCGGCTTCGGTGTAGCGCACCAACTTGATCCAGTTGCTGGCCAGGTAGCTGATGGCTTTGCCCAGTGCATTTTGCGCCGTCACTTGTGGCTGGGTTTTCTCCAGCCATGTGTGCAACTGCGCCAACACCGGCAGGCTGTTTTGCTGTCGGCTCTCGTGGCGATATTCATCGCCGACTTCTTTCAAATCTCGCTCGATACCGTACAGCTTGTTGATCAGATTCAGGGCGATATCGGCACGCCCGGTTTTGCCTTTAGGCTGCACTTTTTGCGCCTCGACAAACTTGCGCCGCGCATGTGCCCAACAGCCTAAACGGTCGACACCGGATTGCGCCCCCAAGGCGTTATAACCAGCGTAATCATCGGTCATCAGGTAACCGCGATAACCTTCGAGCAGGCGCGACGGAACCTCCTGCGCCCGGCTGGTCGAGTAGTCAAATAAGATAACGGGTTGATCCGGCGGCCCGCCGGTTTGCACCCACATCCTGGATTGGCTGGTGGGCTCTCGATCTGGCTCTTTCAGCACCTGTACACGCGTTTCGTCGCAGTGGATGACGCGGCTTTCCAGTAGCCGGTCGCGCATCAAATTCAGCAACGGCTGCAAGTGTTCACCGCACTGGATAACCCATCGAGCCAAGGTCTGGCGTGGGATATCGATACCGTGGCGGCCCAGCACTTTTTCGAAGCGGTGAAGCGGTAAGCCGTCGACGTATTTGGTCGTCAGCAGCATCGCCAGGACACTCGGGCTGGCCATGCTTTTTTCAATCAGTTGAGCGGGCTTGTCCGCTGTAACCGGTGCGGTTTCGCAATCGCGGCAACCGTAGATCTTGCGCACATGTTTGATCACGCGGATTTGCATCGGCACGATCTCAAGCTGCTCGCTGATTTCCTCGCCAATGGTGTGTTTACGGCAACCGCAGGCGCAGATCAGTTCGTGCTCGGGCAGTTCGTGGATGACTTCAATGCGCGGAAGATCGGCGGGCAGAGGCTGGCGTTTACCGCGATGTTTGGTCGGAGCTACGACCTCTTCTTCCACCGTTTCGTCGACAGACTCGGCCACGCTTTCAGCTTCGTTGAACAAGGCCATTTGCGGAGTCGCGGGATCGGCTGTTTGCTCTGATTTGCGCCCGAAAAGGCGCTGACGCAACAGCGCGTTTTCTTCTTCGAGATGAACGATTTTGCCCTTATCCGACTCGCGCTCACTCAGCATTTGCTCAAGCAGCTGCTTGAGCAAAACAGGGTCGTCAGGAAGGTCTTTTGGCATGGAAATCATGCCCTGGATTATACCGAATCAGGCGACGAATCGAGGCGTCAAAACTTGATGCGGACGGTTGCGCCACAAATCAAAACCGTCCAGTAACCAGTTGAGTTCTTGAACCGTCAGTACGATGGCTTCATCCGAACAATCCGGCGATGTTTTGAAGCGCTCGGACTCCAGGCGCTTTAGCCAAAGGCAGAAGCCGTTGCGCTCCCAATACAAAATCTTCACTCGGTTGCGAGGCTTGTTGAGGAACACGAAAAGCACCGGGTCAAACACCGCGACCTTGATGTCCAGTTCGACCAGAGCGGCAAGGCCGTCGATGGATTTTCGGAAGTCGACGGGCTTGGGGTAGAGATAGACTTTTTCGACTTTTGCGTCGGGACGCATCATGAGGTGCTGGCGCCGGAAAGGAATCGGGAGCACAGCATCGGGGATCAGGTGGTGAGTTTGAATGTGGGGTTTATGGATCGCATACATCCCCCATCACCAAATCATCCCGCAAAATCGGACTCTGACCTTCCGTCTCATAAGCCAGCTTGAGGGTGAAGAGGGCGACGGTTTCCAGGCGCAATTCCATGGGGGGAATCCTTGTGAAAGGTTCCGGCGGTGCGGGTGGGATTGAAGGGCAGATCAAAAGCATCGCTGGCAAGCCAGCTCCCACAGGGGTGGGGTGGTTTTTCTGTAGGCGAAAAAAAAGGCCTTGCTAAGCAAGACCTTTCTTAATTTTGGTGCCCCGAGGGAGACTCGAACTCCCACTCCTTTCGAAAACGGATTTTGAATCCGCCGCGTCTACCAATTCCGCCATCAGGGCTCAATGGCGGCGAAGTATAGAGAGGTGATAACCGTCGGTCAATCAGGTACATGGAGAATTTTTGATATTTCCGCTAGACTTCCCGGCCCTGCTAGACGAACCCCATCATGCGCGTTGCTGACTTTACTTTCGAACTCCCTGATTCGCTGATCGCTCGCCATCCTTTGGCTGAGCGGCGCGGCAGTCGCCTGCTGACCCTGGATGGGCCTAGCGGCGCCCTGGCGCACCGTCAATTCACTGATTTGCTTGAGCATTTGCGCCCGGGCGACTTGATGGTGTTCAACAATACCCGGGTGATTCCGGCGCGGCTGTTTGGCCAGAAGGCTTCCGGCGGCAAGCTGGAAATTCTGGTGGAGCGGGTGCTCGACAGTCACCGCGTGCTGGCCCATGTGCGCTCCAGCAAGTCGCCCAAGCCTGGCTCGAAGATCCTCATCGACGGTGGGGGCGAGGCCGAGATGCTGGCGCGCCACGATGCGCTGTTCGAGCTGGGGTTTGCCGAGGAAGTGTTGCCGCTGCTCGACCGCGTCGGGCATATGCCGCTGCCTCCTTATATAGACCGTCCGGATGAAGACGCCGACCGCGAGCGCTACCAGACGGTGTACTCCGAGCGCCTGGGCGCAGTGGCGGCGCCGACGGCGGGGCTGCATTTCGATCAGCCGCTGCTGGAGGCGATTGCCGCCAAGGGCATCGAGACTGCGTTCGTGACCCTGCACGTGGGGGCTGGCACCTTTCAGCCGGTGCGTGTCGAGAAGCTCGAAGACCACCACATGCACAGCGAGTGGCTGGAAGTTGGCCAGGACGTGGTGGACGCAGTGGCGGCCTGTCGGGCGCGCGGTGGGCGGGTGGTGGCCGTGGGGACCACCAGCGTGCGTTCGCTGGAAAGTGCAGCGCGCGATGGCGTGCTCAAGCCGTTCAGCGGCGACACCGATATCTTTATTTTCCCGGGCCGGCCGTTCCATGTGGTCGATGCCCTGGTCACCAACTTCCATTTGCCCGAATCCACGCTGTTGATGCTGGTTTCGGCGTTCGCCGGGTACCCCGAGACCATGGCCGCCTATCAGGCAGCCGTCGAGCATGGGTACCGCTTTTTCAGCTACGGTGATGCGATGTTCATCACCCGCAATCCCGCACCGCGCGGCCCAGAGGAAACAGCATGAGTCGCACCTGTCGTATGTCTTTCGAGCTTTTGGCCACCGACGGCAAAGCCCGTCGCGGGCGCCTGACGTTCCCGCGTGGCACCGTCGAGACCCCGGCGTTCATGCCGGTGGGTACCTACGGCACGGTCAAGGGCATGTTGCCGCGGGATATCGTGGCCACGGGCGCCGAGATCATCCTGGGCAATACCTTCCACCTGTGGCTGCGTCCTGGCACTGAAGTGATCAAGAAGCACGGCGACCTGCATGATTTCATGCAGTGGAAAGGCCCGATCCTGACCGACTCCGGTGGTTTCCAGGTGTTCAGCCTGGGCGCCATGCGCAAGATCAAGGAGGAGGGCGTGACCTTCGCCTCGCCTGTGGACGGCGCCAAGGTGTTCATGGGCCCGGAAGAGTCGATGCAGGTCCAGCGTGACCTGGGCTCCGACATCGTGATGATTTTTGACGAATGCACGCCGTACCCGGCCGACGAAGACGTGGCGCGGATCTCCATGGAGCTGTCGCTGCGCTGGGCCCAGCGTTCGAAAAACGCCCATGGCGAGAACACCGCGGCGCTGTTCGGGATCGTTCAGGGCGGCATGCACCAGGACCTGCGCATGCGCTCCCTGGAAGGCCTCGACAAGATCGGTTTTGACGGCCTGGCCATTGGCGGCCTGTCGGTGGGCGAGCCCAAGCACGAGATGATCAAGGTGCTGGACTACCTTCCGGGCCAGATGCCGGCTGACAAACCTCGTTACCTTATGGGTGTTGGCAAGCCGGAAGACTTGGTTGAGGGTGTGCGCCGCGGGGTGGACATGTTCGATTGCGTGATGCCAACCCGTAATGCCCGCAATGGGCATCTGTTCATTGATACTGGTGTGCTGAAGATCCGTAACGCGTTTCATCGCCATGATGATTCGCCGCTCGATCCGACCTGCGATTGCTATACCTGCCAGAACTTCTCCCGCGCTTATCTGCATCATCTGGACAAGTGCGGCGAAATGCTGGGAAGCATGCTCAATACCATCCACAATTTGCGCCATTACCAAGTGCTTATGGCTGGTTTGCGCGAGGCTATTCAACAGGGTACATTGGCCGCCTTTGTCGATGCCTTCTATGCCAAGCGCGGGTTGCCTGTTCCGCCTTTGGACTGAGTTTTAAAACGTTTAAGACACTAATTCTGCAACTGGAGTGCTAAATGAGCTTTTTTATCTCGAATGCGATGGCAGACGCCGCTGCACCTGCTGCCGGCCCTGCTGGCACTGGCTTTGAGTGGATTTTCCTGGTCGGTTTCCTGGTCATCTTCTACCTGATGATCTGGCGTCCACAGGCCAAACGCGCCAAAGAGCAGAAGAACCTGCTGAGCAACTTGCAAAAAGGTGATGAAGTTGTGACCTCCGGCGGCATCGCCGGCAAGATCACCAAAGTAGCGGATGATTTCGTGGTTCTCGAAGTTTCTGACTCGGTAGAGCTGAAGTTCCAGAAAGGCGCCATCGCTGCCACGCTGCCAAAAGGCACGCTGAAAGCGATCTGAGTTTCATCTTCTACCAATCGACGGGGCGCGCAAGGCGCCCCGCGTCATAAGCGGGCGGCGTGATGCTGAACAAATACCCTCTGTGGAAATACGTACTGATCCTGGCGGTGCTGGCGATCGGTCTGGTTTATTCCGCTCCCAATCTTTACCCTGATGACCCGGCTATTCAGGTCAGCGGTGCGAGCACTGCGCTGCAGGTCAATCAGGCGGATCTGGATCGTGTGAGCAAAGCGCTCAACGAGTCCGGGATCACCGTCAAGGCGGCCACGCTGGCAGCCAACGGCAAGGGCGGCCTGATTCGCCTGACCAAGCAGGAAGACCAGCTTCCGGCCAAGGATGTCGTGCGCAAGGCCTTGGGTGATGACTATGTCGTTGCACTGAACCTGGCACAAACCACCCCGCAATGGCTGCGCAGCCTCGGCGCGCACCCGATGAAGCTGGGTCTGGACTTGTCCGGTGGTGTGCACTTCCTCCTGGAAGTGGACATGGACAAAGCCATCGACGCCCGCATGAAAGTCTACGAAGGCGACGTCAAGAGCCTGTTGCGCAAAGAGCGCCTGCGCTATCGCAGCCTGCCGCAACTCAACGGTGCCATCCAGCTGGGCTTCACTGATGAAGCAGCCCGCGAACAGGCCCGTGCACTGATCCGCAAGAGCTTCAGCGATTTCGACATTGTTCCCGCCGACCTCAATGGTCAGCCGGTACTGCGTCTGGCGATGACCCCGGCCAAGCTGGCGGAAATCCGTGAGTACTCCATCAAGCAGAACTTGACCACGGTACGTAACCGCGTCAACGAGCTGGGTGTTGCCGAGCCTATCGTTCAGCGTCAGGGTGCCAACCGCATCGTGGTTGAACTACCAGGCGTGCAGGACACTGCCGAAGCCAAGCGAATCCTGGGCAAGACGGCCAACCTTGAGTTCCGTCTGGCAGCAGAGCCGGGCGCGTCCAAAGCCACTTCCGAGATGTTCGAATTCCGCGAGGGCAAGCGTCCTCCTGCGCAGATCGAGCGTGGCCTGATCATCACTGGCGACCAGGTAACTGACGCCAAGGCCGGTTTCGGCGAGCACGGCACCCCAGAGGTGAACATTCGCCTGGACGGTCATGGCGGCGAGCTGATGAACCGTGCGACCCGCTCCAACGTCGGTCGCAGCATGGCGGTGATCTTCATCGAGCAACGTCCTGTGACCACCTACGTCAAGCAGGTCGTCGACGGCGTCGAGAAAGACGTGGCGGTGCAAACCTTCAAGGAAGAGAAGAAGATCATCAGCCTGGCGACTATCCAGTCGCCGCTGGGCGCGCAGTTCCGCATCACTGGCCTGAACGGCCAGGGCGAATCCTCGGAGCTGGCGTTGCTGCTGCGCGCCGGTGGTCTGGCGGCCCCGATGTACTTCGCTGAAGAACGTACCATCGGTCCAAGCCTGGGTGCTGACAACATCACCAAGGGTATCGATGCGTCGCTGTGGGGCATGCTGTTCGTGTCGCTGTTCATCATGGCCATCTACCGCTTCTTCGGCTTGATCGCCACCGTGGCGCTGGGCGTGAACATGGTGTTGCTGCTGGCCCTGATGTCGCTGCTGGGTGCAACCCTGACCCTGCCAGGCATCGCCGGTATCGTCTTGACCATGGGTATGGCGGTCGACGCCAACGTACTGATCTTCTCGCGGATTCGTGAAGAGATCGCGGCGGGCATGACGGTGCAGCGGGCGATCAACGAAGGTTTCGGGCGCGCATTCACCGCGATTCTCGACGCCAACCTGACCACCTTGCTGGTGGGCGGGATTCTGTTTGCCATGGGCACAGGTCCGGTCAAGGGCTTCGCCGTGACCATGTCCCTCGGGGTTCTGACCTCGATGTTCACGGCCATCATGGTTACTCGTGCGATGGTCAACCTGATCTTCGGCGGTCGTGACTTCAAGAAGTTGTGGATTTAAGGGGCTGCCATGTTACGTACAATCAACTTCATGGGCGTTCGCAACGTAGCGTTCGGCGTCACATTGTTCCTCACGGTGCTGGCGTTGTTCAGTGTTGCCACCAAGGGCATGAACTATGGCCTGGACTTCACCGGCGGTACGCTGATCGAGCTGACCTATGAGCGTCCGGCCGATGTGACCAAGGTGCGTGAGCAACTGGTTACCTCGGGTTATCACGAGGCGGTGGTGCAGAGCTTTGGTGCGACCACCGACTTGCTGGTGCGCATGCCAGGCGAAGACCCGCAACTGGGTCACCAGGTAGCCGAGGCCTTGCAGAAGGTCGGCGGCGACAACCCGGCCGTGGTCAAGCGCGTCGAGTTCGTCGGCCCGCAGGTAGGTGAAGAACTGCGCGACCAGGGCGGCCTCGGCATGCTCATGGCGCTGGGCGGCATCTTGATCTACCTGGCGTTCCGCTTTCAGTGGAAATTTGCGGTCGGGGCCATCGTGTCGCTGATCCACGACGTGATCGTGACCATCGGTATCCTGTCGTTCTTCCAGATCACCTTCGACCTGACGGTGCTGGCGGCGGTACTGGCGATCATCGGTTACTCGCTCAACGACACCATCGTGGTGTTCGACCGGGTGCGTGAGAACTTCCGTGTACTGCGCAAGGCGACGCTGATCGAGAACATCAACATCTCGACCACCCAGACCCTGCTGCGCACCATTGCCACCTCGGTTTCGACCCTGTTGGCGATCGCCGCGCTGCTGTTCTTCGGTGGCGACAACCTGTACGGCTTCTCCCTGGCCCTGCTGGTGGGTGTATTGGCGGGTACTTACTCGTCGATCTACATCGCCAACGTGGTGCTGATCTGGCTGAACCTGAGCAGTGAAGACCTGATCCCTACGGTCAACACCGATAAGGAAGTGGACGACCGTCCTTGAGACGTTTTCCCACTTGGTAGTACCCAAAAAGGCGCGAGTATTGAACTCGCGCCTTTTTTTGTGCTCCAAGGCTGGGAGAAGCGCGGGCATGTCCCGCATGTGATGGTCAGGAGGTTCATGTGAACAAGTCGTTGCTGGTTGGTGCGGTATTGGGTGCTGTCGGTGTGACTGCCGGGGGTGCTGTTGCCACCTACAGCCTGGTAAAAAGCGGCCCTGAGTATGCGCAAGTACTGGCCGTTGAACCGGTCAAGAAACAGATCAAGACTCCACGTGAAGTGTGCAAGGACGTGACCGTGACCCGTCAGGCGCCGGTCAAGGATCAACACCAGATCGCAGGTACCGTGGTCGGTGCGCTGGCCGGTGGCCTGTTGGGTAACCAGATCGGTGGCGGCACCGGCAAGAAGATCGCCACGGTCGCTGGTGCGGTAGGTGGCGGTTATGCCGGTAACAAGGTGCAGGAAGGCATGCAGGAGCGTGACACCTACACCACCACGCAGACCCGTTGCAACACGGTCAATGACATCAGCGACAAGGTCGTAGGCTACGACGTGCGTTATTCGCTTGATGGCAAGGAAGGCAAGGTGCGCATGGATCGCGATCCAGGCAACCAGATTCCGGTCAACAAGGAAGGTCAGTTGGTCCTGGGCCAGAACGAACCGGCTCAATAAAGGGTTCGGATTAAAAAAGAAGCACCCTGCGGGGTGCTTTTTTGTGCCCGCGATCCATGCACCGCCGCAATCCCCTGTAGGAGGGCAAATGGCAGGCATAAAAAAAGCACCCCGCAGGGTGCTTTCTCTGTCGCTGGAAGCTTAGCGTTTCAGCGAGGCTGGCAGGTGCGGCTGGATGGCCGTCAGGACTGCCTTGAAGCATTTGGTGTTGCCGGCAACGATGTGGCCTTTTTCGAGGAAGTCGTGACCGCCGGTGAAGTCGCTCACCAGGCCGCCTGCTTCCTGGATCAGCAGGGCGCCTGCAGCCATGTCCCACTCGGACAGGCCCGACTCCCAGAATGCGTCGAAACGGCCGGCGGCGACGTACGCCAGGTCCAGGCTTGCGGCGCCAGCGCGGCGGATGCCGGCAGTCTGGCCAACCAGGGCGCGGAACATGCCCAGGTAGTTGTCGAGGTTGTCCATCTGGTCGTCACGGAACGGGAAGCCAGTACCCAGCAGGGCGCCGTCCAGGCTGGTACGACCGCTGACGCGCAGGCGACGACCGTTCAGTTGGGCGCCACGGCCACGGCTGGCGGTGAATTCTTCCTGGCGAACCGGGTCCAGGACCACGGCGTGTTCCAGGCGACCACGGTATTTGCAGGCGATGCTGACGGCGAAGTGGGGGATGCCACGCAGGAAGTTGGTGGTGCCGTCCAGTGGGTCGATGATCCACAGGTACTCTTCGCCTTCGATACCGGTGCCGGCGTGCATGCCGGTCTCTTCGCCGAGGATCGAGTGGTTCGGGTAGGCTTTGCGCAGGGCGTCGACGATTTTCTGTTCGGCCGCGCGATCCACTTCGGACACGTAGTCCTTGGCGTCTTTTTCATCGACCTTGATGGTATCCAGGCGCTCGATGGAGCGGAAAATCAATTCACTGGCGCTGCGGGCGGCGCGCAGCGCGATATTCAGCATGGGCTGCATGGATGTGTCACCTAAGGTTGTTAAAGAAAGCCGAGCATTCTAGCAGAAAGTTTCTACAGGTGAACGACGACGTTTGCTTTCGTAGCTTAACTTTAGGATGAACTGTAAGATTTGCGACCAAATTCCCTGTCAGAGAGCGCCTCCCTTGCTGCAGAACATTCGTGTCGTCCTGGTCAATACCAGTCATCCGGGAAACATCGGTGGGGCTGCGCGTGCCATGAAGAACATGGGGCTGTCGCGCCTGGTGCTGGTGGAGCCGCGGCTGTTTCCCCATCACGAGGCCGATGCACGGGCCTCGGGTGCCGGCGATATCCTGGAAAACGCACAAGTGGTCGCCACCCTGGAAGATGCGCTGGTGGGCTGTAACCTGGTGCTTGGCACCAGCGCGCGCGATCGTCGCATTCCCTGGCCGCTGCTCGATCCGCGCGAGTGCGGGACCAAGGTGGTCGAGGAAGCGGGGTCCGGCGCCGAGATTGCCCTGGTGTTTGGTCGTGAAGATTCCGGCCTGACCAATGAAGAGCTGCAGCGATGTCATTATCACGTGCACATTCCTTCGGACCCTGAGTTCAGCTCGCTGAACCTGGGGGCCGCGGTGCAGGTGTTGAGCTATGAGGTGCGCATGTCCTGGTTGGCCGCGCAAGGCCAGCCAAGCAAGGTCGAGAAGGAAGAAGTGGCGTCCACCAAGAGCGGTGAGCTGGCGACCATGGATGAGCTGGAGCGATTCTATGAGCACCTGGAGCAGACCCTGGTGGCCATCGAGTTTCTCGATCCGGAAAAACCGCGGCACTTGATGGCGCGCCTGCGCCGGCTGTACGGACGAAGCTCGGTCAGCCGGGCGGAGATGAATATTTTGCGTGGCATCCTCACGGAAACCCAGAAAGCGGCCCGTGGTGAGCTCCTTAAGCGGAAGGATTAATGATGTTCGAGCGTTTGCGTGAAGATATCCAGAGCGTTTTCCACCGAGACCCGGCGGCACGTAATGCATTCGAAGTGCTGACCTGCTACCCGGGCATGCACGCGATCTGGATTCATCGCCTGTCGGCGGCGCTGTGGGGTTGGGGCTGGAAATGGCTGGCGCGGTTGGTCTCGAACTTCGGTCGCTGGTTGACCGGGATCGAGATTCACCCGGGTGCCAAGGTCGGCCGACGCTTCTTTATTGATCACGGTATGGGCATCGTCATTGGTGAAACCGCCGAGATCGGTGATGACGTGACGCTGTATCAGGGCGTGACCCTGGGCGGTACCAGCTGGAATAAAGGCAAGCGCCACCCGACGCTGGAAGATGGTGTGGTGGTGGGTGCCGGCGCCAAGGTGCTGGGGCCGTTCACCGTAGGGGCGGGCGCCAAGGTCGGCTCCAATGCGGTGGTGACCAAGGCGGTGCCGGCCGGTGCGACTGTGGTCGGGATTCCAGGGCGGATCATCGTCAAGTCCGACGACGAGCAGGAGGCCAAGCGCAAGGCCATGGCCGAGAAGATCGGATTTGATGCCTACGGTGTCGGCGAAGACATGCCTGACCCGGTGGCACGGGCCATTGGTCAGTTGCTCGACCACCTGCAGGCGGTGGATGGTCGTCTGGAAGGGATGTGCGGCGCGCTGAAAGACCTCGGCAGCCCGTACTGTGCCAAGGACCTGCCTGAGTTGCGCGAAGAAGATTTCGCCTGTGTGAAAGACAAGGATCAGACCCAGGCCAGCTAGACCGAGTCGCCCCCATCGCGGGCGAGCCCGCTCCCACAAGGTCTTCGGTGATGCACAGCCTGTGTTAGCACCGAAAATCCCTGTGGGAGCGGGCTTGCCCGCGATGAACGATCACGCGGTACTACTGGCTGTTAGCGGCCAGCCTTTGCTATGATACGCGCGCTCTTTTGCAGGTAAACCTGACTAAAGTACTAGGTCTTATAGTTGACTTAAATACTCGGGAATTGCATACTCCTCCCATCCCGAAACTCCGCGGTAATTGTCCATGCGACTGACTACAAAAGGCCGATACGCTGTCACCGCCATGCTTGACCTGGCGTTGCACGCGCAGCATGGGCCTGTGTCCCTGGCTGACATTTCCGAGCGCCAAGGCATTTCCCTGTCCTACCTCGAACAGCTTTTCGCCAAGTTGCGCCGCAGCAACCTGGTTTCCAGCGTTCGTGGTCCTGGCGGCGGCTACCAGCTGTCGCGTGACATGCAGGGGATCCAGGTTGCTCAGGTGATCGACGCGGTAAATGAATCGGTTGACGCTACCAAGTGCCAGGGTCTGGGTGATTGCCACGGCGGCGATACCTGTCTGACCCACCACTTGTGGTGTGATCTGAGCCTGCAAATCCACGAATTTCTCAGCGGTATCAGCTTGGCTGATCTTGTCACTCGCCGTGAGGTACAAGAAGTAGCCCAGCGTCAGGACCAGCGTCGTTGCAACAGCAAGTCGCCGCGCCTGGACAAGATTGAAGCGTCCGCCGTCGAATGACAGCCAAAGAGCTAGCGGCACGCCAGCCAGCCTGATTTAGGAGATAGTCCATGAAATTGCCGATTTACCTTGATTACTCTGCGACCACCCCGGTTGATCCGCGTGTCGCGCAAAAGATGAGTGAATGCCTGCTGGTCGACGGAAACTTCGGTAACCCGGCGTCCCGCTCCCACGTGTTCGGCTGGAAAGCCGAAGAATCGGTCGAGAACGCTCGTCGCCAGGTCGCCGACCTGGTCAACGCCGACCCGCGTGAAATCGTCTGGACCTCCGGTGCCACCGAGTCCGACAACCTGGCAATCAAGGGTGCGGCACATTTCTATGCCACCAAAGGCAAGCACCTGATCACCACCAAGATTGAGCACAAGGCTGTCCTTGACACCATGCGCCAACTGGAGCGTGAAGGTTTCGAAGTGACCTACCTCGAGCCGCGCACTGATGGCCTGGTGACTCCGGAAATGATCGAAGCTGCACTGCGTGACGACACCATCCTGGTTTCGGTCATGCATGTGAACAACGAGATCGGCACCATCAACGACATCGCCGCCATCGGTGAGTTGCTCCGTTCCAAGGGCATCCTGTTCCACGTCGACGCCGCACAGTCCACTGGCAAGGTCGAAATCGACCTGCAGAAGCTGAAAGTCGACATGATGTCGTTCTCCGCCCACAAGACCTACGGCCCTAAAGGCATCGGCGCACTGTACGTGAGCCGCAAGCCGCGTGTGCGCATCGAAGCGACCATGCACGGTGGCGGTCATGAGCGTGGCATGCGCTCCGGCACCCTGGCCACTCACCAGATCGTCGGCATGGGCGAAGCCTTCCGCGTAGCCAAGGAAGACATGGTTGCCGAGAACGTGCGCATCAAGGCCCTGAGCGACCGCTTCTACAAGCAGGTCGAGCATCTGGAAGAGCTGTACGTCAACGGCAGCCTGACCGCCCGCGTTCCGCACAACCTGAACCTGAGCTTCAACTACGTTGAAGGCGAATCGCTGATCATGGCGCTCAAGGACCTGGCGGTTTCCTCCGGTTCGGCCTGCACCTCGGCTTCGCTTGAGCCTTCGTACGTACTGCGCGCCCTGGGCCGCAACGACGAACTGGCACACAGCTCGATCCGCTTCACCTTCGGCCGCTTCACCACCGAAGAAGAAATCGATTACGCCGCGCAGAAAGTCTGCGAGGCGGTTACCAAGCTGCGCGCTCTGTCGCCGCTGTGGGACATGTACAAAGACGGCGTCGACATTTCGAAGATCGAGTGGGCGGCACACTGATATATAAGTCGCCGCACACGGGTCCTGTCTTGAAATTTCGGTTTGCAGGGCCCAAAGAGCGACTCTCTGATGAGTGAGGATTAAGAATCATGGCTTACAGCGAAAAGGTCATCGACCACTACGAGAACCCGCGCAACGTCGGCAAGATGGACGCGGAAGATCCTGATGTCGGCACCGGCATGGTCGGCGCTCCGGCGTGCGGCGACGTGATGCGCCTGCAGATCAAGGTCAACGAGCAAGGCATCATCGAAGACGCCAAGTTCAAGACCTACGGCTGCGGTTCCGCCATTGCTTCCAGCTCCCTGGCCACCGAGTGGATGAAGGGCAAGACCCTGGATGAAGCCGAGACCATCAAGAACACTCAGCTGGCTGAAGAACTGGCCCTGCCGCCAGTGAAAATCCACTGCTCGGTACTCGCTGAAGACGCCATCAAGGCTGCTGTTCGCGACTACAAGCAGAAAAAAGGCTTGATCTGACTTTCAGGTTTTGGCGACGAGTAAGGAGTCAACGATGGCTATCAGCATGACAGAAGCGGCTGCTCGACACGTGCGACGCTCCCTCGACGGGCGCGGCAAAGGTGAGGGGATTCGCCTGGGTGTTCGCACCACGGGCTGTTCCGGCCTTGCCTACGTGCTGGAGTTTGTCGACGAAGTGGTGGCAGAGGATCAGGTGTTCGAAAGTCACGGCGAGAAAGTGATCATCGACCCGAAAAGCCTGGCCTACCTGGACGGCACCGAACTCGATTTCGTCAAGGAAGGGTTGAACGAAGGTTTCAAGTTCAACAATCCCAACGTACGCGGTGAATGTGGCTGCGGCGAAAGCTTCAACATCTGAGGCTTGTCGTGGGTACTCCTTGTCATTTCGCTTTATTTGAGCTGCAACCGAGCTTCAACCTGGACCTCGACCAGCTGGCTACGCGCTACCGTGAGTTGGCGCGCGGCGTTCATCCGGACCGTTTTGCTGATGCTTCCGAGCGTGAGCAACGGCTGGCGCTAGAGCAATCCGCGAGCCTCAACGAGGCCTACCAGACGCTCAAGAATCCCCCCAAGCGCGCGCGTTACCTGCTCGCCATGGGTGGTGGTGAGTTGCCGCTGGAGGTCACGGTGCATGATCCGGAATTTCTTCTGCAGCAGATGCAATGGCGCGAAGAGCTCGAAGACCTGCAAGACAGTGCCGACCTGGCCGGGGTTGCGGTATTCAAGCGCCGCCTGAAGGTCGCCCAGGAAGAACTGAACCAAAGCTTCGCAGCTTGCTGGAACGATGCCGCGCAACGCGAACAGGCCGAACGCCTGATGCGGCGCATGCAGTTCCTCGACAAGCTCACCTACGAAGTGCGCCAGTTAGAAGAGCGCCTCGACGATTAACCCAGTGCCGCCTCGGTCGCACGCCTGATATACAGATAAGTCCTGATAACGATGGCCCTACTGCAGATCGCCGAACCCGGCCAAAGTCCTCAACCGCACCAGCGTCGTCTGGCTGTGGGGATCGACTTGGGCACTACCAATTCGCTGGTCGCTGCGTTGCGCAGTGGTCTTTCCGAGCCGCTGGCCGACGCTGACGGGCAGGTCATCCTGCCGTCTGCCGTGCGCTATCACGCAGATCGCGTCGAAGTGGGCGAGTCCGCCAGGCTGGCTGCTGCTACCGACCCGTTGAATACGGTGTTGTCGGTCAAGCGCTTGATGGGTCGTGGTCTGTCCGACGTCAAGCAGCTGGGCGAGCAACTGCCGTACCGCTTTGTCGGTGGCGAGTCGCACATGCCGTTCATCGACACTGTTCAAGGGCCGAAAAGCCCGGTCGAAGTCTCCGCCGACATCCTCAAGGTCCTGCGTCAGCGCGCCGAAGCGGCGTTGGGTGGTGAGCTGGTGGGCGCCGTGATCACGGTTCCGGCCTACTTCGACGATGCCCAGCGTCAAGCCACCAAGGATGCGGCCAAGCTGGCCGGCCTGAACGTGCTGCGCTTGCTCAATGAGCCAACGGCTGCGGCGGTCGCCTATGGGCTGGACCAGCACGCCGAAGGCCTGGTCGCTATCTATGACCTGGGCGGCGGCACCTTCGATATTTCGATTCTGCGCCTGACCGGCGGTGTGTTTGAGGTCCTGGCTACCGGCGGCGACAGCGCCCTGGGTGGCGACGATTTTGACCACGCGATTGCGGGTTGGATCATCGAGAGCGCCGGCTTGTCCGCCGACCTCGATCCGGGCGCGCAGCGTCAACTGTTGCAAACCGCCTGCGCGGCCAAGGAAGCGTTGACCAATGCCTCGTCGGTCGAAGTGGTCCATGGTGCCTGGAAAGCCGAGCTGACCCGTGAAGCCTTTGATGCGCTGATCGAGCCAATGGTCGCGCGCAGCCTCAAGGCCTGCCGTCGTGCCGTGCGTGACTCCGGCATCGAGCTGGACGACGTGCACGCAGTGGTCATGGTCGGTGGTTCCACCCGTGTGCCGCGGGTGCGTGAGGCTGTCGCTGAAGCGTTTGGTCGCCAGCCGCTGACGGAAATCGATCCGGATCAAGTGGTGGCCATTGGTGCTGCGATCCAGGCCGATACCCTGGCGGGCAACAAGCGTGACGGTGGCGAACTGCTCCTGCTCGACGTGATTCCGTTGTCCCTGGGGCTGGAAACCATGGGCGGCCTGATGGAGAAGGTGATTCCACGCAACACCACGATCCCGGTGGCGCGCGCCCAGGACTTCACCACTTACAAAGACGGCCAGTCGGCCATGATGATTCACGTGCTGCAGGGCGAGCGTGAGCTGATCAGCGATTGCCGCTCCCTGGCGCGTTTTGAATTGCGCGGGATTCCGGCCATGGTTGCCGGTGCAGCGAAGATTCGTGTGACCTTCCAGGTCGACGCCGACGGCCTGCTCAGCGTTTCGGCGCGCGAGCTGGGTTCGGGCGTCGAGGCGAGCATCCAGGTCAAGCCGTCCTACGGCCTGACCGACGGCGAAATTGCCCGCATGCTCAAGGATTCGTTCCAACACGCCAATGACGACAAGGTCGCCCGCGTCCTGCGCGAGCAGCAAGTTGATGCCCAGCGCCTGGTCGAGGCGGTGCAGGGTGCCCTGGAGGCTGATGGTGAGCGCTTGCTCGACGCCGAAGAGCGCATGGTTATCGACCTGCAGGTGCAGGAACTGATTGAACTGATGAAAGGTACTGATGGTTACGCCATCGAGCAGCAGACCAAGCGTCTGTCGCAAGTGACCGATGCTTTTGCAGCCCGTCGCATGGATCAGACGGTGAAAGCCGCTCTGTCGGGGCGCAATCTGAATGAAATCGAGGATATCTGATGCCGCAGGTCATTTTTCTGCCACACGAGAAGTTCTGCCCGGACGGCATGGTTGTCGAGGCTGAGCCCGGCACCTCTATTCTCGAGCTGGCCCACGAACACCACATCGAGATGGAAAGCGCCTGCGGCGGCGTCTGTGCTTGCACTACTTGTCACTGCCTGATTCGTGAGGGTTTTGACTCGCTGGAAGAGGCCGACGAGCTGGAAGAGGACTATCTTGATCGGGCCTGGGGTCTGGAGCCTGTGTCCCGCCTGGCCTGTCAGGCTATAGTGGGTGAAGAAGACATCACCGTCGAAATCCCGAAATATTCGCTTAACCATGCGGCTGAAGCGCCGCACTGACTGGTAAGACTGTCATGAGCTACGGTTGGAATGATGTTCAACGCATTGCAGAAGAGTTGGCCGAGGCCAAGCCGGGCGTAGACCCGTTTTCTGTCAATTTCGTCGATCTGCAGCAATGGATCAAAGAGCTGCCGGATTTTGACAATACCTCTGGTCGTGTTGGCGAGAAGGTGTTGGAAGCGGTTCAGACGCTCTGGGCTGAAGAATTGGACTGATCGTCCCCGCAGGTTAGGCAATACCCAAGAACCCGCGTATAATTCGCGGGTTTAATTTTTCGCAAATTACCGTTTCTGGAGTTACACCATGGCTGTTCAACGTACTTTCTCCATCATCAAGCCTGACGCTGTTGCAAAAAACGTTATCGGCGAGATCACCACTCGTTTCGAAAAAGCTGGCCTGCGCGTTGTAGCTTCGAAACTCAAGCAACTGTCCAAAGCTGAAGCCGAAGGCTTCTACGCTGAGCACAGCGCTCGTGGTTTCTTCGGCGACCTGGTTGCTTTCATGATCTCCGGCCCGGTTGTTGTACAGGTTCTGGAAGGTGAAAACGCTATCGCTCTGAACCGTGAGCTGATGGGCGCTACCAACCCTAAAGAAGCTGCTGCCGGCACCATCCGCGCTGACTTCGCTGACTCCATCGACGCCAACGCTGTACACGGTTCGGACTCCGAAGCCGCTGCTGCTCGCGAAATCTCGTACTTCTTCGCAGCTACTGAAGTAACCACTCGCTAAGCATTGGCTTAAGAGTGAAGGTGAATCCATGACTACATCGACTGTTAAAACTAACCTGCTGGGTCTGACTCAGCTGGAAATGGAAAAATTCTTCGACTCAATCGGGGAGAAGCGTTTCCGTGCCGGTCAGGTAATGAAATGGATTCACCACTTTGGCGTCGACGATTTCGACGCCATGACGAACGTCAGCAAGGCCCTGCGCGACAAGCTCAAGGTCATTGCTGAAGTCCGTGGTCCCGAAGTGGTCAGCGAGGACATTTCCAGCGATGGCACCCGTAAGTGGGTGGTGCGCGTGGCGTCCGGCAGCTGTGTCGAGACCGTGTACATTCCCCAGGGCAAACGTGGCACCTTGTGCGTTTCGTCCCAGGCAGGCTGTGCCCTGGATTGCAGTTTCTGCTCCACCGGCAAGCAAGGCTTCAATAGCAACCTCACCGCCGCCGAAGTCATCGGCCAGGTGTGGATTGCCAATAAATCGTTTGGCAGCATCCCGGCGACCGCCGACCGTGCCATCACCAACGTGGTGATGATGGGCATGGGTGAGCCGCTGCTGAACTTCGACAACGTCATCGCCGCCATGCACCTGATGATGGACGACCTGGGCTACGGCATTTCCAAGCGCCGCGTGACCCTGTCGACCTCCGGTGTGGTGCCGATGATCGACGAGCTGTCCAAGCACATCGACGTATCCCTGGCGTTGTCGCTGCACGCACCCAATGACGCATTGCGTAACCAATTGGTGCCGATCAACAAGAAGTATCCACTTAAGATGCTCCTCGAGTCGTGCCAGCGCTACATGTCGTCCCTGGGCGAAAAACGTGTGCTGACCATCGAGTACACCTTGCTCAAAGACATCAATGACAAGGTCGAGCACGCGGTGGAAATGATCGAGTTGCTCAAGAACATCCCGTGCAAGATCAACCTGATCCCATTCAACCCGTTCCCGCACTCCGGTTACGAGCGGCCGAGCAACAACGCTATCCGGCGTTTCCAGGACCAACTGCACCACGCTGGCTTCAACGTCACGGTGCGCACCACCCGCGGCGAAGACATCGATGCCGCCTGTGGTCAATTGGTCGGGCAGGTGCTGGATCGCACCCGCCGTAGCGAACGTTACATCGCTGTGCGGGAATTGAACGCCGACAGCGATCTGGCGCAAGACGCTGCGAATCGTACCTAAGAGAGGATCTCTATGTCCCTGCGCGTTGCGCTGCTCCTGCTGTTGGCCAGCCTCTCGGCTGGCTGCGTCTCATCGGGTGATTTCGATCCAATGAAGACCAGCAAGGGCCGTGACGAGGCGCGAGGTGCCTATGTGCAACTGGGCATGGGCTACCTGCGCCAGGGCATGACCGAGCAGGCGAAAGTCCCGCTGCGCAAAGCCCTCGAGCTCGACAGCAGTGACGCCGATGCCAACGCCGCCCTGGGCCTGGTGTTCCAGGCAGAAATGGAACCGGAACTGGCCGAGCAGCACTTTCGCAAGGCCCTCGCGGCCCGCCCGGGCGATGCGCGTATCCTCAATAACTACGGCAGTTTTCTCTATGAAGAGAAACGCTACAAAGAAGCCTACGAGCGCTTTCAACAGGCCGCTGCCGATAGCCTTTATCCTGAACGTTCGCGGGTCTTCGAGAACCTCGGCATGACGGCTGCGATGCTCGGTCAGCGTGATCTGGCCCGGCAACAGCTGGAAAAAGCCCTGCGCCTGAACCGCCAGCAACCGCGGGCTTTGCTGGAAATGGCTGAGTTGTCCTTCGAAGACAGGCATTATGTGCCCTCGCGTGACTATTACGACCGTTTTAGCCTGCTCGCCGAGCAAAATGCACGTAGTCTATGGCTCGGCGTTCGGCTGGCCAGTGTGTTCGAAGATCGCGACAAGGCTGCCAGTCTGGGCCTGCAATTAAAACGACTCTATCCCGGTACGCCGGAATATCAGCAATACCTGTCGGAGCAATGATGAAAGCGGCGCATCCCGAAGTTGTAGCAGCGACTCGCGTAAACCCCGGAGAGACCTTGCGTCAGGGCCGCGAAAGCAATGGTTGGTCGTTGGCTGAAGTAGCGGTAAAGCTCAATCTCACCGTGATTTCCCTGGGTAACCTGGAAGCTGGCGCGTTCGACAAGTTGCCAGGGCATACCTTTGCCCGCGGCTATATCCGTACCTATGCCAAATTGCTCGGCATGGATCAGGCCGTCCTGGTTCAGCAATTCGACCAGCACACCGGCACCGACGCCCAGGGCAGCAACGTCCATAGCCTGGGACGTATCGAGGAGCCCAGCCGTATTTCCCATACCATCCTGCGCATTGTCAGCCTGCTGTTGCTGATTGCGGTCGTGGGCGGCGGTTTTGTCTGGTGGCAGGATCAAACCTCGCTGCGCACCAAGGACCTGATCGGCCTGAACCCCGAGCACGTCGAAGTCGAAGGCGCCGACGGCACTACCCAGATCCATCCGCTGGACGAGCCGGAAGACCAGGCCGTCGTCCAAGCCCAGACCGAAAGCACCACTCCACTGGCCTTGCCTGAAGGTGCCTCCGAGGCCCCTGCCGCGCAAACTACCCAGGTCCCGGCGGCGACGCCTGCTGCGCCTGTGGTTGCGACGCCAGTCACCCCGGCGGCACCTGTCGCCCCGGTTGCTCCCGTGGCCCCGGCACCCGTGGTCAGTGCGCCGGTAGCGCCTGCTGCGCCTGCCCCGGTGGCAACCGCGCCGGTGGCCGGCTCTGGCCAGGTCCGTATCCAGTACGTGTCCGACTGCTGGACGCAAGTCTCCGACGGCAACGGCAAAGTGCTGTTCAGCGGTCTGAAACGCAAGGGCGAGACCGTCGATGTCAGCGGCAAGCCACCCTTTGCTGTCCGCCTGGGCTTTGCCCGCGGCGCGCAAGTCAGCTACAACGGGCAAGCAGTCGATGTAGCTCCGTTCACCAGTGGCGAGACTGCTCGCCTGAAGTTGGGTCAATAAGTCATGCACGGCGAATCTCCAATCAAACGTCGCGAATCCCGCAAGATCTGGGTCGGTTCGGTACCGGTGGGCGGTGATGCGCCTATCGCTGTGCAGAGCATGACCAACAGCGACACCAACGATGTTGCCGCGACCGTGGCCCAGATCAACCGTCTGGAAGCCGCTGGCGTCGACATCGTGCGGGTTTCCGTCCCGGACATGGACGCTGCGGAAGCCTTCGGTCGGATCAAGCAGTTGGTGAAGGTGCCGCTGGTGGCCGACATTCACTTCGACTACAAGATCGCCTTGCGGGTCGCTGAACTGGGTGTCGATTGCCTGCGGATCAACCCGGGCAACATCGGTCGTGAAGATCGCGTGCGTGCGGTGGTCGATGCCGCCCGCGACCGTGGGATCCCGATCCGCATCGGGGTCAACGCCGGTTCCCTGGAAAAAGACCTGCAAAAGAAATACGGCGAGCCAACGCCGGCGGCGCTGGTGGAGTCGGCCTTGCGCCACGTCGAGCACCTTGAACGCCTGAATTTCCAGGACTTCAAGGTCAGCGTGAAGGCCTCCGACGTGTTCATGGCCGTCGAAGCCTACCGCCTGCTGGCCAAGGAAATCGTCCAGCCGTTGCACCTGGGCATCACCGAGGCCGGTGGATTGCGTTCAGGCACAGTGAAATCCGCGGTGGGCCTCGGTATGCTGCTCGCCGAAGGGATTGGCGATACTATCCGCATCTCGCTGGCGGCTGATCCGGTCGAGGAAGTGAAAGTCGGCTACGACATCCTCAAGTCCCTGCACCTGCGTTCCCGTGGCATCAACTTCATCGCCTGCCCGAGCTGCTCGCGGCAGAACTTCGATGTGGTCAAGACCATGAACGAGCTGGAAGGGCGCCTCGAAGATCTGCTGGTGCCGCTGGATGTCGCGGTCATCGGCTGTGTGGTCAACGGTCCTGGCGAAGCCAAGGAGGCCCATATCGGCCTTACTGGCGGCACGCCGAACCTGATCTACATCGACGGCAAGCCGGCGCAGAAACTGACGAATGACAATCTGGTGGATGAGCTGGAACGGCTGATCCGCCAGAAAGCGGCCGAAAAGGTCGAAGCCGACGCAGCGCTGATCGCTCGCGGCTGATCAAACGAATTAAGGAATTTTTGTGAGCAAGTCTCTGCAAGCCATCCGTGGCATGAACGACATCCTGCCCGAACAGACCCCGCTGTGGCGTCATTTCGAAGGCACTGTTTCGCGTCTGCTGGATAACTACGGTTACAAGCAGATCCGCATGCCGATCGTCGAGTTCACCGAGCTGTTCAAGCGCTCCATCGGTGAAGTGACCGATATCGTCGAAAAAGAGATGTACACCTTCGAGGACCGCAACGGCGATTCGCTGACCCTGCGTCCCGAGGGCACCGCAGCCTGCGTCCGGGCCGTGCTGGAGCACGGCATCACCGGCGGTGGCCAGGTGCAGAAACTCTGGTACATCGGCCCGATGTTCCGCCACGAGCGTCCACAGAAAGGCCGCTATCGCCAGTTCCACCAGATCGGTGTCGAAGTGTTCAACCTCGACGGTCCGGACATCGATGCCGAGCTGATCGTGCTGACCTGGCGCCTGTGGGGCGAGTTGGGGATCCGCGATGCGGTCAAGCTCGAGCTCAACAGCCTGGGCACCAGCGAGTCCCGTGGGCGTTACCGCGAGGCGCTGGTCGAGTACCTCTCGGCACGCCTGGACCAACTGGACGAAGACAGCCAGCGTCGGCTGAAGACCAACCCGCTGCGCGTGCTCGACACCAAGAACGCCGATACCCAGGCGGTACTGGTCGATGCACCGAAGATGGCCGACTACCTGGATGACGAGTCGCGCGCGCACTTCGAAGGCCTCAAGGCCCGTCTGGACGCCGCCGGCATTCCTTATGTGATCAACCCCAAGCTGGTGCGCGGGTTGGATTACTACAGCAAGACCGTATTCGAATGGGTCACCGACAAGCTCGGCGCCCAGGGCACCGTGTGCGCGGGCGGCCGGTACGATGGCCTGGTCGAGCAGATGGGCGGCAAGCCAACCACCGGCGTGGGTTTCGCCATGGGCATCGAGCGCCTGGTGTTGCTGCTGGAAACCCTGGAGCAGATCCCGCAAGAGATTTCCCGGCAGGTCGACGTCTACCTGTGCGCCTTTGGCGAGGCTGCCGAACTGGCCGCCCTGACCCTGAGCGAGCGGGTGCGTGACCAGTTGCCCAACCTGCGCCTGCAAGTGAACGCCGGCGCTGGCAGCTTCAAAAGCCAGTTCAAGAAAGCCGACAAGAGCGGTGCGCTGTACGCACTGATCCTTGGTGACGACGAGATGGCCCAGCAAGTGGTAGGTTTCAAACCCCTGCGTGGCCAGGGCGAACAACAAAGCATTGCCTGGGACGCGCTCGCCGCTCACCTGGCCACCTGCGTCGTGCAGGGTTGAAGCTGTCAAACAGCCGATTTAGCGAATAAGGAGTATTGGGGTGTCGAGTACCGAAGATGAACAGCTGGCGGATTTGAAGGACTGGTGGACGCGCAACGGTAAACCCCTGGTCACTGGCGGCCTGTTGGCGCTGGTCATCGTGTTCGGCTGGCAGGCGTTCCAGAAGTATCAGAGCAACCAGTCGCAAGGCGCCTCGATGCTCTACCAGGAATTGCTGGAAACCACGCTGACCCCGGACGGCAAGCCTGACGCGGCCCGTGTCGCGGACCTCGCCAACAAGCTCAACAGCGAGTTCGGTGGTACTGCCTACGCGCAGTACGGTCGCCTGTTCGTGGCCAAGGTCGCGGTCGACAGCGGCAAGCTCGACGACGCTGCCAACGAACTCAAGGCCGTGGCTGACAAACCGGTCAACCCGACCCTGGGCGAAGTGGCGCGTCAGCGTCTGGCCCAGGTGCTGGCGGCGCAGAACAAGACCGACGAAGCCCTGAAGCTGCTCGAAGGCGACGCGGACAAGGCATTCCTGGCTACTCGCGAGGAACTCAAGGGTGACCTGCTGGTCCAGTTGGGTCGTACCGACGAAGCCCATGCGGCATACCAGAAAGCCAAGGCGGCGCTGTCGGATGAAGCAGCGGTCGGTGGCCTACAAATCAAGCTGGACGACCTGGCCAAAGGGGATGCGTGACGTGATTCGTTGGAAACATGCAGCATTGCTGGCTCTGGCCGTCCTGGCCGCGGGTTGCAGCAGCAACAGCAAAAAAGAACTGCCACCGGCCGAACTGGTCGACTTCAAGGAAGAAGTGGTCCTGCAAAAGCAGTGGAGTCGTTCGATCGGTGACGGTCAGGGCGAAACCTACAACATGCTGGTGCCGGCCATCGACGGCGACACCATCTATGCCGGTGACGTGAATGGCACGGTCATGGCGATGGATCGCGGTAACGGTGACGTCAAGTGGGAGAAAGACCTCGAGCTGCCGGTTTCCGGCGCCGTCGGCGTGGGTTACGGGCTGGTCATGGTCGGTACCCTCAAGGGTGAAGTCATTGCCCTGGATGCCATCAACGGTGAAGAGAAGTGGCGTGCCCGGGTCACCAGCGAAGTGCTGGCCCCGCCTGCCAACAACGGTGATGTGGTCGTGGTGCAAACCCAGGACGATCGGCTGATCGGTCTGGACGCCGCCACTGGCAACCAGCGTTGGTTGTACGACAGCACCCCGGCGGTCTTGACCCTGCGCGGCACCAGTGCGCCGATCGTGACCAACCGCCTGGCGCTGGCCGGTCTGTCGACCGGTAAAGTGGTGGCGCTGAACATCAACAACGGCGTGCCGATGTGGGAAACGCGTGTAGCGATCCCGCAGGGCCGTTCCGAGTTGGATCGTGTAGTCGACATCGACGGTGGCCTGCTGTTGTCCGGCGGTACCCTGTATGTCGCCAGCTACCAGGGTCGCGTTGCGGCACTGGACCTGGAGAGCGGTCGTCAATTGTGGCAGCGTGATGCTTCCAGCTACGCCGGTGTCGCTCAAGGTTTCGGCAACGTTTATGTGAGTCTGTCTTCGGGTACCGTTGAAGGCGTCGACGAACGTTCCACCACAGCCTTGTGGAGCAACGATTCGCTGGCCCGTCGTCAACTGTCGGCCCCGGAAGTGTTCTCCAGCTACGTTGCAGTCGGTGACCTGGAAGGTTACCTGCACCTGTTGAGTCAGGTGGATGGCCGTTTCGTCGGCCGTGAACGCATCGACAGCGACGGCCTTCGTGCCCGTCCGCTGGTGGTGGGTGACACGATTTATGTGTATGGCAACAGCGGCAAACTGGAAGCGCTGACCATCAAGTAAGAACTATGCTGGACCTATAGGTAGGAGCGAGCTTGCTCGCGATGGACGTCAACGATAACGCGTGCAGTCTGGATAAACGCGGTGTGGTGACGTTCTTCGCGAGCAAGCTCGCTCCTACACGAGCACCAGCCGCTGCCTCGCAGCGGCTTTTGTATTTTCTGAAATAACGAAGTGGAGAGCCGCATGGTTCCCGTAATCGCCCTGGTGGGCCGACCGAACGTCGGCAAATCCACCATGTTCAACCGCCTGACCAAAAGCCGCGACGCTATTGTCGGCGACCTTTCCGGTCTGACCCGTGATCGCCAATACGGTGAGGCAAAGTGGCAAGGGCGCTCCTATATCCTGGTCGACACCGGTGGTATTTCCGGTGACGAACACGGCATGGACGAAAAGATGGCCGAGCAGTCGCTGCTGGCCATCGAAGAAGCCGATGTCGTTCTGTTCCTGGTAGACGCCAAGGCGGGCTTCACCGCCGCTGACCAGATGATTGCCGAGCACTTGCGCAAGCGCAACAAACGCTCCCTGCTGGTTGCCAACAAGATCGACAACATCGATCCGGAAATGGCCCGCGCTGAATTTGCCCCCCTGGGCATGGGCCACGCCATTGGCGTTGCCGGTGCACAAGGTCGCGGTGTCAACACCCTGCTGGAAGCCGCCCTCGCCGATTTCCCGCGTGACACCGAAGAAGAGGATCTGAACGCCAACGTCGCCGAAGGCGAAGAAGCGGTACGGATTCCTGGTCCAAGCGAAAAAGACGGCATCAAGATCGCTATCATCGGCCGGCCGAACGTCGGCAAGTCGACCCTGGTCAACCGCATGCTCGGTGAAGACCGGGTGATCGTCTATGACGAACCCGGCACCACTCGCGACAGCATCTACATCCCGTTCGAGCGTAACGACGAGAAGTACACGCTGATCGACACCGCGGGTGTGCGCAAGCGCGGCAAGATCAACGAGGAAGTCGAAAAGTTCTCGGTGGTCAAGACCCTGCAAGCAATCAAAGACGCCAACGTGGTGATCTTTGTGATGGACGCCCGTGAAGGCGTGGTCGACCACGACCTGAACCTGCTGGGCTTTGCCCTGGAAGCCGGTCGCGCCATCGTTATCGCACTGAACAAGTGGGACGGCATGACGTCGTCGGAACGCGACTTCGTGAAGATCGAGCTGGAGCGTCGGTTGTTCTTCGTCGACTTCGCCGACATCCACTTCATCTCGGCCTTGCACGGCACTGGCGTGGGCAACCTGTACCAGTCGGTACAGAACTCGTTCAAGTCGGCGATCACTCGCTGGCCGACCAACCGCCTGACCCAGATCCTCGAAGACGCCGTGGGCGAGCATGCGCCGCCGATGGTCAACAACCGCCGGATCAAGCTGCGCTATGCCCACTTGGGTGGTGCCAACCCGCCGCTGATCGTGATCCACGGTAACCAGGTCGAGAAGGTTCCGAACTCCTACGTGCGTTACCTGGAAAACACTTACCGCCGTGTACTGAAGCTGGTCGGTACGCCGATCCGCATCGAGTTCAAGGGTGGCGAGAACCCGTATGAGGCGAAGAAGAACACGCTCACCGACCGCCAGGTCAACAAGAAGCGTCGTTTGATGTCGCACCACAAGAAAGCCGACAAGAAGCGCCGCGATAAAAAGTGAGCCGCTTCGAGTGATGAGCTTGTAGCTTGTAGCTCAAACCAGAAAAAGGGTCCTCTTCAGGACCCTTTTTTGCATCTGCTGGGTTGAGGCTTGACCACTTGCCGCTTGTCGCTTGAAACTCATGGCTCACCAGCAGGGGCCCACTGATGATCACCAGCAAGCTGCCGAATGTCGGCATCACTATCTTCACCCAAATGTCCCAGCTCGCGGCTTCGAGCGGCGCGCTCAACCTGTCCCAGGGTTTCCCCGATTTCGATGGCCCGCAAGCCCTGCGCGATGCGCTGGGGTGGCATGTTGCCAATGGGCACAACCAGTATTGCCCCATGACCGGCCTGCCGGCATTGCGCCAACAGGTGGCGGCCAAGATCGCCCGCAGCTATGGGGTCAGCGTCGATGCCGAGGATGAGGTGACGATCACCCCGGGTGCCACCCAGGCGATCTTCTGCGCGATCCAGGCGGTGATCCACAGCGGTGACGAGGTCATCGTCTTTGACCCCGCCTATGACAGCTACGAGCCCTCGGTGGCCCTGGCAGGCGGGCGCTGCGTGCATGTGCAGCTGGCAGCGAAGGATTTCTCGATCGACTTCCAGGCTCTTAAGGATGCGCTCAGCCCGCGCACGCGGATGATCATCCTCAACTCGCCGCACAACCCCAGTGGCGCGCTGATTTCCCGTGCCGAGCTGGAGCAACTGGCCGAGTTGATCCGTGACCGCGACATCTACCTGGTCAGCGACGAGGTCTATGAGCACCTCGTTTATGACGGCGTACCCCATGTCAGCGTGCTGGCCCATGAAGAGCTGTATCAACGCGCCTTTGTGGTCAGTTCGTTCGGCAAGACCTACCACGTCACCGGCTGGAAGACCGGCTACGTAGTGGCGCCACCGGCCCTCACGGCAGAGCTGCGCAAGGTGCACCAGTACGTCAGCTTTTGCGGCGTGACCCCGTTGCAGTACGCGCTGGCCGACTATATGGCGGCCCATCCGGAGCACGTCGAACAACTGCCGGCGTTCTATCAGGCCAAGCGTGACCTGTTCTGCGATCTGTTGCAGCCATCGCGATTCAGCTTTACCCGGGTCACCGGGACGTATTTCCAACTGGTCGATTACTCGCAGATCCGTCCGGACCTGAACGATGTCGACATGGCTGTCTGGATGACCCGTGAGCACGGCGTGGCGGCGATTCCGGTGTCAGTGTTCTACCAGAACCCACCGCAGGAACAGCGCCTGGTGCGCCTGTGTTTTGCCAAGCGAGAGGAGACGCTGCGTGAGGCGGCGGAAAAATTATGCGTGATCTGAGCAACCTGCCCAACCTCAACCTGGCGCTGATCCAGACCACCCTGGCCTGGCACGACCGCCAGGCCAATCTCGAGCACTTCGAACTGTTGCTGGAGCAGGCGCGCGGCGCGGACCTGATCATCCTGCCGGAGATGTTCACCACGGGTTTCTCCATGGAGTCGGCCACCCTCGCCGAAGCGGAAAACGGCCCGACCAGCAAATGGCTGCGGACCCAGGCGGCGAAGCTGGATGCGGTGATCACCGGCAGCATCATCGTCCAGGCCGCCGATGGCAGCCACCGCAACCGCCTGCTGTGGGCGCGACCCGATGGCGAAGTCTGGCATTACGACAAGCGTCACCTGTTCCGCATGGCGGGCGAACACAATCACTTCACGCCTGGCGAGCGCCAAGTGCAGTTCGAACTCAAGGGGTGGCGCATACGCCCGCTGATTTGCTACGACCTGCGCTTCCCGGTGTGGAGCCGCGATCCCCAGGACACTGACCTGCTGCTGTACACCGCCAACTGGCCGGGCGCGCGCCGCCAGCACTGGAATCGCCTGCTGCCGGCCCGGGCCATCGAGAACCTGTGTTACGTCGCCGCGGTGAACCGGGTGGGTACCGATGGCAAGGGCTTTGCCTATACCGGCGACAGCCAGGTGCTGGACTTCCAGGGCGAGACCCTGCTCAGCGCTGGCGAGGCGGACGGGGTGTTCCAGGTGGTGCTCGACGCGGCCGAACTGGCCGCCTACCGCACGCGGTTCCCGGCGAACCTGGATGCCGATACCTTCGAGTTCACCTGAATTTCGCATCGTCTGATCTGGCCTCATCGCGGGCAAGCCCGCTCCCACAATGGATTGCACACCCTCTGTGGGAGCGGGCTTGCCCGCGATGAGGCCCTCAAGGACAAACAAAAAGGCCCCGAAATTCGGGGCCTTTTGCATTGCAGCGTAGGCTTAAGCCGCTTTGGCCTGTGGCTGGCTCAGGGAGCGGTTCAGCGCGCTGAACAGGGCCTTGAAGCTGGCGGTGGTGATGTTTTCATCGATGCCCACGCCATGCACTGCGCGTTCGCCGTTGACTCGCAGTTCAATGTAGGCCGCGGCCTTGGCATTGGTCCCCGCGCCGATGGCGTGTTCGTTGTAGTCCATGATCTCCACCGGGATCGGCAAACCGGCCACCAGGGCTTCCAGGGCGCCATTGCCCTTGCCGCGCCAGTGCAGGTTGGTTTCGCCCTGGCCCTTGCTCGATACTTCCACTTCCACGGCGCTGTGGCCGTTTTCTTCCTGCAGGCGATGGCTGACCAGCGCGTACGGGGTGTTGGCCTGCAAGTACTCGCTGTGCAGCAAGGCGTGGATCTGTTGTGCGCTCATCTCGAGGCCCAGGCGATCGGTCTCGCGTTGCACCACCTGGCTGAACTCGATCTGCATGCGGCGCGGCAAGTTGATGCCGTATTCCTGTTCCAGCAGGTAGGCAATCCCGCCTTTGCCGGACTGGCTGTTGACGCGGATCACCGCCTCGTAGCTGCGCCCGATGTCGGCCGGGTCGATCGGCAAGTACGGCACTTCCCACAGGGCGTCCGCCTGCTGCTGGGCGAAGCCCTTGCGGATGGCGTCCTGGTGGGAGCCGGAGAACGCGGTGTGCACCAGGTCGCCGACATAAGGGTGACGTGGGTGCACGGCAATCTGGTTGCACTCTTCGACGACTTTACGCACGCCGTCGATGTCGGAGAAGTCCAGCTCAGGGTTCACGCCCTGGGTGTAGAGGTTCAAGGCCACGGTGACCAGGTCGACGTTGCCGGTGCGCTCGCCGTTGCCGAACAGGCAGCCTTCGACACGGTCGGCGCCAGCCATCAGGCCCAGCTCGGTGGCAGCAACACCAGTGCCACGGTCGTTGTGGGTGTGCAGGCTGATGAGCACGCTGTCACGACGGTTGATGTGGCGGCCGAACCACTCGATCTGGTCGGCATAGATGTTCGGCGTGGCACACTCGACGGTCGCAGGCAGGTTGAGGATCATCTTGTGTTCCGGCGTCGGGTTCCAGACCTCGATCACCGCGTCACAGACTTCCTTGGCGAACTCCAGCTCAGTGGCGCTGAAGGTCTCTGGCGAGTATTCGAACGTCCACTCGGTCTCCGGCTGCTGCGCGGCGTACTTGACGAACAGCTTGGCGGCGCTGACCGCGATTTCCTTGATGCCGTCCTTGTCCTGGTTGAAGACGATCCGGCGGAAGGACGGGGAGGTGGCGTTGTAGAGGTGAACGATGGCCTTTTTCGCTCCGCGCAGGGATTCGAAGGTGCGGGCGATCAGGTCTTCACGACCCTGGGTCAACACCTGGATGGTGGTGTCGTCAGGGATGTGGCCGTCTTCGATCAAGGTCCGCACGAAGTCGAAATCGGTTTGCGAAGCGGCCGGGAAGGACGCTTCGATTTCCTTCACGCCCACCTGAACCAGGGTTTTCCAGAAGCGCAGCTTTTTCACCGCATCCATCGGCTCGATCAGCGACTGGTTGCCATCGCGCAAGTCGGAGCTGCACCAGATCGGCGCGGACGTGATGGTCTTCGACGGCCAGGTGCGATCTGGAATGTCGATGGTCGGGAACGCGCGGTATTTCGAAGACGGGTCTTTGAGCATGCTCATCTGGGAGTCCTTATTCTGTTGTTGGCCGAAAAGAGGCGGCCTGCCGGTGGATCACTGTTGCGTTGGATAAATCTAGGGGCGAGGCGCTGCGATTCAGCCTGGCAGTCGTGCGCTGACGAGGCACAGGCTGCGGTGCTGGCGAAGCTGAATGAGGGTGTGAGAGGTTTTCATGCTTTCAACCCTAACCGCGCCGGGAAAAGATGGCAAGCAGTCGAAAAACTTTGATAGGAATACTCGAAAAGTTACTTTTATCGAGATTTTATTGCGGGCTGCTTTGATAATTATCTGGATGTTTGCGTAGGGGTGGAGCAATGCGCAATTGAAGGCTGGCGATGAGGCCGCCAGCCTCGCCAATCCATCAGGGCTGGAATGCCCCAATGAAAATCGCCGGGTCAACCCGCGCATCGTTCAGGCTGATATTCCAGTGCATGTGCGGACCGGTCGCGCGGCCGGTGGCGCCGACCTTGCCGACCACGGCACCACGTGCCAGCGTCTGGCCGAGCTTCACGTCGATCTTCGACATGTGGCAGAACATGCTGATGAAGCCCTGGCCGTGGTCGACGAACACGGTATTGCCGTTGAAGAAGTAGTTACCGACCAGGATCACCTTGCCATTGGCCGGGGTCTTGATCGGGGTCCCGGCGGGTACGGCGAAGTCCAGGCCCGAGTGGGGATTGCGCTCTTCACCGTTGAAGAAACGGCGCACGCCGAACTTGCTCGACAGTGGCCCGTTGACCGGTTTGTCCAGCAGCAGGTTGCTCGGGGTATTGGGGCTGAAAGTGCGGTAAGCCTGGATCTGCACGGCCAGCTCGCTCTCGATGCGCTTGAGGTTGGCCGGGTTGGGGTTGACCTGTTGGGTGTTTTTCAGGGTGATGCGTTGTTCCGGGTATTTCTTGTTACCCACCGCGAAGCTCAAGTTGCGTCCCGCGCTGCTGATTTGCTGGGTGCCCGGCTTGACGGTCAGGGGCACGCCGACAATCGCCAGCCAGTTGTTCTGTTCCTTGACCACCAGCACCGGCTTGCCCTGGTAGCTGGCTTTGGGCGCCTGCGCCGCAGAACCGAGGTCGACCACTGCCACACCACCCGGCACCGGCTTGTTCAGCAGGCGGGTGATGTAACTGTCGGCGTGGGCGTTGAAGGTCAGGCATAACAGCAGCAGCGGAGCAAAAAAACGCGGCATCGATCAATCCAGTAGAGAAAGGGTGACGGGTGTCAGGTGATTGTCTTCGACCCGGACCTGCAATTGGCCTTCGCCCAGCTTGGCTGTCAGGCGCTGGCCGGTATGGGTTTGTCCGGCGCTGCGGATCGCATTGCCACGTTCATCGAGCAAAATGCTGTAGCCACGGGCCAGTGTCGCGAGCGGGCTGACCACCTGCAGGGTCTGGACTTGACTTTGCAACTGCAGGCGCCGGGATTTGAGCCCTTCACGCATGGCCCGGGGCAAACGTTCGGCAAAACTATCCAGGCGCTGGCGCAGCAACGCCAGTTGCCGCCCCGGATGTTGCCCGGCGAGGCGGGTTTCCAGGCGGATCAAGCGTTCGCGGCGGGTGTTGAGGCTGCGCTCGAAGGCTCGACGCAGGCGCATGTCCAGATCATCGAGGCGTTGTGCTTGTTGGCGCAGGCGTTCACCCGGATGGCGCAGGCGGCGGGACATGCCTTCCAGGCGCAAGCGATCGCGCATCAGGCGGTCGCGTATGCGCATCACCAGGCGCCGATGCAGGCTTTCGACCCGGTGCAGCAGGTCGCTGGAGTCCGGTGCCAGCAGTTCGGCGGCGGCCGACGGCGTGGGCGCGCGGACGTCCGCCACAAAGTCGCTGATCGACACATCGGTCTCATGCCCGACGGCGCTGACGATTGGCGTGACGCAGGCATCCACGGCACGGGCCACGGCTTCTTCGTTGAAGCACCAGAGGTCTTCCAGCGAGCCGCCGCCCCGGGCCAGGATCAAGGCGTCAAAACCCCTGGCGTCGGCCAGTTGCAGGGCGCGGACAATCTGCGCAGTGGCCTCGCGGCCTTGCACGGCGGTAGGGATCAAGGTCAGCGACACCTGAGGCGCACGGCGGCGAAACACGCTGATGATGTCGCGGATCACCGCGCCGGTGGGCGAACTGATAATACCAATGCGCTGCGGATGGGCCGGCAGCGGCACTTTGCGCTCGGCGCTGAACAGGCCTTCGGCGCTGAGCTTTTCCTTCAGTGCATCGAATGCCAGGCGCAGTGCACCTTCGCCAGCGGGCTCGACAGTATCGAGAATCAGCTGGTAGTCGCCGCGTCCTTCAAACAGCGAGACCTTGCCCCGCACCTTGACGGCGAGGCCATCCTTGAGAGCCTGGCGCACCCGTGCGGCGTTCTGCCGGAACAGCGCGCAACGCACCTGGGCGCCGCTGTCCTTGAGGGTGAAATACACATGACCGGACGCCGGGCGGGCGAGGTTGGAGATTTCGCCTTCGACCCAGATGTTGCTGAACACGTCTTCGAGCAGCACCCGCGCGCGGCCGTTGAGTTGGCTGACGGTGAGGACTTCGCGGTCCAGGCCGAGTCTTGCAAAGGGATCTTTAATCATGGGGCGCATGATAAAGCCAATCTCCCGCGCAATGCACGATCCCCCTACGTCGGCCGGCTGATGTGTTCAACGAATTGCTCGACCAGCGCGCTGGGATCTTGCCGGCAGGCGAGGGCGACGCTGCTATAGCAATCCGGGTCGGCCAAGGGCAGGAAGTGAATGTCCGGCGGCGCGATGTCCTGCATCGATTCGGGGAGCAGGGCAATGCCGAACCCGGCCTGGATCAGTTGCAACTGGGTGGTTTTGCGCGACACCACCCGCGCGGCCTTGGGAAAGAAACCCTGGCGCATGCACAGCTCGGCGGACAGGTAACTCAAGCCGCCGCGTTGCGGGTGCGGAATGGAGATGAACGGCAACTCCCTCAGTTGCCCCAGCTCGATGCCTTGTTCGGGTGTATTGCGCGCCAGTGCATGCCCAGGCGGCACCGCCAGCAGCAAGCGTTCGCGGTACAGCTCGATGATCTGCACCCCTTCGCGCTGGCGCAGCACGGGCAGGCGCAGCAGGCCAACGTCCAGGCGGCCCTCGGCGAGTTCCTGCAACTGGGCCTCGGAGGACAGCTTGACGATGTCCATCGACACGTCCACCTGCTGCTCCAGGTAAGCGCTGATGCCGCGCAGCACCCGGCCACTCATGGGGACGGTGCTGGAGTGACTCAGGCGCAAGGTGCCGAGTTGGCCATTGCCGACTTGCGTCGCCATCTCACTGGCCTTGAGCAGTTCACTCAGCAGGCTTGCGGCCCGAGGCAGGAAAGCCTGGCCGGCGGCGGTGAGCCGTGGCTGACGCGCCGTGCGCTCGAATAGCGGGGTCTGCAGGCGGCTCTCCATGTCCTTGATCTGCCGGCTCAGGGCTGATTGGGCGATGAACAGGCGTTCGGCGGCGGCACTGAAACTGCCGCACTCGGCGATTTCCACGAAGTAACGCAGTTGACGGGTCGAAAGCACAAGCTATGCCTTTTTGAGATTGGTTGAGGGTCAGGAAGATATTAGTCGCAATGCTCCACGCTGGCTAAAGTGATCAGCGCCAAATTAAGGAAAGCCCTGATGAACCTGATCGAGTTATTGCAGCAATGGCCATTCGGCGCCACGGACTGGCTGATCATCGCCCTGGCAATCAGCCTGGCCTATATCGTGTTTGGCATTGCCGGTTTTGGCACGGCCCTGGTGGCGGGGCCGATCCTGATCCTGTTCCTGCCGCTGTCGAAAATCGTGCCCTTGCTGGTCCTGCTGGATTTTGTCGCCGCGTTCGGCAACCTGCTGCCCTCGCGCCGTGATGTGGCCAGGCCGGAGTTGTTGCGCCTGCTGCCGTGCATGGCGCTGGGCTGCACTCTGGGGGTGATCTTCCTGCTGAACCTCAAGTCTGACCTGTTGTTGCTATTGATGGGCCTGTTCATCACGGCCTACGCCATGTACAGCCTATGGGTGAAGGTACGCCCGGCGCAGTTGGCCGTCGGTTGGGCGATTCCCATGGGCACGGTCGGTGGCTTGTTTGGCGCGTTGTTCGGCAGTGGCGGCTTTTTGTATGCGATTTATCTCAACAGCCGCCTGTCCAAGGACGCCGCCCGCGCCACGCAAAGTGCCTTGATCAGTTGCAGCACCCTAGTGCGCTTGAGCCTGTTCCTGATCGCCGGGGTCTACGCCGAGCTACCCTTGTTACTGTTGGCCCTGTGTCTGTTGCCGGCCATGGCGCTGGGATTGTGGATCGGCCGGCGCCTGGCCCTGAAGTTGTCTCGCGAGGCCTTCGTGCGGTTGGTCACCTGGCTGGTGCTGGCCAGCGGGATTGCCTTGCTGACCCGCTACTTCAGCACTTGACCTGAGTCTGTCAGGGATTAAGCTGCCGGCCTTTAAGGCGCCATCGCGGGCAAGCCCGCTCCCACATCAGACTCGATCACCTGTGGGAGCGGGCTCGCCCGCGATGGCGGCAGTAGCCATACAGCAGGACTCGTCATGAACTCGCAAAGCATCCTCGTCCCGAAAATCTCCACCCTGCCGGTGCACGAACCCCGGGCGCGGGCGATTGTGCGGTGGCTGGTGCGCAAGAACATCATCGAAGAACAACTCACAACCTGCGGGCGCACTGGCAATCGCATGGCCCACGCCATTGCCCCCGGCGCGCGCGACGTGGTGCTGCACCCGCAGGCGCTGCCGTTCGGTGAGCCGATCAACGGCCTGGAGATCGTCACCAAGCGTTGCATCTATACCCCCGCCAAAGGGTTTCTCGAGGAGGCCGGCTGCGCCGAGTGCCGCAAGGAAGTCGGCGAGGCGCTGTTCGACAGCCTGGAAGACTGGATGCCCGGGCGCACCGACAACTTCATCTGCCCCGAGTGCGGGCATGAAGACGACATCAATGGTTTTCTGTTCTTGCAGGAGTGCGGGTTTTCCAACCTGGGCTTTATCTTCAACAACTGGGCCGAGGCCGGGTTCAAGCAGAGCTTTATCGACGAATTTGCCGAGTGGCTGGACTTGCCGGTCAGTTGGGTCAAGGTCGAGTTGTAGGCGACAACAACCCCCGTCGATCACCGCGTCGATAATAGACAGAGTTTTACATTGAACCTGAGGGGGTGTCTGACTATAATGTCGCGCTTCCAATTTCCCGCTCGGGAGCCCCCGCGATGCTGCGTATCAGCCAAGAAGCTCTGACCTTCGACGACATTCTTTTAGTGCCCGGTTATTCCGAAGTACTGCCTAATGAAGTCAGTTTGAAGACCCGCCTTACCCGTGGCATCGAGCTGAATATCCCACTGGTTTCCGCCGCCATGGACACCGTCACTGAAGCCCGTCTGGCAATCGCCATGGCTCAGGAAGGTGGCATCGGCATTATCCACAAGAACATGACCATCGAGCAGCAAGCTGCCGAAGTGCGCAAGGTCAAGCGTTACGAAGCCGGTGTGGTCAAGGACCCGATCACCATCGAGGCTGACGCCACCGTTCGCGAACTGCTCGAACTGACCGGCCTGCATAACATCTCCGGTGTTCCTGTGCTGCACGATGGCGACCTGGTCGGCATCGTCACCTCCCGCGACGTCCGTTTCGAAAACCGTATGGAAGCCACTGTCCGTGAAGTGATGACGCCTAAAGAGCGCCTGGTCACGGTCAAGGAAGGCGCCGACAAGAACGACGTGCGCGAACTGCTGCACAAGCACCGCATCGAGCGCGTGTTGATCGTCGACGACAAGTTTGCCCTCAAAGGCATGATGACCGTCAACGACATCGAAAAAGCCAAGGCTTACCCGCTGGCCAGCAAGGACGATCAAGGTCGTCTGCGTGTGGGCGCTGCCGTCGGTACCGGCAAAGACACCGGTGATCGCGTCGCGGCCCTGGTCAACGCCGGCGTTGACGTGGTGGTGGTCGACACTGCCCACGGTCACTCCAAAGGCGTGATCGACCGCGTGCGTTGGGTCAAGCAGAACTTCCCGCAAGTCCAGGTGATCGGCGGCAACATCGCCACCGGCGCTGCTGCCAAGGCCCTGGCCGAAGCGGGCGCGGATGCGGTCAAGGTCGGTATCGGCCCTGGCTCGATCTGCACCACCCGTATCGTCGCGGGTGTCGGCGTGCCGCAAATCAGCGCCATCGCCAACGTTGCCGCTGCCCTTGAAGGCACTGGCGTGCCGTTGATCGCCGATGGCGGCATCCGTTTCTCCGGTGACCTGTCCAAGGCCATCGTGGCCGGTGCGTCCTGCGTGATGATGGGCTCGATGTTCGCCGGTACTGAAGAAGCGCCAGGCGAGATCGAACTGTACCAGGGCCGTTCGTACAAGGCTTATCGCGGCATGGGTTCGCTGGGCGCCATGTCCCAGGCGCAAGGCTCCTCCGACCGTTACTTCCAGGACTCCTCGGCAGGCGCCGAGAAACTGGTTCCGGAAGGGATCGAGGGCCGTGTTCCTTACAAGGGCACCCTGAGCGCGATCATTCACCAACTGATGGGCGGTCTGCGTTCCTCGATGGGCTACACCGGCAGCGCCGACATCGAAGAAATGCGCACCAAGCCTGAGTTCGTGCGGATCACCGGTGCCGGCATGGCCGAATCCCACGTTCATGACGTGCAGATCACCAAAGAAGCGCCAAACTACCGCGTAGGTTGAGGCTTCAGGCAAATCATCAAGCAACCGGGGCTGTTTTATTCAGCCCCGAGTTGTTTCTGAATCAAGACTGTTTCTGAATTACTAAGACGAGACTGAATCATGGCCCTCGACATTCACGCTCACCGCATCCTGATCCTCGACTTCGGTTCCCAGTACACCCAACTGATCGCCCGCCGCGTGCGTGAGATCGGCGTGTACTGCGAACTGCACCCGTTCGACATGGACGATGAAGCGATTCGCGAGTTCGCTCCCAAAGGCGTCATCCTCGCCGGCGGCCCCGAGTCCGTGCACGTCGCCGACAGCCCGCGCTGCCCGCAAGCGGTGTTTGACCTGGGCGTGCCGGTCTTCGGTATCTGCTACGGCATGCAGACCATGGCTGAACAGCTGGGTGGCAAGGTCGAAGGTTCCGAGCTGCGTGAGTTCGGTTATGCCCGCGTTGACGTGGTCGGCAAGAGCCGCCTGCTCGACGGCATCGAAGACCACATCGACGCCGACGGCCTGTTCGGCCTCGACGTGTGGATGAGCCACGGTGACAAGGTCACCAAGATGCCGGAAGACTTCCACATCCTGGCCAGCACCCCGAGCTGCCCGATCGCCGGCATGTTCAACGACGAACGCGGCTACTACGGCGTGCAGTTCCACCCGGAAGTGACCCACACCAAGCAGGGCGGGCGCATCCTGTCGCGCTTCATCCTCGACATCTGCGGTTGCGAAGCCCTGTGGACGCCGTCGAAGATCGCCGAAGACGCCATCGCCAACATCCGTGCCCAAGTGGGTACCGACAACGTGCTGCTGGGCCTGTCTGGCGGTGTCGATTCCTCGGTCGTTGCCGCGCTGTTGCACAAGGCCATCGGCGACCAGTTGACCTGCGTCTTCGTCGACAACGGCCTGCTGCGCCTGCACGAAGGCGAGCAAGTGATGGCCATGTTCGCCGAGAACATGGGCGTCAAGGTGATCCGTGCCAACGCCGAAGAGCAGTTCCTCAACAACCTGGCTGGCGAAAGCGACCCAGAGAAGAAGCGCAAGATCATCGGCCGTACCTTCATCGACGTGTTTGATGCCCAGTCCAACAATCTGGACAACATCAAGTACCTGGCCCAGGGCACCATCTACCCGGACGTGATCGAGTCGGCTGGCGCCAAGAGCGGCAAGGCCCACGTGATCAAGTCGCACCACAACGTGGGTGGCCTGCCGGAAGAAATGAACCTCAAGCTGGTGGAACCCCTGCGCGAGCTGTTCAAGGACGAAGTCCGTCGTCTGGGTCTGGAACTGGGCCTGCCGTACGACATGGTCTATCGCCACCCGTTCCCGGGCCCGGGCCTGGGCGTGCGGATCCTCGGCGAAGTGAAGAAGGAATACGCTGACCTGCTGCGTCGTGCCGACCACATCTTCATCGAAGAACTGCGCAAGGCCGACTGGTACCACAAGGTCAGCCAGGCGTTCGTAGTGTTCCAGCCGGTGAAATCGGTTGGCGTGGTTGGCGATGGCCGTCGTTACGCCTGGGTCGTGGCCCTGCGTGCCGTGGAAACCATCGACTTCATGACCGCGCGTTGGGCACACCTGCCTTACGAACTGCTGGAAACCGTCAGCGGCCGCATCATCAATGAAATCGAAGGCATCTCCCGCGTCACCTACGACGTGTCGAGCAAGCCGCCAGCGACCATTGAGTGGGAATGATCCCGCGCAAGCCTTGATGGCTTGATCGCCGGTATCGAAAAAGGCCGTGTGAACCTGGTGTTCATGCGGCCTTTTTGCGTTGTGGGGGGCGCTCGTCTGATTTGCCTGCGTCCCGTGGTCACGTCCGCTTTGCTGTTTCTTTCACAATTGCGGGTGTATCGTATTCGCCTTTTGCGGGCCCTGGGCCTGCGGCAGATACGTGAGGTAGTTGAGTCCATGTCCTTTACCCGTCGACAAATACTCGGTGGTCTGGCCGGTCTGGCAGTGGTTGGCGTCGGGGCCGGTGGTGCATCGCGTTACTGGCTGGGGAAAGTGGCGGATGCCAATGCCGGGCATGACTACGAGCTGATTGCCGCGCCGCTGGACGTGGAGCTGGTACCCGGGCACAAGACCCAGGCCTGGGCCTTTGGCCCTTCGGCGCCAGGGACCGAGTTGCGGGTGCGCCAGGGCGAGTGGCTGCGGGTGCGTTTCATCAACCACCTGCCGGTGGCGACCACCATTCACTGGCACGGCATCCGCCTGCCTCTGGAGATGGATGGCGTGCCCTACGTCTCGCAACTTCCGGTGCTGCCGGGCGAGTATTTCGACTACAAGTTCCGCGTGCCGGATGCCGGCAGCTACTGGTACCACCCGCACGTCAGCAGCAGCGAGGAGCTGGGTCGCGGCCTGGTCGGGCCGTTGATTGTCGAGGAGCGCGAGCCCACCGGCTTCAAGTACGAACAAACCCTGAGCCTGAAAAACTGGCACATCGATGAACAAGGCAACTTTGTCGAGTTCAGCATCCCCCGGGAAGCGGCCCGTGGCGGTACAGCGGGGCGCCTGTCGACCATCAACGGCGTGCCGTTGCCCGTCATCGACTTGCCTGCCGGGCAGATCACTCGCGTGCGCCTGCTCAACCTCGATAACACCCTGACCTATCGCATCAACATTCCCGGGGTCGAGGCGCAGATCTACGCGCTGGATGGCAACCCGGTACAGCCGCGGCCGCTGGGCAAGGAGTACTGGCTCGGTCCGGGCATGCGCATCTGCCTGGCGATCAAGGCGCCGCCAGCGGGCACTGAGTTGTCCCTGCGTAACGGCCCGGTGCGCCTGGGCACCCTGCGTTCGGTGGCCAACACGGATGCACCGGGTGAGTGGCCACCGGCGCTGCCCGCCAACCCGGTTGCCGAGCCGGACATGGCCACTGCGCAGAAGCTCAACTTTAACTTCGAGTGGGTCGGTTCGGTCTCGGTCAATGTCGAAAACGGCAAGCCCCCCAGCCTGTGGCAGATCAACGGCCAGGCCTGGGACATCACCGACAAGACCTGCGCCGACCGACCGATTGCTACGCTCAAGCTAGGCCAAAGCTACATATTCGAATTGAAGAACATGACCCAGTACCAGCACCCGATCCACCTGCACGGCATGAGCTTCAAGGTCATTGCCTCGAACCGGCACAAGGTGATCCCGTACTTCACCGACACTTACCTGTTGGGCAAGAACGAGCGCGCGCAAGTGGCGCTGGTGGCGGATAACCCTGGGGTGTGGATGTTCCATTGCCATGTGATCGACCACATGGAAACCGGCCTGATGGCCGCGATCGAGGTGAAGTGATGCGCCAGATTCGCCCGAGCGCAATTATCGACCGCAGCCGTGACCAGCACTTCATGCGTGAAGCCCTGCTGCTGGCGGCCCAGGGTGCGGCCCTCGGCGAGGTGCCGGTGGGTGCGGTGCTGGTGCAGGACGGGGAGATCATCGGGCGCGGCTTCAACTGCCCGATCAGTGGCAGCGATCCCAGCGCCCACGCCGAAATGGTCGCGATCCGCGCCGCCGCCCAGGCCCTGAACAACTACCGCCTGCCCGGCAGCACGCTCTATGTGACGCTGGAGCCGTGCAGCATGTGCGCCGGGCTGATCGTCCACTCGCGCATCGCTCGGGTGGTATACGGCGCATTGGAGCCCAAGGCCGGGATCGTGCAGAGCCAGGGGCAGTTTTTCACCCAGGGCTTTTTGAATCACCGGGTGCTGTACGAAGGCGGAGTCCTGGCCGAGGAGTGCGGGACGGTGTTGAGCGAGTTCTTCAAGGCCCGCAGAGCTAAATCTTCAGAATAACTACTAACCCTGTGGGAGCGGGCTTGCCCGCGATGAGGCCCTTTCAGTCAACGAAGATGTTGAATGTTAGTCCGCTATCGCGGGCAAGCCCGCTCCCACAGGTTTTTTTGTGTCAGGAAGATCGGGTTACTTCCTGGCCACAATCACCGCGCGCATCGGCGCTGGCAGGCCTTCGATGGTCTTGCCGTGGTCATCCGGGTCGAGGAAGTCGCTCAGCGACTGATACTTCATCCACTCGGTGGCGCGTTGTTCCTCGATGCTGGTCACGCTGACATCCACGCAGCGCACGTCGCTGAACCCGGCGCGGCGCAGCCACAGCATCAATGCTGGAACCGAAGGCAGGAACCAGACGTTGCGCATCTGCGCGTAACGGTCTTCCGGCACCAGTACCTGCTGCTCGTTGCCCTCGATCACCAGGGTTTCGAGCACCAGTTCCCCGCCCTTGACCAGGCAATCCTTGAGCGCCAGCAAATGCTCGATCGGCGAGCGGCGATGGTAGAACACGCCCATGGAGAACACCGTGTCGAAGCCTTCCAGGTTCGCTGGCAAGTCTTCGAACGGGAACGGCAGGTGCCAGGCATTGGGCTCGGACAGGTAGCGCTGCACGGCCTGGAACTGGCAGAAGAACAGCCAGTTGGGGTCGACGCCGATGACACTGTCGGCCCCGGCGCCGAGCATGCGCCACATGTAGTAGCCATTGCCGCAGCCGACATCGAGGATGCGTTTGCCCACAAGGTCCAGGTGCGGGGCGACCCGCGACCATTTCCAGTCCGAACGCCATTCGGTGTCGACGTGCACGCCGAACAGGTCGAACGGCCCTTTGCGCCATGGTGAAAGGCCCATCAGGGCCGTGCGCATTTGCGCGCGAGTTGCATCGTCGCAATCGGTGTCCAGCTTCAGGCCGTTGAGCAAATCGACTTCGCTTGGCTGGATCTTCGGCAAGGCGTCCAGCGCGCTTTGCCAGCGCTCCAGGTCACCGTGGCCCTTCTCCATTTTCACGTCGAGTTGCGCTTGCAGGGTGTTGGCCCAGTCGGCCAGCGGCGTGCCGGCCAGGCGGCGGGCGAGGGGAGACAGATCAATCATGGCAAGGCAATCAACGAGGCAAAGTTAAGACACTGGAACCACGGCACGACTTTCGAGAACCCGGCGGCCAGCAGGCGTTCGGTGTGTTCTTCGAGGCTGTCGGGCTTCATGACGTTTTCGATGGCGCTGCGCTTCTGGGCAATTTCCAGTTCGCTGTAGCCGTTGGCGCGCTTGAACGCGATGTGCAGGTCGCCGAGCAGCTGGTGCTCCTGGGCATCGGCAAAGCGCAGTTTTTCCGAGAGGATCAGCGCGCCGCCGGGCAACAACGACTGACGGATACGCCCGAGCAGGGCCAGGCGTTGTTCAGGGGCGATGAACTGCAGGGTGAAGTTCAGCGCCACCACCGAGGCCGGCTTGAATTCGAGGGCCAGGATGTCACCCTCGATCACCTCCACCGGCAGCAGTTCCTGGAACATCGAGTCCTGGCCGTTGAGGTATTCACGGCAGCGTTCGACCATGGCGGCGGAGTTATCCACCGCGATCACCCGGCAACCGTCCGTACGCACGTGCCGGCGCAGGGCCTGGGTCACCGCGCCGAGGGATGAACCCAGGTCGTACAGCACGCTGTCCGGCTGGGCAAACTGCGCCGCCAGCACGCCGAGGTTTTCGACAATGGTCGGGTAACCCGGCACCGAGCGCTTGATCATGTCCGGGAACACTCGCACCACATCCTCGTTAAAGGCGAAGTCGGGTACCTGGGCCAAAGGCTGGGCGAAAAGGCGATCGGGTTCTTTGCTCACGGCGGTTCCAGCGGCGGAATTGGAAAAGGCCGGCATTTTAGCCAAGTTGGCGCGCAGATGCGCGGCTTGTCTGATAAAGCGCCCTGGCAGGCATTGGCGTATCGCGAGCAGGCTCGCTCCCACAGGCTAAACACCGTACGTGTGGGAGCGAGCCTGCTCGCGATGAATTCAGCGCGTTCGTGTGTGGAACGCCGACGCGGCGATGCCCCATTGCCCCAGCCAGTAACTGAGGATGATCACATACGGCGCGGCCGCGAAGGGCATGGCAAAACGGTCGATGCCGATCACGCTGTCGGAGAACACAAAGGCCAGGGCGCCGCCAGCGGCCAACAGTGCCGAGCGTTTCGGCACGTCGGTGCCCAGGCGGGCCAGGGCGCGCCAGAGCATGGCGCTGATGGCCGTGCCATAGACGATCACCGGAATCAGCAACGGCCCCAGGCCATGGGCGATCAGGATCCCCAGCAGCAGTGCGCCGACCAGCAGCGCCAGGAGCAAGGGCCCAGGGGCCAGGCGCCGGCAATCGCTCAGATAGGCTTTGAGGTAGGCCAGGTGGGCCACCAGGAATGCGCCGAGGCCGAACACGAACAAGTCGCCGGGCCAGGCCAGCAGCACATCGCCCAGCAGGGAAAAGATCAGGCCCAGGCTGACCCAGCGCCGGTAGTCGCTGGGCGGTGCATCGTGCAACCAGCCGAGCAGGGCCAGCACCGGCAGCGGCTTGACCAGCAGGCACAGTAGCTCGGCATGCACACTTAAGCCGTAGAGGAACGTGACGGCTCCCATCAACGCCAGAATCAGCCAGCCCATGCTCAGTTCACCACGATTGCGCAGTCGAAAATCTCTACCGGTTCGACTTCCGGTGCCCACGGCTGCTGTGAAGTCAGGCGCAAGCGCCCGTTACCGCTGGTGAAGGCTTGGAAGCGCCAGGTCGATTGCCCCGCGCTGCCCACCAGGCCGCTGTTTTCCGGGTTGGTGTAGACCTCGGGGCTGATGGCCCGCAACACACCGCCGGCCGAATCCTGGATCGCCCAGCGATAACCCGTGGTCGGGTTGCTCGGCAAGGTCAGGATCAGGTTTTGCCCGTTGTGCAGTTGCACCGGGCATTGGCTCTGCTGCTCCACGGTCAGGTTCTGTTTCGGCTGCGAGGCGCAGGCCGTCAGCAAGGCAAGGCTCAAGGGCAATAGCAGGCGGGTGGGGGACATCAAGTCAGGCACTCCGGAATTCGCGACGAACGGCGAGCATAACCGAAGATGAGACAAAATGTGACCGTTAGGCCTAGATAGGGTTGTCAGTGCCGCCGCCCGGCCCGCTCCCACAAGGATTGCAGTAACCCTGTGGGAGCGGGCTTGCCCGCGATGCGGTCAGTCCAGGCGTTACACAGACCTCAGAACAACACCTTGGCCACGTCGGCAAAACGCTTGGCAAAGTGCACGGTAATGCCCTCTTTCAGGTAATCGGGCAATTCTTCGAAACTGCCACGGTTGGGTTCCGGCAGGATCAGTTCGTGGATCTTCTGTCGGCGTGCGGCAATCACTTTTTCGCGCACCCCGCCAATCGGCAGCACGTGCCCGGTCAGCGTCAGTTCACCGGTCATCGCCACGCCTTTTTTCGGCGGCTGGTTGCGTGCCAGGGACAGCAGGGCGCTGGCCATGGTCACTCCGGCGCTAGGGCCGTCTTTTGGAGTCGCACCTTCCGGTACGTGCAAGTGCACGAAAGCTTCGTCGAAGAACTTCGGGTCACCGCCAAACGACTTCAGGTTGGAGCTGACGTAGCTGTAGGCGATCTCGGCCGATTCCTTCATCACGTCACCCAGTTGCCCGGTGAGCTTGAAGCCCCGGTTGAGGGTATGGATGCGGGTGGCTTCGATCGGCAGGGTGGCGCCGCCCATGCTGGTCCAGGCCAGGCCAGTGATCACCCCGGTGCCCGACAGCACTTGCTCGTTGCGGAACACCGGCATGCCCAGGGAGGCCTCGAGGTCCTTGGGGCCGATCTTGATCACTTGCTGCGGATCGTCCATCAGCTTGACCACCGCCTTGCGCACTAGCTTGCCCAGTTGTTTCTCCAACTGGCGCACCCCGGCTTCGCGGGCATAGCCATCGATCAGGGCCTTGAGCGCACTGTCGCTGATGGACAGGCTGGTTTTCGCCACGCCGGCCTTGTCCAGTTGCTTGGGCCACAGGTGGCGCTTGGCAATGGCGACTTTTTCTTCAGTAATGTAGCCGGACAGGCGAATCACTTCCATGCGATCGAGCAGCGGCCCGGGGATTGAGTCCAGGGTGTTGGCGGTGCACACGAACAACACTTTCGACAGGTCCAGGCGCAGGTCCAGGTAGTGGTCGAGGAATTCCACGTTCTGTTCCGGATCGAGGGTTTCCAACAGCGCCGAGGCTGGGTCGCCCTGGAAGCTCTGGCCCATCTTGTCGATCTCGTCGAGCATGATCACCGGGTTCATCACTTCGACATCTTTCAACGCCTGCACCAACTTGCCCGGCAGGGCGCCGATGTAGGTGCGACGGTGGCCCTTGATCTCGGCTTCATCACGCATGCCGCCGACGCTGAAACGATAGAACGGCCGCCCCAGGGATTCGGCGATGGACTTGCCGACACTGGTCTTGCCCACGCCCGGCGGGCCTACCAGCAACACGATGGAGCCGGCGATCTCGCCCTTGTAGGCGCCCACCGCGAGGAATTCGAGGATCCGGTCCTTGATGTCATCGAGGCCGGCATGGTGTTTGTCGAGCACCTTGCGTGCGTGCTTGAGGTCGAGCTTGTCTTCCCCGTACACGCCCCAGGGCACGGCCGTCGCCCACTCCAGGTAGTTGCGGGTCACGGCGTATTCGGGGGAGCCGGTCTCGAGGATCGACAGCTTGTTCATTTCCTCTTCGATGCGTTTTTGCGCCTGGGGCGGCAGGACCTTGCCCGTCAGGCGTTGCTCGAACTGCTCGACGTCGGCGCTGCGATCATCCTTGGTCAGGCCCAGCTCCTGCTGGATCACCTTGAGTTGTTCCTTGAGGAAAAACTCGCGTTGGTGTTCGCCGATCTTGCGGTTCACTTCCGCGGAGATTTCTTTCTGCAGGCGCGCGACTTCGACTTCCTTGCGCAGCATCGGCAGGACTTTTTCCATGCGCTTGAGCATGGGCACGCAGTCGAGCACTTCCTGCAATTCGTTACCGGTGGCCGAGGTCAGGGCGGCGGCGAAGTCGGTCAGCGGCGACGGGTCGTTGGGGCTGAAGCGGTTGAGGTAGTTCTTCAGCTCTTCGCTGTACAGCGGATTGAGCGGTAGCAGTTCCTTGATTGCGTTGATCAGCGCCATGCCATAGGCCTTGACCTCGTCGGTCGGCTCGCTTGGCTGGTGCGGGTATTCGACTTCCACCAGGTACGGTGGGCGATGGTGCTTGAGCCAGGTGCGGATGCGCACACGGGTCAGGCCCTGGGCGACGAACTGCAGCTTGCCGTTTTCGCGGCTGGCGTGGTGGACCTTGACCAGGGTGCCGTATAGCGGCAGGGCGCTGGTGTCGAAATGCCGTGGGTCTTCCTGGGGGGTGTCCATGTAGAACAGCGCCAGCGAGTGGTGCTCGGACTTGGCGACCAGGTCCAGGGTCTCAGCCCAGGGTTCTTCGTTGACGATCACCGGCAGGACTTGGGCCGGGAAGAATGGCCGGTTGTGGATCGGGATGATGTAGACCTTGTCCGGCAGGTTCTGCCCGGGCAGGGCCAGGCCAGTGCCGGAGGAGGCGTGGTGTTCGGGGTGTTCGGCGTGTTCCGGGTCGGCGTATTCGCTGGGGTCTTCGGGGAATGCTTGCTGGTCGCTCATGGGGCACCTGCGCAATGGGGTATGGGAGTTAGATGGGGCAGGTGGCGGGTGGTTTCAATGGTGGGAGCGCTTTGCGGGGGATTTGTTTGGTAAGCGGGTTGTTACCTGAAGGCTGCGAACCGAGCGTCGTGGTTGATCGTTCCCATGCTCTGGGAATGCAGGTCATTTCAGTTCTGTATAGGGTGGACGGTCAGAGGATTGTGTGGTGAGTTAAAAAAAAATATGGATAATTACTCGGAATTAAGATTTTCTTTGCGTAGTGAAGAAAATCTGTGCTGCGAATACGGATTTGAGGATTTTGCGCCGATGAACTCAGTTCGTTGAAGCGCTTGAAGCCGAGCTGCGGCAGTCACCTAATGGAGTCTACATTCGCAAGGCTTGCTATCTGCGGGAAGCTTTCACGGGTGAACAAATTGCGCAGCACTCTCCGGTAAAGGGGCGTTTCATGCCCCTGTTCGATCCAGAGCAGTACCTGACCATGGCCGGGGCCCGGAACTCTCGGTGGCGTATCGAATTTAATGGCCTGGGCACACTTTCCTACTGCGCCACGGTCGAGCGGACCCCCCAGATTGTTGCTCTGCTCGAACATGACATTCTCGGTCGCACCCGCGAATTTATTGCGAACTTGCCATCGGGAATGATGGACCGGGCGATAAACTGGGCCTACCTCTCTGAAACCAAGGACTCGTTCGCCATTGAACGCGAGGAGCCCAGCGAAGACAAATCGCGCCGCTTCATCCAGCTTTTGAAGCAAGCTCATGAGCGCGCTCCACTCACCGAGGACTATCTGGTAAGCCTGCAGAACGCGACGGTATCGAATCCGCTCGACATGGCGGCAGGATACCGTCACGAGCAGAACCACCTGGCCAACTCTTTTCACGGTGCGGCCGGTGTCACCTACGTACCTCCAGAGCCAGAGCTGTGCCGCGAACTGATGGATCAACTGGCCGCGTTCGCCAACGAAGCACCCACCCATATCGACCCGTTGGTCGCTGCCGGCATTATCTCCTTCGGCTTTGTCCTGAATCATCCCTTTATGGATGGAAATGGGAGACTTTCCCGTTTTCTGATCCATCACACGTTGTGCCGTGCCGGGGTACTGGAAAACGGTCTTCTTCTGCCCGTCTCCGTGGCGATGAAGCGGGAGGAGCGGCTCTACCTTGAAACCCTGCAAGAGTTCTCCAGGCCGGCTCGGGAGTTCTGGGACGTCAGGTGGATCGATCAGGGTAACTTGTCATTTAACTTCACCGGGAGCCCGGCCATCTATCGGTACTGGGATGCCACCCCGGGCGTCACATTCACGCTGGAAATGGCAAAGCGCGCCCTTGAAGTCGAGCTTCGCGAAGAGACTACGTTTCTCGAAAACTATGACCGGATCGTAAAGCGGGTCGATGAACGCTACGACGTGCGGGGTAGTGACCTGGCTAACCTCGTGATGATGTGCCTGACGCAAGGGGGGACAGTCTCGATTAACCGTCGCAAGCAATACAGGTACACGGTTCCCGAAGCGGTATTTGATTATATAGAAGAAGTCACGCAGGCCTTGCTACTGGAGCAACAGGAGCAGCTTGAGGTCACTGCTGCACAACCGTGAACGTACCTGAGAACCTGGCAGCCGAGGCGGCCTACCGGCCTAATGCCGATCAGTTACGGAGAAACGACCACCTATGTAGGAGCGAGCTTGCTCGCGATGGCGGCCTCTGCCAAACCCTAGATCTCGGATGTACCCCAATCCCCCGTAGCAGCTGCCGAGCCCGCGAGGCTGCGTTCGAGGACGCAGTCCTCGCCAGGTCTTGATGGCGATACAGACGACTGCTGCGCAGCCGAACGCAGCCTCGCGGGCTCGGCAGCGGCTACACGGGTTGTGATGTGGGTAGGCACAAAAAAGGCGACTACCCTGCGGTAGTCGCCTTCTGGTTACGGCCGATGCAGCTTATTTCGGCAGTTTGTAGGCGATGACGTAATCGCCCATTTTGGTGCCCAGGGAGCCATGGCCGCCCACTACCAGCAGGACGTATTGCTGGCCGTCCTTGCCGGTGTAGGTCATTGGCGTGGCCTGGCCGCCGGCTGGCAGGCGGGATTTCCACAGTTCCTTGCCAGTGTTGACGTCATAGGCGCGCAGGTACTGGTCCAGGGTGCCGCTGAGGAAGCCGACGCCGCCGGCAGTGACGATCGAGCCGCCCATGCTCGGTACGCCGATCGGCAGGCCGATAGGCAGTGGCGAGCTGTCGCGGCTGGTGCCGTTCTTGCGTTTCCACACCACTTTGCTGGTGGTCAGGTCGATGCCAGCCACGTAGCCCCAGGCCGGAGCCTGGCAGGGTACGCCGAACGGCGACATGAACGGGTGCATGATCACCGCGTAAGGTGCGCCGGTGTTCGGTTGCACGCCGGCGGTTTCGCTCTCGCGCTTGCTGCCGGCCGCCACTTGGGCGCGGGGCACCATTTTCGAGACGAAGGCCATGTAGTTCGGGCTGGTGAACAGCATCTGGCGCACTGGGTCGACCGACACGCCGCCCCAGTTGAACACACCAACGTTACCCGGGTAGATCAGGCTGCCCTGTTCCGACGGCGGGGTGTATTGGCCTTCGTAGCGCAGTTCCTTGAACTGGATGCGGCACAGCATCTGGTCGAACGGACTGGCGCCCCACATGGCTTTTTCGGTCAGTTCCGGGGCCAGCAGGTTGAGGTCCGAACGGGCCTGGGTCGGTGCGGTGCGATCGCCCGGGACCGCGCCTTGCGGCACAGGGATCTCACGAATCGGCACGATCGGCGTACCGTCGCGACGGTCCAGCACGTACAGGCTGCCCTGCTTCGTTGGCGCGATCAGTGCCGGCTTGATACCGTCGGCGGTTTTCATGTCCAGCAGGGTTGGCTGGCTGCCAACGTCCATGTCCCACAGGTCGTGGTGGGTGAACTGGTAGTTCCAGCGCACCTTGCCGGTGGCCAGGTCCAGGGCCACCAGGCCGGCGCTGTATTTCTCGGCGCCCGGAGTGCGGTCGGCGCCCCATTGGTCTGGAGTCTGGTTGCCCAGTGGCAGGTAGACCATGCCGAGTTTTTCATCGACGCTGGCCAGCGACCACATGTTCGCCGAGTTGCGGCTGTAGTGTTCGCCTGCCGGCAAAGGCTCGGTGGCGTCCGGGTTGTTGCTGTCCCAGTTCCACACCAGGTGACCGTCGTGGACGTCGAAGGCGCGGATCACGCCGGACGGCTCGTTGGTCGACTCGTTGTCGGTAACGTGGCCGCCCATGATCACCAGGTCACGGGTGATGGCTGCTGGCGAGGTGGCGTAGTAGCCACCCGGGGTGAACGGGCCGATACCGGTGGTCAGGTCGACCACGCCCTGGTTGCCGAAGCCTTCGCAGACTTTGCCGGTGTCGGCGTTCAGGGCAATCAGGCGGGCGTCGGCGGTCGGCAGGTACAGGCGGCGCGGGCAAGCCTGGGCCACGGCCTTGCCGGCGTCGGAGATCACGGTCGCAGAAGCGCCAGCGGCTGCGTAGGCGTTCTCGTCATAGTAGGAAACGCCACGGCAGGTCATGTGGGCGAAGCCCTTGAAGCCTACCGGGCTCTTGATCTGCGGGTCGAAGCGCCAGATTTCCTTGCCGGTGTCCGGGTCCAGCGCCAACACCTTGCTGTGGGCGGTGCAGGCATAGAGCATGCCGTTGACCTTGAGCGGGGTGTTTTCGTTGGTCAGCTCCACCGGGTCGCCGGCGGTTGGCAGGTCGCCGGTGCGGATGCGCCAGGCTTCCTGCAACTGGCCGACGTTGTCCGGGGTGATCTGCTTGAGCGGCGAGTAGCGGTCACCGAACTCGGTGCGGCCATAGGCCTGCCAGTCGCCGTCAGGCATGGTCGGTGCGGTGTTGGTGGTGTCGGCACTGTCGCGCCCTAGCTCACCGAGCACTTCGCCCGGGTTGGTGAACTGGCTGCCCACAGCAGCGGCGCCGGCCAGGACCACGGCCACGCTCAAGGCGGCGGTGCCCAGCGGCGCAGGGCCCTGGCGCAGCAGCGGACGGCGGAACCACGGCAGCAGCAGGACGATGCCGAGGGCGAACCACAGCGACAGCCGCGGCACCAGTTGCCACCAATCCAGGCCAACTTCCCACAACGACCACGCAGTACTGGCCAGCAGCACCAGTGCATACAGGCCCAAGGCTGCACGACGGCCGGCCAGCAGCAGAATGCCGGTCAGCACCAGGCCGATACCGGCCAGCAGGTAGTACAACGAGCCGCCAAGCATGCTCAGCTTGATCCCCCCGGCCAACAAGGCCAGGCCCATTAGCAGCAGCAGGATACCGAGCAGGCTCGGCATCAGGCGGCTTGGACTTGAAGCACCTTCAGTGCTCATAGTGCGATTCTCCGTGACGTTTTAAGTAGCCTTGCGCAAGTTCACTGTAGATGACGATCGTGCGCGGGCGTGGTTCAGATAAAAACGGTGATCCCTGTAGGAGCGAGCCTGCTCGCGATGGGCGTGAACGATGACGGTGGGTGCCTGACACCCCGCGTAGCTTTCGGATCCATCGCGAGCGGGCCGCAAGCGGGTACTCGCTCCTACAGGGTTTGTAGCTCGGGTCAGAACGACGACTGCACCTTGATGCCGCCAATCAGCGCGTCATCCACATCGTTCACGCCACCGGGATGGCGGATGTACTGCAGGTTCGGACGTACCGTCAGCCAGTTGGTCAGGTGCACGCCGTAATAGAGTTCGGCGCTGTATTCGGTGTCTTGCGGCGGCAGGTAGGCCGGGTTGTCGTAATCGAACACCGCGCGGGCCTGGTTGCTGGCCTCGGCATTCTTGCGATAGGCCGGGTTGACGTGGACGCGGGCCATGGCAAAGCCGATGTCATCCTTGGCGCGGGCATCGAACAGGCCTTTGTAGACCAGGCCGGCCTGCACGTAGTTGTCGATCGCGTTGGTCTTCTTGTCGTGCATCGTGCCGTTGGCGAACAGGCTCAGGCCGCGCGAGTTGTCGCTGGCCACGCTGCTCACTTGCTGCTGGATACCCAGCCACACCCCATGTTTGCTCGACGAGCTGCGATAAGCCTCGCCGCTGAGGGCGGCGGGCTGGCCATTGCTGTCCTTGTAGACATCGCTGGCCTTGGCGCTGCTGTAGTAGTAACCGGCGCGGTATTCACCCGGCAGGCCATTGAATTTCGGGGTCCACACCAGTTCCACCGGGACCACCGTGCCCTGGGTGCCACTGCCGCTGAGCTTGAAGCCATTGTCCTTGTCCAGGTTGGACGGGTTCTGCTCATAGGCGCCGATCTGCGCGTAGACCTCCGGGCTCAGGTGGTACTTGACCCGCAGTGCCCACTGGCTGACCGGCCAGTTGTACCAGATGCCGCCGGCCCAGTTGCCGACCTGGGAGCCGCAGAACGCCAGGTTCTGGAAGTCGCAGGGGAAGCTGTTGAAGTCCTCGCCTTCGCCGAACCGGCCGGCCTTGATATCGAGTTTCTGGTCGAGGAATTTCTGCTGGTACCACATCTGCGTCAGGCGTGTGGTCTGGCCCCGGCCCCAGACTTCCTGGGCCGAGGTGAAGCCGCCGACCCGTGGATCGTTGATCCGGTCGTTGCTGATATTGTTGCCGCTGCGCTTGGTGATGGTCAGTTGAAACTCGGCGTCGTCCCAGCCGAGGATCTTTTGCAGGTCCAGGTGGGTGCCCAGGCCAAACTGGTCACTGTAGCGCGCAGTGCGATCGTGGTCGTAGCCGCCGTGCAGGTTGCTGCCCATTTCTCCGGTGTAGTCGAGCTTGAAGTCGTAGCCTTGTTGCGCGAGTTCAGTGCGGGTGCCGTTCCAGTCGCCGAGCATCCACGGCGATTGGCTATCGAACGCCGGGGCGGCCTGAACGCAGTTGGCAAGACCCAGGGCGGTGAAGCCGCCGATCAGGTTCAGGGTTTTACGGCGCGCAGCCGGTGTTGAGACAGCGCTGTCTCGGGAGATCTGCAAGTAAGGCATAAAGAAGAAATTCTGGGTCTTTTTCTAAGGGAGTGAGCTGCACGGGCAGGAGCGGATGCCGGCAGCGGAAGCGTTTCAGCTTAAGGGCGTAAGGATAATGATCTGTTACAAATAGAGAAAGGGCTTTTCTCGACATGCTTCCTTTCGGATTCGGTAACAGTCGTACGCGGCCGGTCAGGTGACCTACATTTACCCCAGAGCGCACAGAATCCTTCCACCCGCTGTCCCCCTCGGCTAAGGTGCGCGCCTTCCCATCCTGATTAGGTTCAAAGGCCCGGCATGACCGAACACACCACTGACCCGCTGCATGGCGTGACGCTTGAACAGATCCTCAATGCGCTGGTTCAACACTACGAATGGTCGGGGCTGGCCGAGCGTATCGACATTCGCTGCTTCAAGAGCGACCCGAGCATCAAGTCGAGCCTGACTTTCCTGCGCAAGACCCCCTGGGCCCGCGAGAAAGTCGAAAAGCTCTATGTGAAGCTGATGCGCACCAAACGCCCGCTCTAAGGAATGTCCATGGCTGTCGAGCTGACGCGAGGTTCGCCCGTCGAACGCCGGTGCATTCGCCTGGCTGCCGTACTCGGTTGGCTGGGCCTGAGCATCCAGCTGTACCTGGTGTTTTATGGACGCTGGAGTGTCGAGGCCAGTTTGCTCGGCGGCCTGGTGAGCTACTTCAGTTATTTCACGGTACTGACCAATACCCTGGTGGCCGCAGTGCTGACCAGTGCGGCCACGAGCCAGCAGTCTCGCGGACGGACGTTTCTGTTGCAGCCGTGGGTCAGCAGCGGCATCGCGGTCAGCATCAGCGTGGTCGGCCTGGCCTACAGCCTGTTGCTGCGCCACCTGTGGCACCCGCAGGGTTGGCAATTGATCGCTGATGAGTTGCTGCACGACGTGATGCCGCTGCTGTTTGTGCTCTATTGGTGGCGTTGCGTGCCCAAGGGCCACTTGCGCCTGGGGCATATCGGCCTGTGGGCGATCTATCCGCTGCTGTACTTTGCCTATGTCCTGCTGCGGGGGCGCTCGCTGGGGATTTACCCTTATCCCTTTGTGGATGTGGAAAAGCTCGGTTATCCCCAGGTGTTTCTCAACGCCTCGGGGATCCTGCTGGGGTTTGTCGTGGTGGCGTTGGTGGTGCTGGGGTTGGATCGGTGGCGCGCACGACGGGGATCACGTGTGTAGGCGCGAGCCTGCTCGCGAAAAAACTGAGCCCGCCGTGGGGAATCAGGGAGCGCGCGTTATCGTTGACGCCCATCGCGAGCAAGCTCGCTCCCACAGTGTGATGCGGGCTTGCTCGCGACGTTACTGTTCGTTGTCGTCGAGTTGCCAGTAGCCTACGGCTTTGACGAATTGCTGATCCAGGCCCTTTTCTTCCAGCAGCACCCGGCGGATCTGGCGTGACGCCTTGGCTTCGGTGGCGATCCAGGCGTAGAGCTGGCCCTCGGGCAGGGACAGCTGCTGCACGGTGGCCAGCAGGTGATCCTTGCCACCTTCACGCAAGACCCAGATCACCTCGACCTCGGCCGGGCTGTCGAGCTCTTGCTGCTCGGCGCCATTCTCGATTTCCACCACCACCAGTGCCCGGCGATTGGCGGCCAATCCTTCCAGGCGGCGAGCAATGGCGGGCAGGGCGGTTTCGTCGCCGATCAGCAGGTAACTGTCGAAGATATCCGGCACCACCATCGAGCCGCGCGGCCCGGCAATGTGCAGGAATTGGCCGGGTTGCGCCTGTGCCGCCCAGGTCGATGCAGGGCCGTCGCCGTGCAGGGCAAAATCAATGTCCAGCTCCAGGGTGTCCAGGTCATAGCGGCGCGGGGTGTAGTCGCGCATCGCCGGCTTTGGCCCCTGATCGTTATTGGCCCCCAGTTCGAGCGTTTCCAGGGCCGCCTGTTCCTCGGCATTTTGCGGGAACAGCAGTTTCACGTGGTCATCCGTGCCCAGGCTGATGAACCCGGCCAGTTCCGGCCCGCCAACAGTGATCCGGCGCATGCGCGGCGTCAGGTCGATTACCCGCAGTACCTGCAGGCGGCGGCGTTTGATTTGGTGCATGACGCGGTGGATGGTCTGGGTGATCACTTCAGTCATTACGCGTTCTCCTGAACCGATTGTGCTTGCGGGCCATCGACTATGGCCTTGGCGGTATTGTTGAGCAGGTCGCGGACCCGCAGGATTTCTTCCGGGCTCCAGCGACCGTGGTGCATCTGCAGGGCATGGCGCAGGTTGTGCACTGCCTCGTGGATCTCGGCGGGGCGGTCGTGGCCGCGCAGCGAGCGCTTGCTGACTTCAATGCGCATCCGCACGCCGTCCAGGGCAATCGCCTGTTCGCCCAGTGACTGGCGGCCGGCGTCGGTGATGGCGTAGCGTTTTTTGCCGCCGTCGGCGTCGCCCAGGATCAGTTCGCTTTCTTCCAGGAAGGTCAGGGTCGGGTAGATCACCCCGGGGCTGGGGCTATAGGCGCCATCGAACATGCTTTCGATCTGGCGGATCAGGTCATAGCCGTGGCAGGGCTGTTCGGCGATCAACGCCAGCAACAGCAGTTTCAGGTCGCCAGGGGCAAATACCCGGGGCCCGCGGCCACCGCGTTCGCGGCCGGGGCCCGGGCGTTTTTCGAAGCCGTCGCGGCCGTCGGAGTGTTCGCGGTGGGAATGATGGTCTCTCATTTTTGCTTTCTCTCGTCGTGTTTAGACATAACTTAAGATATATCTTTGAGAAAAAGCAAGCACCCCGGACCAACGGCGCAGGCTGCCTGCAACCCCTCTGATCGACACCCCTGTGAATCTGCCAGGCTCGCCGTGTGCTCGCCTGGTGACGACTCGATCCTGCGCAGGCGGCAATTTCCTTATTGCACTAGCGGGTGTTTTTAGTGCTAACTCTCTAATTAACTTGTTTGCCCCTTTATTTATTAAGGCAGTGCTATTAGTCTTACGGAAGTTGCACTGCTGGTTCTCTCTGTATGGGATTTCCAGAGAATCTGTATGTGGTTTCAGTCTGACGGCTGTTGAGCTGAGTGTTTGATTTTTATTGTTTTTTCTTTCCGCTTGAATAGCACTCCAGCTACGCAAAGGACGGAACTTGCCTGCTTACTTTTAAAAATAAATGTTCGATGATTTGCTGGCTTTGAAAGTTGAGACAAAACGCCATCTCGGCGTTTGACTGGTCACCAGTCAGTTGTCGCTTTTAATGCATCGACCCCTTTTAAAAAGACAGGTATTGAATGATGTTGAAGAAACTCGCGATCGCTGCTCCCCTGGCTGTTCTGGCCTTCAGTTCCTCCCTGGCATTTGCCGCCACCGAAGCCCGTCACACCATCAGTCTGATTGCCCATGTCCCGGCCGATGATTTTTATGCTGTCCCGGTCAATGATGACCTGGTCAACAAGGACCAGGACATGAGCTACAACCCGAGCACTGGTGCCATGCGCACTGTGGACGGGCACTTTGACGTGCTGCACACCGCTGGCAAGGTCAACGCCCGGCTGGAAGGTACGCCGATGCTGATCGGCGGCAGCAAGACCATTGCCCTGAAAGTCGAGCTCAATGGCAGAACCCTCACCACCACTTCCGAGGAAGTGGTTGGCGAAGAAGAGTCGAACGTCCGCTACCGCGCGCCGTTCAAGGTATCTGCAGTGGGTGCCAAGCCTGCGGCGGGCGACTACACCGGCATCGTGACCATGGTGATCGAGCCTTCTGTGTAAACAGCACTCAGCACCTTGATCGCCTACTACCCGTAGTAGCGAACCGATCGGCAAACATCCGTGTTTGTCGGTCGGACATCGACTTCTTTGCAATCAGAGTATTCGTTCATGTTCCCGATGACGCCCATCGCGGCGGCGCTCGCGCTGCTGTTATGTAGCAGTGCATTTGCGGCGCCCACTTCGATTGATTACACGCCGCGAAGTTTGCTGGCACAGGCCAAGGGCCTGCCGGCCGAGTTCGAAGAACATTTTTTCGATGTGCCGCTGGCGGTTCGGGTCGAGCTTGATCAACAACCGCTGGGCGAGGCGATGATTGTGCTGTCCCGCGATGACCGGGTGACCTTGCTCGATTTCACCGACACCAGCGAGAGTCGCTTCGGTGCCGGCGAACGTGAGACCTGGGCCGATACCCTGAAGTCCGGCGTGGCGCTGGGCACCTGCACGGGGCAATGTCCGGAGCAGATGCTGGCGGTGCACTACAACCTGGAAAACTCTTTGCTGTCGATCGTCACCGAGAATGCCGAACGCGATAGCGAAGCCAAACACTTCTACGATCAGCCCGAAGGCGGCAGCAGCGGGTTGATGGTGCGTAACCAGCTCAATCTCAATGGCGGCCAGGAGCAAGACCTGGGTGGACGTTTTGGCCTTGAGGCCAGCGCCAGCCTGGGCAATTGGAGCCAGGTGTTCAATATGCAACTGGCGCGCCTGGGCGGGCCGGATGAGCAGACCTATCACGCGGTGCATGAGCTCTATACCCAGCGCGAACTGCAGGGCAGTTTTTTGCGCCTGGGCTACTTCACTCCCAACTCCGAAGGTCTGACACGCCAGCCACGCTCGTTCGGCACCAGCCCGGACACCGCTGTGGGCGTGATGTACGGCAGCTCCGACAGCCTGGCGATCGACAGCCCCAAGCCCAGCGTGTATCCGGTGTATGTCACGGCCAACCGCCAGGCGTCCGTGGAGATCTATCGCGAGGGCCTGCTGATCAACACGCAGTCGGTGCCGGCCGGCTTGCAGACCCTCGACACGCGCCCGCTGCCGGGAGGGATCTACGAGGTAGAGGTACGCTTGATCGAGGACGGGCAAATCACCTCGACCACCCAGGAGCTGATCTACAAACCCAACAACTGGCGCAACCACGAGGAGCGCTGGCGCTACAACCTGTTTGCCGGGCAGGAAAGCAAGCTGCTGAGCAATTGGGATGAACAGGACAGCGGCGATGCCACGGCCGGGGCCTCGATCAACTACCTGCTGCACCCACGGGTGATTCTCGGGCTGTCGGCTCGCCAGGTGCGGGAAAAGCTGCAGTACGGCAGCTCCATCGACTGGACCTTGGGCGATCGCGTCAGTCTCTACGCCAACCTGTACCAGACCGAAGATCATGGCACCGGTACAGACCTGCAAGGGCTGTACAACTACGGCTCCGGCAGCCTGGTGATCAGCCACAACCGTAGTTGGCTCGACACCACCAACACTTACGAAACCCTGCCCGACGGCACCCGTGTGCGCCAACGCAATGTGTTCACCGGCGAGACCAGCAATTCATCGCTGGCGCTGAACCACCGGATCAGCCGCAAGAGTTCGCTCAACACGCGGGTGTCCCACAGTGAGGGCAACGTCGAAGGTATGGGTGTCGATCTGGGCTGGACGCAACGCACCGAGTTGTTTGGCAGCGATGCCAACTGGCGACTGTCGCTGTTCGATCGCCCCGGCAGCTATAGCAGCGGTGATGCGCGCAATCGCGGCGTCGACCTCAGTATCAACCTGGCGCTCGGCGGTCCGGGCCAGCAGATTTCCGGCAGCATCGGCAGCCGCACCGCCCGTGATGGCGGTCGCGACAACAACGCCTCGTTCGGTTACCGCAAAGACTTGCAAGACCACGTGCTGCAGAGCGTCTCGGTGACCGCGCTCACCGATACCTATGGCGTCGGCTTGTCGAGCCTGGCGAACTTTCGTACCGATGTCATCAACGGCGATGGATTCATCCAGCGCTCATCGTTCAACGACAAGTTCACTGGCGGCGTGAACCTCGACAGCACCCTGGTGGTCGGTGCGCAACGCATGGCGCTGACCAGCCAGCATCAGGGGCGCGGTGCGGGGATGATCGTCGACGTCGAGTCCGATATCGACGGCATTGCCTTGCGCGCCGACGACCTCAGCGGTGGCAGCGCGGCGTTGCGGCCAGGGCGCAACTTCATACCGCTCACGGCTTACCGCAATAGCTCGGTGAGCTTCGACTTCGACGGCAACCACGTTCCGGCGGCGAGCATCGAACCGGCGCGCACCCGCTATCACCTGAACAAGGGCGGCGTGGAGTACCGCAAGGTGCGCGTGATGAAAACCCTGACCGTACTTGGTCGCCTCGTCGACCCACAAGGACGGCCGCTCAAGGGGCATCACGTGATCAACCACGCCAGTCGTGGGGTCAGCGAAGTCGACGGCTTTTTCTCGATGGAAATGCATGCCGGCTCGCCGACGCTGGAAGTGCGTTATGCCGACCAGTTGCTGTGCCAGTTCCGGCTTGATGTCGACAAGCATCGTAGTGAAAACAACGTGTTGATGATCGGCGATTTGCGCTGCTCGCCAGATACGTTGGCGGATGCTTCATTCACTCGACAGGAGGCCAGTTGAATGGTGAATCTCAAGACTTGCATACCGCAATTGCTGTGCGTGCTGGCGCTGTTTGTGGCGACACCGGCCGAGGCGGTGAATCAGGAAATCAGGGCGTTGTTCCGCCCCGACCCTGCGAATCCGCAGCGCAACGCGTTCCTCAACAAGACACCGTCCACCGGGTACTGCGAGTACTACCCGGTTATCTGCAGCAATAGCGATACATTCAGTATCCGTCTGATGACACAACTCGAGTCGAACAAGGCAATTCAAGCCGATGCCGGACCGCGTGACAGTGCAATGTTCAAAGTGCCCGGAGGATGGCGTTCATTGACGGTTACCAATGCCGATACGGGGGAAGTCGAAACAGTCGAGGTACGTATTTCCGGTGTTGGTTCCAATTATGTCTTGAGTGATACGGCCGCCAATCTGACCGGAGCCTCGAGTCCAGGGGAAGGGCACGATCGGTTATGGAAAGGTGCAGGCTGGGTGTATCCAGCACCTCCCTGCTCAACCACTGGAATGGGTTTTTTCGGGTCGAGAACGTACGCTTTTTTCTGGAAAACTCCCGATGAGCGCCCTTGCGTCAAGGTGGCCAACTTTGCAATCCCTGCCATGACCTATGGCTATCTGGATTTTGCCTACGAACTGCGTACGCCCAACCCGCTAGGCATGTCGTCGGGGCTCTATACCGGAAGCTTGAGTTATAGCCTGGGCCCTAACGGTGACTTCGACTTCGGCGATGTCATGATTCCAAACGATTCGGACCTGACCCTGGATTTCGTGCTGGATGTTCAGCACACCCTGAAAGTCGAGATTCCTCCCGGTGGTGAAAAGATCCAACTGGTGCCCGCCGGTGGCTGGCAGAGCTGGCTGCAGGCCGGGCGGAGGCCGGTGAGCCTGTTCCGCGATCAGACCTTCAACATATCGGCGTCGTCGCGTTTCAAGATGCAAATAAGATGCGGGCCTGGAGTTGAAGGAGGCGAATGCGCACTGGAGGATTCTGAGGTGAACCGACGAGTCGCGCTGTTCATCAGTGTCAGCCTGCCCAATGGCATAACCGACCTTTCCGGCCAACCTGTGAGGCGTTTGCGACTGAAGCCCGGTATGGGGAATGAGCAGTATTTCAAACCCGGTTTTTATGTGGATCGGGCACCGGGAACCCTGCATTTCGAAGTCCCGCCCCATTCGATGGAAAACATGCTGCGGCCTGGTAGAGGCGGCAGGTATTCCGGCGTTGTCATTGTGATCTGGGATTCGGATATCTGATGGTCTGCGCTGCGAGCGAGCACCACCCCATCCTCGGCCGATGTTCGCCATACGAGCAAATTTTACAGGGAGATTTAGTGTGAAGACTTGCAATGGGATTCACCGTTGGAGTTCTTTCGTGGCGCTATTCATTTTGATGGTTTCGCTGTCGGCACAGGCCGCCTCCATTGATGTCACAGCATCGTTCAAGCCTGATCCGGGTAACCCGGGGCGTGACGATTTTATCAATACGACGCCGTTTACCGGGCACTGCGCCAGTTACCCGACTTTCTGTGAAGGGCTATCGATCTTTAGTATTTTGGTGCCGATCGAATTCAATTCCAGCGGCCCGATCGAAGCCCGGCACAGCGATATGCGCAAGGGTGCGATGTTCAAACCCCCGACCGAGTGGAAAGCTCTGCAGGTTGTTGATCAAGAGACTGGGAAACAGGCGTCATTGCAGGTGCGCATCGCATCGGTTGGGGGCCGGTACTACTTGCCGGACCGGGTTCAAAACATCATCGGGGAAGGCGCGCCCGACAACAATTCGGGCGCGCACGAGATGTTGTGGGGCGGGTACAACTGGACGTTTCCTCCTGATTCCTGTGGCTATACCGGCGGCATGTTTGTCGAGTCGACGTGGCGTTCTTTTTTTTGGTTGACGCCACCGGGGAGTAGCTGTGTACCAACGGCCGCTTACCGGATTGAAAGCCTGCGTTATGACATGTTTCAGATCGGCTACGAGCTGCGCACCCCCAATCCGCTGGAGATGTCTCCGGGACGGTATGTCGGCAGCCACACCTACGGGGTTGGTCCCGGACGCGATTTCGACATGGGCGACATTATGTTGCCCAGCGCTGACAGCCTGACCATCAACTTCAACCTCGATGTTCAGCACACTCTCCAGGTAGAGATTCCTCCCGGTGGCGACAAGGTCCAATTGGTCCCGGCGGGAGGCTGGCAGAGCTGGCTGCAAGCGGGGCGCAAGCCGGTGCGGCTGTTTCGCGACCAGACCTTCAATATTTCGGCGTCATCGCGCTTCAAGATGCAATTGGAGTGTGGCAAGGCGCTGCTTTTCAATTGCCTGATTGTTGACCCGGTCTCGGGTCATGAAGCCGTGGTGCAGGTGAGCGTCAGTCTGCCCAACGGGTTGACCGACCTGGCCGGCCAGCCGGTCAATCGCCAACCCTTGCGCATAGGGTTGGGGCAGGAGCGACAGGTGTTCAAACCCGGGTTCTTCGTTCACCGGGACCCCGGCATCCTGCACTTCGAAATGTCGCCCTATTACGTGAATCAGATCGTACAGGCCGGGAGGGCAGCCCGCTATGTCGGCGACATCGCGGTGATCTGGGACTCGGAAGTCTGATGAGCCGCGCATCGAAGCGTGGAGTGTGTGTTGTGTTCAATGTGAAGAGGTTCATGGGTATGAAGCGTTTGTTGCTAGTGATGGGTTTGAGCGGTTTTTCCCTGGCTGTTTCGGCGGGGCCGCAGATTAACGTCGGGACGGTCTACGACTATCTGGAAGGCGACAAAAGTACCTACCTCAAACGCGTATTCAACAGCGGTGACAGCACGGCTTTCGTCAAGGTCAATATTCTGGAAATCGTCTACGACGCCAACGGCGTCCCCAATGAAGTGCCGGTCAAGAGTGACCCGGATGCGACGTCCCGTGACGGATTGATGGCCAGTCCGGCGCGCTTGATCATCCCGGCGAACGGGATGCAGGGCACGCGGTTGTTGTTCATGGGAGAGCGTGACAACGAACGCTATTTTCGGGTGCGTTTTGTCCCGGTCGTCCCGGAAAAGGAAGACGAGTTCGCGGTGTCCAGTGACGAGCGCGAGGATTACAAAAAGAATCTTTCGGCCGGGGTCAACGTCATGACCGGGTTCGGCACGGTGTTCTTCGTCCGGCCGAACAACAGCCGTTACGACAGCGTGATCGAGAACGGTGCAAGCACCTACCGTATTCGTAACAACGGCAACGCTTCAGTGGTGGTCGACGAATTTCGCAACTGCTCGATCAAACAGGAAAACGAGTGCGAACCCATCACCAAGCACCACATCCGTGCAGGCAAGGATTTCGTGTTCGACAAGAAGCCGGGACGTGAGTACCGCTTCAACCTGGTCGAGGGCGCATCGAAAAAAGTGCTGCAGGTTGCCGGCCAGTAATTCCCCAGGGGCGGGTCGCCTTGACGGGCTCGCGGTATTAATTGACGCAACAGGTACCTGACATGATCAAGCAATCGGCCATCGCCGTGTGGGCTGGCGTGATGGCGCTGGTGAGCTCCCTCGCGTTCGCGGCGCGGGAAGAACACAGGTTCGAGGTGTCGGTGGACATACCGACGCTGGGGTTTTACGTGATCCCGGCCGAAACGGACTGGATACATCGTGAACAGATATTGCCATGGAACATTCACAGCAAAACGCTGGTGGGGTTGCGCAAGAACTTCGACGTCAAGCACGACACCAGCGCGATCGAAGCACGGCTGGAAGCCGAGCCCTATTTGTCCAACGGGCGCGACGAGCAGAACATCTATTTGCGCGTCAGCTTCAATGGCCAGGAGTTGAGCCATGATCCGCAACCGCGCGAAGTGGTATCGGCAGCCCAGGCCATGGCCGGTGGACGCTTCCCGCTGGAGATCCAGCCGAAAGTGCCCGCCGGCGGATACAAACCGGGTGTTTATTACGGCAATGTACGAGTGATATTCATCGCCGCTGCGCCTTGATGTCCGGTAGTCCGACAGCAGGAATCCGACCTTACATAAAAAAAGCGCCAAACCAGGTTCTCAATGACGTCGATTTCGTCCCGAACCCGGAAAAAAAACAGGAGTGAAAAGTATAGGGTTGCCGCCACGCGGGCGCGTCTGTCGATCCTTGTCTAGCGGCGGACGGTTGCCTCGGTTGCCACGGTTGGCTGGCACATCGTATGGGTGCCCGGTTGCAGGTAAGGCGTGAGGATCGGCGCCATGCCCTTGAGCACTTGCACCGGCAAGGCCGAGGTGAACTTGAAGCCTTGGGCGGAGGCTCCCGGGACGAAGGCGGTCAGGGTGCCGAAGTGATGATCGCCAATGTAGAACACGAAGGTCGCGGTGCGGTTGATCGCCTTGGAGCTGAGAATGCGCCCGCCCGAACCGACGGCTTCGATGCGGTTGTCGCCGGTGCCGGTCTTGCCGCCCATCGCCAGTGGCGTGCCATCGGCCAGTTTGAAGCTGCCAGCCACACGTTTTGCGGTACCGGCGTCGACCACCTGTGACAGTGCTTCACGCAGGGCCGTGGCCACTTCCACGGGCATGACCCGCTTGCCGGCGTCGGGGTCGTTGGTCAGGCGAGTCTCGTAGGGAGTGTCGGCGGCGAAATGCAGGCTGTCGATGCGCAGGGTCGGCATGCGCACACCGTCGTTGAGGATGGTGCCGACCAGCTCCGCCAGGGCGGCAGGGCGGTCGCCGGAACTGCCGATGGCGGTGGCCAGCGACGGCACCAGGTGGTCGAAGGGGTAACCGACTTTTTGCCAGCGCTGGTGAATGTCGAGGAAGGCTTCGATCTCCAGCATGGTGCGGATGCGGCTGTCGCGGGCGCTCTTGTGCTTGCTCTTGAACAGCCAGCTGTAGACCTCCTGACGCTCGAACTGGCTGGCCTTGACGATCTGGCTGAACTTGGCGTCCGGGTTATTGAGCAGGTAGCCGATCAGCCACAGGTCCAGCGGGTGGACCTTGGCAATGAAACCCTGGTCGGGAAGGTCATAGGCACCGGGGCCGTAGCTGGCGTAGAGGCGCTCCAGGCGCTCATCGGTGAGCTTTTCCTTGGTCTTGAGGGTTTTCAGGTGCGAGCGCACGAAGCTGTTGAAGCTCTCCTGGGAGGCTTCTGGCAGCAGATAGCGGTGCACCGCGGCCAGGCGAATCGCCGTGGGGTGCATGCTGTCGAGGAAGGTGTCGAGACGCGCCTGGGTGTCTTTTTTCTGGTACTTCTTCCAGAACTTCAGCAGGAACGAAGTGCCTTCGCGGTCGGCGAACTGGGCTAGGTATTCCTGGCGTCGCGGGTTGACGTCATCCTTGAGCAACTGGCCACTGTTGTCCGGCCCGGAATAGGTGGTGTAGCGCACCAGGTCGCGCATCAGGCGAATGAACGGCAGGTTGATCGACTCGCGCAGGGAATCGCGCAAGGTCGGCAGGCGGCCGTTGTCCTCTTTGCGAAAGTTGTGGAAGGTGTGCAGGCCGCCGCCGGTGAAAAAGGCTTCGCCGGGGCTCGCCGAGTATTTGCGGTCCAGGGCGGCGCCGAGCATTTTCGCCAGGCTGCGGTCGCTGTTCTGGATCAGGTAGTCGACAGCCCAGCGGGTCAGTCGGTCCTGGTCGGCGACTTCGACTTTTTTCAGTTCGGCCGGGGTCTGGGCGACGTAACGGTCGTGCAGCTGCGCGATGATTTGCAGGTAGGTGGTCAGCACCCGCAACTTGGCGGTGGAGCCCAGCTCCAGTTTGCTGCCTTCGTTGATGTCGAACGGTTGGTCGGTGCTGTCGGTTTGCACCCGCACGCGCGAGCCGTCGGGGGTCAGCTCGAGCAAGGTGAAGCTGTAGCGCACTTGCGCGGTGCTGGTGGCTGTCAGCAGGCGCTCGCCAAGCAGGCCGATTTCGGCGGCAAACACCGGGTCGGCGAGGCGCTTGAGGTAGTCGCTGGCTTGGGTCTGCAGGTCGCCCTGCAAGGTGCTGGTGGCGGACAGGTCGAGACGGTCCAGGTCATACAGCGGGCGGTTGAGCATGGAGGCCAGGCGACTGCGCGCGACACTGATGCCTTTGTTGGTTTCAATCGGCTGGATGGTCGGTTGTTGCACCCAGTCACGGTAGGTGACCTTGCTGGCGAGTGCCGCGCTGGTCAATGCCGGGTCGAGCACGGCGTTCTGCGCCAGCAAACGGATATGGCTGTCGGTGAGGTTCGCCAGGTCTGCCTGGCCCTTGGTCAGGTAATACGAGGGCCGGCGCTGGGCAATCATCAACGAGAGCACCTGGCGCAAGGCCAGGCCGCGTTGCGCCAGGCTTTGCGGATCGCTGGCCTCGCTGGCCAGGGCCTGGTTGACCTGGTTGAAGTCGGCGCCGTACCACACGCGCAACCCCTCGGCCATGCCATGCACTTCGCCATGGCCGGGGACTGCCGACAGCGGCACGCTGTTGAGGTAGTCACGCACGATATTCTGCCGGGCCTCGAGGGTCTGCGGGCCGTCCTGATAGGCACGCACGCTGGCGGAAATCATCTGGCGAATCTTCTCGCCACCTGAAACGGTCAGGCCGTCCGGCGAGTGGCGGTACTTCTCCAGTTGGGTGGCGAGGGTGCTGCCGCCGGCAGTCTGGCCGGGCAGGTGGAGCATCTTGGCCACTTGTGACCAGGCGGCCTTGGCGAAACGCGGCCAATCGACGGCGGGGTTGGCCTTGGGCTCCTTGGGGTCCAGCAAGTCACGGTTTTCGATGAACAGCAGGCTATGGGTGACCAGTGGCGGAATCGAGGCGAAGCTCGAATACAGCTGCTGTGGGTATTTGAATTGATAGAGCGCGGCGGTGGTGCAATCGGTGATCGACAGGCCGGCCTGGATTTTCTCGGCGTAGGGCACAAAAAAGCCGTTCTTGCTGTACTCGAGCAGCTTGGGTGAAAAGCGGGTTTGCGCGGCGATCACATAATCGCGCTTGAGCAGGCGTGGCAGAAAGTCCCCCAGCGCGCTGTAGCCCAGGCGTTTATCGAAAGGCCCGGCGCCCGGGTAGAAAATCGAATCGCTGGGCCCTGGGTGCATCGAGTAGCTCAAGGACGCCGCGAACCGGCTGAACTCCCGTGCCTGGAAGCGCGAGGTCCGCACCTCTTTTTCAATGGCAAAGCCAAGCACGATCAGGATGATCACCAGCAATAGCCAGAACGAGCGCCAAGCATAGCGGCGACGGCTTTTTTTCGGTAAAGGCGCTTCTTCCACGCTGTCAGTTGGCACCACAGGTTTACTCGAATCGGTTTGCCATAAAGCGCCCATAGTCGACTGATCCATTCACGCAGATTGATCGGACTTGTCTGAAGCTTAGACGCTGGTGGCGCGGGGTGAAAAATTTGTATGAGCACAATCGCAGCGCGTGGTGCGTTGCGCCTACCAGTCGTCGGTAAACCTCTGGAGGAGGCACTCTAGAGCCTTCAAACCGGTAAATACGGCCTAGGTAGGGGCATGACGTTGCACCATTGCTGTGCAATACTCCGCGCCGCTTCGCAGCTCAGTAAATGTGCGAAATGCAGGTGATACACCTCTGCAGATGGGGCTTTTGTCGAGAGTTCCTTCTGAATTTTGTCGTTTATAGAGTGAAAGTAACTGCGATAAGCTTTTTATACTGCGCGTCCCGCTGATCCTGCAGGTTTTGTCCTACAGGACGGATTCACCCACGAAGTGGATCCGGTTTCAGGAAGTGTCGGCCTATCGGTCGGTGCTTCGACACTCGGTGGTCATATCCAATAACAAGACGAGGTTGTACCCCTATGCCAGTCGGCAATCACCAGCACCACGGCGAGACCGCTCAAGGCGGCCCGCTCAAACGCGAACTCGGCGAACGGCATATTCGCTTGATGGCGCTCGGCGCCTGTATCGGTGTCGGTCTGTTCCTGGGTTCAGCCAAGGCCATCGAAATGGCCGGCCCGGCAATCATGCTGTCCTACATCATCGGCGGTCTGGCGATCCTGGTGATCATGCGCGCCCTCGGTGAGATGGCCGTGCACAACCCGGTGGCGGGCTCGTTCAGCCGCTACGCGCAAGACTACCTGGGCCCGTTGGCAGGTTTTCTCACCGGCTGGAACTACTGGTTCCTGTGGCTGGTGACCTGTGTTGCGGAAATTACCGCGGTGGCGGTGTACATGGGCGTCTGGTTCCCGGATGTGCCACGCTGGATCTGGGCGCTGGCCGCACTGATCAGCATGGGCTCGATCAACCTGATCGCGGTCAAGGCATTCGGTGAGTTCGAGTTCTGGTTCGCCCTGATCAAGATCGTCACCATCATCGCGATGGTAGTCGGCGGCATCGGTGTGATTGCCTTCGGCTTCGGCAACGATGGCGTGGCCCTGGGTATTTCCAACCTGTGGACCCATGGCGGCTTCATGCCCAACGGCGTGCAGGGCGTGCTGATGTCCCTGCAGATGGTGATGTTCGCCTACCTGGGCGTAGAGATGATCGGCCTGACCGCCGGTGAAGCGAAGAACCCGCAGAAGACCATCCCCAATGCCATCGGCTCGGTGTTCTGGCGCATTCTGCTGTTCTACGTGGGTGCCTTGTTCGTGATCCTGTCGATCTACCCATGGAACGAAATCGGTACCCAGGGTAGCCCGTTCGTGATGACCTTCGAGCGTCTGGGCATCAAGACCGCCGCCGGCATCATCAACTTCGTGGTGATCACCGCAGCGCTGTCGTCCTGCAACGGCGGCATCTTCAGCACTGGGCGCATGCTCTACAGCCTGGCGCAGAACGGCCAGGCACCTGCCGGTTTCGCCACCACCTCGAGCAACGGCGTACCGCGTCGGGCCTTGCTGCTGTCGATCTTCGTGCTGTTGCTGGGCGTGTTGCTGAACTACATGGTTCCGGAAAAAGTCTTCGTCTGGGTGACCGCGATCGCCACCTTCGGCGCCATCTGGACCTGGGTGATGATCCTGCTGGCGCAACTCAAGTTCCGCCGCGGCCTGAGCGTTTCCGAGCGTGCGGCCCTGAAGTACCGCATGTGGCTGTACCCGATCAGCTCCTACCTGGCGCTGGCGTTCCTGGTGCTGGTGGTCGGCCTGATGGCCTACTTCCCGGAAACCCGCATCGCCCTGTATGTCGGCCCGGCGTTCCTGGTGCTGCTGACCGTGCTGTTCTATGCGTTCAAGCTGCAACCGACCAATGCCACACAAGGTGCGGTCAGCCGGGCGTCTTGATGGCCTGATGCGCTGTACCAAAAAGCCCCGGTTGATTGACCGGGGCTTTTTATTTGTGCGCTGTTTGTTTATCCCGACTTCGGCAAGAACGCGTCCATCAGCAACACCTCGCACTCCCGGGCCTGGTACTGGTTGATCTGCGGCACCAACCGGCGGAAGTGTTCGGTTTGGCAATGGGCATCCAATGCGGCCTGGTTCGGCCATTGTTCGACGAAGACAAAATGCCCCGGATCGTGCTGGTCGACGAACAGGTCGTAGGCGATGCAGTCGGGTTCCAGGCGGGTTTTCTCCACCAGTTCGGCGTACCACGGGCGCACGGTGTCGATGTGTTCGGGCTTGATGAAGTCCTGGGCAATCACTTTGAGCATGGGTTCTTCCTTGGGGTGCGCGGTATCAGGCCGCCACGTCATTGGCTTCGAAGCTGTCGGCCCGAGCCATTTGCCACATCCGCGAATAGAACTCGCCGCTGACTTCACCGGTCAGCAGTTCACCGGGCTTGAGGAACACGTGCAGTTGGGAGAACAGTTTGATCTCGGTGGCTGACATGCGCCGCACCAGGTGTTTGGCTGACAACTGCGAGGGGTGTTCGAGTCCGGCGGCGGCGAGCATTTCCGCCAGGGCCTTGAGGGTGCTGCGGTGGAAGTTGAACACCCGCTGGGCCTTGTCCGGTACCACCAGGGCGCGTTGACGCAAGGTGTCCTGGGTGGCGACGCCGGTCGGGCATTTGTTGGTGTGGCACGACTGCGACTGGATACAGCCGATGGCGAACATGAAGCCGCGGGCCGAGTTGGCCCAGTCGGCACCGATGGCCAGTACGCTGGCGATATCGAACGCGCTGACGATCTTGCCGCTGGCGCCCAGCTTGATCTTGTCCCGCAGGTTCAGGCCCACCAGGGTGTTGTGTACGAACAACAGACCCTCGCGCATCGGCACGCCAATGTGGTCGGTGAACTCCACGGGCGCGGCACCGGTGCCGCCTTCCTTGCCATCGACCACGATGAAGTCCGGGAGGATTCCGGTTTCCAGCATGGCCTTGGCGATGCCCATGAATTCCCAGGGGTGACCCAGGCAGAACTTGAAGCCCACCGGTTTGCCGCCGGACAACTCACGCAATTGCTGGATGAAGTGCATCATTTCAATCGGCGTGGAAAACGCACTGTGGCGCGACGGCGAGACGCAGTCTTCGCCCATGGGTACGCCGCGGGTGTCGGCGATTTCCCGGGTCACCTTGTGCTTGGGCAGGATCCCGCCGTGGCCCGGCTTGGCGCCCTGGCTCATCTTGATTTCGATCATCCGCACTTGCGGGTTCTGGGCCTGGGTGGCGAAGCGTTCCGGGTCGAAGCGGCCATCGGTCGTGCGGCAGCCGAAGTAACCGCTGCCCAGTTCCCAGGTCAGGTCGCCGCCGTGTTCACGGTGATAGGGGCTGATGCTGCCCTCGCCGGTGTCGTGGGCGAAGTTGCCGAGTTTCGCGCCCTGGTTCAACGCCCGGATGGCGTTGGCGCTGAGGGAGCCAAAGCTCATGGCCGAGATGTTGAACACCGAGGCCGAGTACGGCTGGCTGCACTGCGGGCCGCCGACGATCACCCGGAAGCTGCTGGGATCGGTCACCGGGGCCGGGCGCATCGAGTGGCCGATGAATTCGAACCCTGACTGATAGACATCGATCAGGGTGCCGAAGGGTTTGTCGGCACTTTCATTCTTGGCGCGCGAATAGACCAGTGAGCGTTGGGCCCGGGAAAAGGGCAGGGCGTCGCTGTCGGATTCCAGCAGGTACTGGCGGATTTCCGGGCGGATGCCTTCCACCAGGTAGCGGATATTGCCCAGGATCGGGTAGTTGCGGCGCACCGCATGGGGGCTTTGCAGCAGGTCGAAGATGCCCAGCAGGCTCAGCAGACCGGTGACGATGGTCAGCGGCCAGACCCACTCATGGTGCAGAAACGGCAGGCTGGCGAGGGTAAAGATCACACAGGCGGCAAAGAAGGCGTAGCGGCTCAGGAGTGACAGGCTCATACGGGTTCCTTGGGTTCGGACTCATCAAATTCGGCACGATTTTCTACAGGTCGGGATTTCCTTGTGCCTGCAAAAATATCGAAAACAGCTCGGACTGGGATTTGATCCCCAGCTTGCTGTAGATGTGTTTCTTATGGACTTTCACGGTTTCGGCAGAGATTTCCAGCTTACGGGCGATTTCCTTGCTGGAGCAACCGCTGAGCATCCAGCGCCCGACATCCAGTTCGCGGGCAGTCAGTTGCGCGCCCTTGATCTGTTGCAATGAAGCTTCCAGGCGGCTGCGCCAGTCAGTGTGCTGGGCCGGCGGCTCAGGTGCGGCTGGTACCTCGTTTTCATAGGGCAGGCGTTGGCGCAGCAGGCTCAGGACCCACGGCTGGATCAGCGACAGTAGGGCGATCTGTTCGCTGCTGAACCGTTGCTGGCTGCCCAGCGACAGGCACAGGGTGCGCTCGCCCTCGAGCTGGCAATTGAACTGGATTTCATCGGCCACCACGTTCAGGCGAAAGTAGCGCTGGTAGTACTCGGTCAGCTCGAAGTGCTCGGGCGCTACCTCGGACAGGCGATAGAGCCCAGTGCGCGCCTGCTCGCGGCTGGCGATGTAGAACGGGTCCAGCAGGAACAGACCCATCAGGTAATCCTGGAACAATGGGTCGGGGCTACCGTCTGCACTCGGGCATTCGCCGAACACCAGGGGCCGCTGGTCCCCGTCGAAGAGCACCACCACCCAACTGTCGAAGCTCAGGTACTGGTCCAGCAGGCGCACCAGTTGGGTCCAGAAGTTGGGTTTGTCGAGGGCATCGATCAACTGCCCGATGGAGCGGTGCCAGGCGATATCCTGCAGCGAGTGATTCATTCAGCGTTCCCGGTCGGCTCACGGCCTGAAGTTGCCGAACATACTGGCCCAGACAGGCGGCAGGGGCAATCCATGGAGGGTGACGCAGCCCCGGCGGCCGTGGGATCCTTGGTTTCTTTGAACCAAGGCCGCTGATTGTCCATGTCCGATTCCGTTTGTGTTGAGCCCCGTATTATCCGCATTGCTGCCGCGCTGTTGATCGGTCCCGACGGCCGCACCCTGCTGGTCCGCAAGCGTGGCACCACTGCGTTCATGCAGCCGGGCGGCAAGATCGAAGCCCACGAACAACCGGTGCAGGCCCTGGCCCGCGAGCTGGAAGAAGAGTTGGGGTTGCGCATCGATACTGCCCAGGCCCGTTACCTGGGCCCGTTCTGCGCACCGGCGGCGAATGAGCCAGGGTTTGTGGTCGAGGCCGAAATCTTCCTGCTGCAGATCTACCAAACCGTGTGCCCGGCCGCCGAGATCGAGGAGGTGGTGTGGGTCGATCCGCTGGTTGAACCGGATGTGCTGCTGGCGCCATTGACACGGGACCTGATCCTGCCGTTTTATCGTCGTTCACTGAAGGCTCCGGCCTGACCGATCACTGACAAGGACTGCCTGATGATTACTGCCCACGACCTGCTGATTTTTGCCGCGGCGTCCCTGCTCCTGGTACTGACCCCGGGGCCGAACATGATCTACCTGATCTCTCGCTCGATCTGCCAGGGGCGTAAGGCCGGGGTGATCTCGCTGGTGGGCGTGGTGGCGGGTTTTTTTGTGCACCTGTTCGCGGCGGCGGCAGGCTTGACGGCGGTGTTCCTGGCGGTGCCGATGGCCTATGAGGCGCTGAAGTGGGCAGGGGCCTTGTACTTGTTGTGGATGGCCTGGCAGGCGGTCAAGCCCGGCGCTCGCTCGCCGTTCGAGGCGCAGCAACTGGCGCCGGACTCTTCGCGCAAACTGATGATGATGGGCTTTCTCACCAGCGCGCTGAACCCGAAGATCGCGGTGTTCTATCTGTCGGTGTTTCCGCAGTTCATCAACCCTGAGCACGGCTCGATCTTCTTCCAGAGTATCGCCCTGGGCCTGACCCAGATCACCGTCAGCTTTACCGTCAATCTGCTGATCGCCCTGTTCGCCGCAGGCATCGCCAGCTGGTTCGTCAACAACCCGAGTTGGCTGGCGGTGCAGCGCTATTTCATGGGCTTCGTCCTGGCGGCCCTGGCCGTACGCCTGCTGTCTGAACCGAAAAGGATGGTATAGGGGCAGCGGCCTCTCACCGAACCACGCTGACCCCGTCCAGGGTGGAGAACGAGGTGTCCTTGGCGGTCAGCAGGAAGTCACGCATGTACGGCGCATCCAGCATGTCGGCGCGGATGCCGGCGTACAGCGTGGCGAACAGGCCTTTCTCCCCCAGCCGCTTGGCCTTCACATAACCCCGTGAGCTGTACTCATGCAGGGCCCAGTGGGGCATGCCGCAGACGCCGCGACCGCTGGCGACCAATTGCATCATCATCACCGTCAGCTCCGAGGTCCGCACCTGGGCTGGCTCGATGTCGGCCGGCTCCAGGAAGCGGGTGAAGATGTCCAGCCGATCCCGTTCCACCGGGTAGGTGATCAGGGTTTCGCTGAGCAGGTCCTCGGGCACGATGTAGGGCTTGCTGGCCAGGCGATGCTGATTGGCTACAGCAAGCATCGCTTCATAGGTAAACAGCGGCACGTAGGTGATCCCGGCCAGCTCCAACGGGTCGGAGGTCACCACCAGGTCGAGGTCGCCACGGGCCAGGGCCGGCAGCGGGGCGAAGGAAAAACCCGAGGCCAGGTCCAGTTCGACTTCCGGCCAGGCATCGCGGAACTGGTCGATGGTCGGCATCAACCATTGAAAGCAGCTGTGGCATTCGATCGCCATGTGCAGGCGTCCGGCCGTGCCGCCGGCCAGCCGGGCGATGTCGCGCTCGGCTCCGCGCAACAGCGGCAGGGTGGCGTCGGCCAGTTGCAGCAGGCGCAGGCCGGCACTGGTGAAACGCACCGGCTTGGTCTTGCGCACGAACAACGGCATGCCCATGCGCTCTTCCAGTTCCTTGAACTGGTGGGACAGGGCCGACTGGGTCAGGTGCAGGCGTTCGGCGGCGTCGACCAGGCTGTCGGCTTCACGCAGGGCGTGCAGGGTCTTCAGGTGACGGATTTCGAGCACCGTGGCCTCCATGAATAAACTTTGTGATGAACACGAAAAGGTTGAGTTTGTCTCATGATGGCCTGGCTGTCGACAATAGGCCCATCATTTATTCAGGAGTTAAACGCCATGGCCTTGGCCCACACCCTCGGTTTTCCCCGCATCGGCGCTGATCGCGAACTGAAAAAAGCCCTCGAAGCCTATTGGAAGGGCGACCTTGATCAAGCGGCCCTGCAAACGGTCGGCCGCGATCTGCGCGCCAGGCACTGGCAATTGCAGAAAGAGGCCGGGATCGACCTGCTGCCGGTGGGCGACTTTGCCTGGTACGACCAGGTCCTGAGCCATTCGCTGACCTTCGGGGTGATCCCCCAACGCTTCGACAGCACCCGTGATGACCGGGGCCAACCGACCCTCGACAGCCTGTTCGCCATGGCCCGTGGTGCCACCGCGACCTGCTGCGGTGGTGAGCATGCCCAGGCGCAATATGCCCAGGAATTGACCAAGTGGTTCGACACCAACTACCACTATCTGGTCCCGGAGTTCAGCGTCGACCAGCAGTTCAAGCTGAGCTGGGAACAACTGTTCGATGAAGTCGACGAAGCTCGCGCCCTCGGTCACAACGTCAAGCCGGTGATCATCGGCCCGCTGACCTACCTGTGGCTGGGCAAGGCCAAAGGCAACGACTTCGACAAGCTCGACCTGCTGGAACGCCTGCTGCCGGTGTACAACGAAATCCTCGGCCGCCTGGCTGCCCAGGGCGTGGAGTGGGTGCAGATCGATGAGCCGATCCTGACCCTCGACCTGCCACAGGCATGGAAAAGCGCTTTCGAACGCGCCTATCACATCCTCCAGTACTCGCCGCTGAAAAAGCTGGTGGCGACCTACTTCAGCGGCCTGCAAGATAACCTCGGGCTGGCGGTCGGCCTGCCGGTCCAGGGCCTGCACATCGATGCGGTACGTGCGCCCGACCAACTGCTGCACGTGCTCGATCGGCTGCCGACCTACAAGGTTCTCTCGGTGGGCCTGGTCAACGGTCGCAACGTCTGGCGTTGTGAACTGGAGCCGGTCCTGGCGCAACTGCAAGTAGCCCAGGAGCGCTTTGGCGACAACCTGTGGGTCAGCAGTTCATGTTCGTTGCTGCACAGCCCGGTGGACCTGGAACGCGAGGACCAGCTCGATCCTGAACTGAAAAGCTGGCTGGCTTTTGCCGTGCAGAAGTGTGGCGAGATTGCCGTGCTGCGTGACGCCCTGAACGATCCGCAGTCGCCCAAGGTGCAAGCCGCACTGGCGCAAAGTCGCGCCATCCAGGCCAGTCGCGTCCAGTCGCCACGGATTCACAAGGCCCAGGTGCAGGCGCGTGTCGACGCCATCCGCGACAGTGACAGCCAGCGCCAGTCGGGGTTTGCCCAGCGCATCGAGCAGCAACGCGCACGCTTGCAGTTGCCGGTCTTCCCGACCACCACCATCGGCTCGTTCCCCCAGACCGGGGCGATCCGCCTGGCCCGTCAGGCGTTCAAGCAGGGCAAGTTGTCGGCCAACGACTACACCGATGCCATGCACAGTGAAATTCGCCATGCCGTGCAGATCCAGGAACGCCTGGGGCTGGATGTGCTGGTGCACGGTGAGGCTGAGCGCAACGACATGGTCGAGTATTTCGCCGAGCAGTTGGACGGCTATCTGTTCAGCCGTTTTGGCTGGGTGCAGAGCTACGGTTCGCGCTGTGTGAAACCGGCGATCATCTACGGCGACCTCAGTCGTCCGAAAGCCATGACCGTGGACTGGATCACCTACGCCCAGAGCCTGACCGACAAGGTCATGAAAGGCATGCTCACCGGTCCCGTGACCATGCTGATGTGGTCCTTCCCCCGGGAAGATGTGTCACGCAAAGTCCAGGCACAGCAGTTGGCGCTGGCCCTGCGCGATGAAGTGCTGGACCTCGAACGGGCCGGGATCAAGATTATCCAGATCGATGAAGCGGCGTTCCGCGAAGGCCTGCCCTTGCGCCAGGCGCAGTGGCAGGAGTACCTGGATTGGGCAGTGCAGGCGTTTCGCTTGAGTGCGTCTGGAGTGCGCGATGAAACCCAGATCCACACCCACATGTGCTACAGCGAGTTCAATGATGTGATCAAGTCGATTGCGGCGATGGACGCCGACGTGATCACCATCGAAACCTCGCGCTCGGACATGCAGTTGCTGGAAGCCTTCAAGGCCTTCGACTATCCGAACGATATCGGCCCGGGCGTGTACGACATCCACTCGCCGCGAGTGCCTGACACCCAGGAGATGGTCAAGTTGCTGAGCAAGGCGGTGCAGCGCATCCCGGCCGAGCGCCTGTGGGTCAACCCGGACTGCGGCCTCAAGACCCGGGCCTGGCCGGAGACTGAAGCCGCGTTGGTCAACATGGTGGCGGCGGCGCGGCAGCTGCGCAGTCAACTGGCCTGACACCGGATAGCAGAGCACATGTCGGCGCTCAACTGGGTGGCGTGTCGTTCGCAGGTTCGCCATGCAGTGGCGACGATGGGCTCTGCGCCCTTAATTCGAGACACTTCGAGCATGAAGTGGAGGACTCCAATGGGTGAGAGGTCAGGCCATTAGAGGTCAGGGGTAGACGGTACATAGTCTTCGCGTCGAAATGACCGTCCGGCGCCCTTCATCAAACTGTCACGCAACTGTGGCAGCGCGCTTGAACAAACTTCATCAGACTCGCGCTCTACTGGGGTTCTGCGTTTCGGTATTTTTCATGAGTACAAGATTTTTATCGACGGCGGCCTTTCTGGCCACGTTGCTGTTTAGCCTTGCGTCTTTTGCGGTGTCTCGCTGTGACGTCAATGTGCCGACCGAACGGGTCGATCTGGCCCAGGTGAGCCTGGCGTACCAGAGCATCGGTCGCGCGTCCGACCCAGCGTTGCTGCTGGTGATGGGCCTGGGCGGGCAACTGATCCACTGGCCGGACGAGGTGGTGCAGGCGCTCTGTGAGCAGGGTTTCCGGGTGATTCGCTACGACAATCGGGATGTCGGCCTGTCGACCTGGCGCCAGCCACCCGCCGACGCCAACCTGGCTTTCGAAGCGTTGCGCTACAAGCTGGGCTTGCCGGTATCGGCACCGTACACCCTCACCGACATGGCGCAGGACGGCCTTGGCCTGATGGATGCCCTGCAGGTGGAGCAATTCCATGTCCTGGGCGCGAGCATGGGCGGGATGATTGCCCAGCATATGGCGGCGATGGCGCCGCAGCGGGTGGAAAGCCTGACGCTGATCATGAGCAGTTCCGGGGCCGAAGGGTTGCCGGCACCGAACGCGGCGCTGGTGCAATTGCTCTCGCGGCGCAGTGCACCGAACCGTGAAGTCGCCCTGGAGCAGCAGGCTGATCTGCTGGCCGCGCTCGGCAGTCCGAACATCACCGATGATCGCCAAGCGTTGTTGCAACAGGCGGCGCAATCCTATGACCGGGCATTCAACCCCGAAGGCGTGAAGCGCCAGATTATGGCCATCCTCGCCGAGCAGAGCCGGGTCGCGCTGCTCAATAAGTTGCGGGTTCCCACCCTGGTAGTGCATGGCACGGCCGACCCGTTGCTGCCGGTCATGCATGGCATTCACCTGGCGGCCCATATCCAGGGCAGCCGACTGAAGCTTATCCCGGGGTTGGCACATCGTTTCCAGGAGGCTTTCAAGGCGCCGTTGCTCGCTGCAGTGTTGCCTTATCTGCAGCAACACCGGGAAGACATCTCGCACTGGGCGCAGATTGAGCCTGTGGCAGAACACAACCTTCTTTAATACCGTTCTCCCCGCGAGGCGGGGCACGCTTCAACGCACGATCTTGTGCACATGAATCCCCAGTTTCTTCAGTCGGTACCAAAAGCTGCGCTCGGAGATTCCGATCAACTGCGCCGCTGCGGCCTGGACACCGTTGCTCTGAGCAAGGGCTGCGAGAATGCAGGTTTTTTCGACTTCCGCCAGTGTGGCTTCCAGGTCCGACGGTACACCCATTGCATCACTGGGAATGGCACTGCAGGGGGCCGCTGAAGAAGCAAACAGGTACGCCGGCAGATCATTGTCGTCAATGACTGCTCCTGACGCGACGATGGTCGCGCGTTCCACGCAGTTCTGCAGTTCGCGAATGTTGCCAGGCCACGCGTAATTGGCCATGGCCTGCAATGCCACCGGACTGAAACCGCTGATGCGTTTGCCGGCTGTAGCGCCCAGGACATGGGCGAAGTGCCGGGCCAGTGGAGCGATATCTTCTACCCGTTCGCGCAGGGCCGGGAGGGGAATCGGGAACACGTTGAGACGGTAGTAGAGGTCTTCGCGAAACTCTTTTTTGGCCACCGCCTCCAACAGGTTTTTGTTGGTTGCCGCAATCACGCGCACATCTGTCTTGCGCTCGCGGGTATCGCCCACCGGCTCAAACACACGCTCCTGCAGCGCCCGCAGGATCTTCGCTTGCAAGGTCAACGGCATGTCGCCAATTTCATCGAGGAACAGCGTGCCCTTGTCCGCTTGCATGAAGCGCCCGACGCGATCAGCTACGGCTCCGGTAAAGGCGCCTTTGCGATGGCCGAACATTTCACTTTCCAGCAATCCTTCGGGGATGGCTGCACAGTTCACCGTGACGAAGGGCTTGTCGGCTCGATTGCCATGTTTGTGGATAGCCCGGGCGACCATTTCCTTGCCGGTGCCGCTTTCGCCGGTCAGCAGAATTGTCGCATTGCTTTCACGCACCGAATCGATCGCCTGCAACACCCGCCGGAAATTCGGGCTGTCGCCGATCAGGCTGCCGATTTGCCGGTGTTCATCCAGTTCGGCGCGCATGCGCTGGTTGTCTTTGAGGATGTCGCGAAATTGCAGGGCCTTGCTGATGGTGATGTCCAGTTCATCAATGTCGAACGGCTTGGCGATATAGTCGAACGCTCCGTTGCGCATCGACTGCACGGCGTTTTTCACAGTGCTGTAGGCCGTCATGACGATCACTGGCAAGTGCGGGAAACGGCTTTTTATTGTCGCCAGTAACTGCGCACCGTCCATGCCGGGCATGCGCCAGTCGCTGATAACCAGGTCAATGTCTTCTTCCCCCAGGACTTTCAGGGCATGCAAGCCATTGCCTGCAGTGAACACCGTGATCGCGTTTTGACTCAACGCCGACGCCAGCAGGTCGCAGAGCTTGGGCTCGTCGTCGACCACCAGCACGTTATGTGTCATCGCAACGCTCGTCGAGCTTTTCACCTTTGACCGGAATGTAGAGGCTGAATGTCGCGCCGGCATTTTTTCCACTGGTGCACTCGATACGTCCTTCATGACTTTCCATGATCGAGTACACCTTCGCCAGGCCCAGGCCAGTGCCCGAGGCCTTGGTGGTGACGAACGGTGTGAAAATGCGTTCGAGCATGTCCGGTTCGATGCCCGCGCCGGTGTCGCTGATGCTGATCACCGTGTAGGGCGAATCGCTGCTGATCGCAAGGGTCAGGTGTCCACCATTGGGCATGGCATCGATGGCGTTGACGATCAGGTTTAGTCCGGCCTGCTTGAATTGCCGCGGGTCGGCGTGAACGGTGGCCCCGGGGGCTTGATCGTCAATGTGCACGTCGATGTGGTGACTGGCCAACTCCGGCGCGCAAAAGCCCAGCAACTCATCTACCAGCGACCGCGCTGCTTGTGTCGAACGCATTGGCGCGCTGGGCTTGGCGAATTCGAGAAAGTCGCTGATCAGGTCGTTGATCCGACTGACTTCGGTGATGACGTATTTCAGGTGGCGCTTGTCGGACTCCGGGAGATTGGCGCGCCGATGCAGCAGTTGCGTCGCGGTCTTGATGATACCCAGCGGATTGCGGATTTCATGGGCCAGGCCCATCGCAACCTCGCCCAACGCATGTAAACGGTCGCGGCGGCGCAGTTGCGCTTCCAGATGCTGCAACTGGCCGAGGCGCTCGCTCATGTGGTTGAAGGTGCTGCTCAATTCCGCCAGTTCGTCACCGCCGGTGACTGGCAAGCGCTGACGATAATCCCCGGTACTCACGGCTTGTACGCCCTTGGACAACCATCGCAGTGGGGTGGTCAGTCGTTGCGAAACCAACCAGCCGACCGCCAATGAGGCCGCCGAGCTGAGCAGGAAAATCAGGATAAAAAGGTTACTTTGGCTCACCTGTCCGACTAGGCTGCTACGGCGCAGCAACCCGCTGAAGACCACGCCTTGCAGCTCGCCGTTTTCGTTGAGAATTGGCTGGTAGATACCGCTGTAGTGGCTGGTAAATTGCTCGATGGGCTGTTTGCTCAGGCGCATGGACTGTTCGATTTTTGCCGGCATCTTCATGGGGTGATTCTCGAAGTGCTGCGTCGAGAAGATTTCCGAGAAGTCATCTGCCTTGGCCAGGTACAGCCGCAGATCCAGGGAATGCACGTCGGCCACGCTGGTGAGAAAGCTCTTGTCCAGGTAAGTGGCGGTCACCAGTGTGTACTCGACGCCGTCCTGTTCGGTCTCGAAGGTCGAAACTACGGCACCGGTTGTTACGCCAGCAACTTGCAGGGTTTGCAGTATCGCTTTGGGGGCGGTGCTGATCTGGCGGACGATGTCGTTGGCGACGGTGCTGAACACCACTTTGTGATCGCTATCGCGTACCACTGCCACTACGTCGATGCCCATTGAGTCGGCGATGTCAGTGGTCAGGTTGTCGTGTTGGCTCGACAACCGGTCCGTGGGGGGGCGCGTATAGCGCAGGAACAACTGTGCAGCCCTGGCGTTGTTCCGCAGAATTGCGCTGATTTCGTCCTCGACGATCGCGGTCGATTCCTGCAGCCAGATCCGCACGTTGCTGTCGAAAATCTGCGACAGGGTGATGGCCGCGAGTTTGGCGGCGACCATCGTCGAAATCACGCTGACCAGCCAGAAAGCCAGCACCAGTTTGCGTTGTAGGCTCCAGCTGGAAAGGGCGAAAGCTCGGGCGTTGGGGCGTGGGACTTTGGTCATCGGGTTTCGCTTATCGCAGCAGCCATGGCAGGGTCGGATCGGTCTGGACGGATGAACATTTTCACTCCGCGCAACAAGCCGTTGAGCCAGCGGTTGCGGTGGCGGAAAAACACCGTGTTACCGGTAAACGAGCAACCCAGGCGCAGCTTACCGGCATATCCGGCCTGGCCGCATGCATAGATCGTAAGACCATGTTCAATGCAGTAGTCGACGTTGGCCAGCCAACTACGCATGTACAGATTGTGTTCTCGGGTGCGGCTAAGGTCGTGGGCGAAAAACTTGTCCACCAGTCGCTGGTCGTCCAGCAATACCAGGTTGAACGCGACCAGTTCTTCGTTGAGCCAATAGAGTACGCAGGCGGCTCGTTCATCGAGTTGTTTCAGCACCTGGCGGAAGTAGGTCGGTGGCAAGCGTTCGAACGTCAGGTCACTGCGGTTCAGTGTGGCTTCGTAGAGCTGCATCATGACGGGCAGAAAATCCTCCACTTCCCTTCGCCACTCGATACTTGGCCCCTGGGCGCGCAAGGTGCGGCGCAGGTCCTTACGGGTGGATTTGCCGAGGGTGCCCAGGTAAGCGTCGAGGCTGGCGAAAGTGATGGGCAGTTCGGCGCCGGGCAAGCCGGGCATGCTTTGCAGGCCAGCGTCGTGGCAGGCCTGCAACCACTGCGGGTCACGGTGAGACGCGTCCTTCACTGCCAATAGACCAATGCCTGCCTTGTCCGCATCGTTACGGGCCAGGATCAACAACTGTCCAAGCAAGGCGGGGCGCCGGGAGGCGGCGATATGCCCAGCCGTGCCGGCATGGCAGCGCTCGGTCACCGGTGAGCCCAGGGCGTAGAGCGGGATGTCGAGCAGTCCCGGACACCAGCGGCGCACCCGCTCGCTGATGCGCTTGCCTAGGCCTTGAACCGTGGTGTCCAGTGAATAATCCGTGGTGAATGCCACGGCTGCCGCGATCAAAACCTGTTGCTCGTACAGCGCCAGATAGCGCCATTGAAAGTCGGCAATACCTGCCCGTTCAACAGCCCGGTAGTAATCCCAATCTTCCAGCTCGGCAGGGAAACAATCGTTCCAGGCATCGCGATCGATGGCCTCGATGGTCGAAAAGGCAAGGGCAGTGATCACGGGGTTTCCTTGTTTTAAGCCAATTGCCGGGACGCTTGGCGCATGGCAGGCGGGGTGTTGGACTGCTGCTTGAAACGTTGTTGGATAAAATCCACGCTCAACTCCACCACCAGCCGGTATTGCAGGTCGACAGTAATCATGTGGTAGCAGTCGTCGAGCAGGATTTTCACGACCGGGCCGCCGAGTTTGCGTTCCACATAGTCGGCATTCCAGCGGCTGGTGATATCGTCTTCGCGCGAATGCACCACCAGTGCCTGGGTGGTGATTTGCGGCATGCGTTTTTTCACAACAGCGACTAACCGGTGCAATTCACGAACACTGACCCCGGACAGGGTCAACAGCCCGGCATTAGCGCTTTCACCTGCCTTCATCTGCCGCTCGACGATTGCCCGCAAGCGTTCGTCCTTGATTCCGAAGGGTGATTTTTCGGTGAAGCGGCAAAGGTGTACACCGAATGGAATCGCCATCAGCAACGGTATGAGTACAGCCGCTTTTGGCATGTTCCAGCCGTCGTAACGCAGGGTCGTCGAATACAGCAGCAAGCCCTCGATCTGTCCCGGATGTTCGGCTGCCAGGTACATCGACAGCACTGCGCCCATGGACAATCCGCCAACGAAAACGCGTTCGTGTTTACGCCGCACACCGAGGTAGGTATTGCGTGCGCTCTGGTACCAGTCGTGCCATCCCGTGGCTCGCAGGTCTGCGTTATTGCCACAGTGCCCGGCCAGGGTTGGCACGTAGACCGTATACCCCGCCGCGGCCAGGCCCATGGCCACGCGACGCAGTTCCGTCGGGGTGCCGGTCAGGCCGTGAATCAGCAACACCGCCACAGTCCCGCTGCCGAGAATGAACCCGCTGTTGCCTTCGCCGATGTCGACCGCTTCGGGTGAAAGCAGGGCGTTCATCGCTGCATCGCCCGATGCAGCAGACGATCGAGCAGGGCGATGGCAAGGTCGATTTCCGAGTAGCTGATCTCCAGCGACGGCGCCAGGGTTATCACGTTTTTGTAGTACCCCCCCACATCAAGGATCAGGCCCAGCCGTGTGCCGTCGATTTCGATGTCGCCCTTCATGCCCTCTTCGACCATGAAGTCGAGGGTTTCTCTGTCTGGAGTGAAACCGTCCGGCCCGCAGATTTCGCAACGCAGGGCCAACCCCAGACCGTCGACATCACCGATGATCGGGTAGCGTTTCTGCAAGTCTTTCAATCCTTCGAGGAAATACTTGCCCTTGTCCAAGACCATCGCGCCGTAATCGAACTCGTGGGTCATCTTGAACATTTCCAGGCCGACTGCCGTGCCCAGTGGGTTGGAAGCAAACGTCGAGTGGGTCGACCCAGGCGGGAAAATCTTCGGGTTGATCAGCTCTTCCCTGGCCCAGAGCCCGCCGAGGGGATTGAGGCCGTTGGTCAAGGCTTTGCCGAAGACGATCACATCTGGTTTGACGTCGAAGTGCTCGATCGACCACAGCTTGCCGGTGCGGTAGAAGCCCATCTGGATTTCGTCGACCACTAGCAAAATGCCGTGTTGGTCCAGTACATGCTTAAGTTCGCTATAGAAGTTCATCGGCGGGATGACATAGCCGCCGGTACCCTGGATCGGTTCGACATAGAACGCAGCGTATTCGCACTGGCTGACTTTCGGGTCCCAGACGCCGTTGTATTCAGTCTCGAACAACCTGGCGAATTGCTTCACGCAGTGACTGCCGTACTCTTCCTTGGTCATGCCTTTCGGACCGCGAAAGTGGTACGGAAACGGGACGAAGTTGGCGCGTTCGCCGAAATGGCCATAGCGGCGTCGATAGCGATAACTGGAGGTGATCGACGAAGCACCGAGTGTGCGCCCGTGATAACCACCCTCGAAGGCGAACATCAGGCTTTTGCCCTGAGAGGCGTTGCGTACGATTTTCAACGAGTCCTCGATGGACTGTGAGCCACCTACGTTGAAGTGCACGCGCCCGTCGAGTCCGAACTTGTTCTTTGCGTCGACCGCGATCATCTCCGAGAGCTCAATCTTGCCCTTGTGCAGATACTGGCTGGCAATTTGTGGCAAGGCATCGATCTGCTGTTTCAGCGCATTGTTCAGGCGCGGGTTGGCGTAGCCGAAGTTGACCGCCGAGTACCACATCTGCAGGTCGAGGTAGGCTTGGTCGCTAGTGTCCCAGACATAGGAACCTTTACAGCGGCTGAAAATTCGGGGGGGCTCGATGTAGTGAACGGTGTCGCCGTAGGAGCAGTACCGAGCTTCTTTTTCCAGAAGTATCTGGTCTTCGGTGGTGGCGATTCGAATATCAGGCATGGTGGAAGGGCTCCTGGGTGTCGAGATTGAAATACCTGGCGTTGGTGGTGCTGACGCTTGGCAGCAGGGCCAGCAGGGCTGGAAGTTCGGCGAAGCTGTCGAAGCGGGCGTAAGCAATGCTGTTACGTTTGCAGTGCTCGGCCAGGCGATCCTTGGCGAACACGAAATCCGCGGTGGCGGCTACGCACATGTCGGACTGGCCGTCACCGATCACCAGCACCCGACGGGCAGTGGCTGTAGACCTGCACTTGCAGTTGCCAGCAGCGGCGCGACAGGCATCGCTGGCATGCGGGAAGTCGATGCGCCATTGGCTGCAGTCGATCTGGCGCAAGCGGTTGGCGAGAATCGGCAAGAGACTCGCGTAGTGGCGTGCCAGGATCCTTGCAATGGCTTGTTCGATGCCGTCGCTGACCACTTCGAAGGACGCGCCGAGGCCGATGACGTGGTCGACAAAGTCGGGGAAATCCGGATCGATTTCGATAGTGTCGAAGAGGTCGAGCAGTTCGGTTGGTGTGGCCTTTACCAGCGAAAGCTGGCGGCTGAGGCACTCACGAGAGCCGATGTCGCCCGCCACCCATGCGTTTTCGATCGCCTTCCAGCCCGGGTCGGCGAAACGCTGGAGGATGCTGTCGATCACGTCGGTGCGGGTGATGGTCCCGTCGAAATCACACACGATATGCCAGTCAATCATCTGTTGTACCTATTGGGCTGGGTGCGCGTTGTGCGCTTGCCAAGGGGTAGAGCAGGGACTGTGCCAGTCGTGCCTGGTCTCGTGGGGCCGGGGGGTTGGCGAGTTTTGGTGTAGGCGCAGCTACAATTTTTGTAGGCTCCTACAATCAACATGAGTGCTTGCGTGGTCGAGGCAATCCGGGGATTGATGCGCGCCAATCCCGTTTCAGGAATCACCTCATGTCGAGGATTACTGTTGCATTGATCGCTGCGCTGACCTGCCTTTCGGCCCGCGTCATGGCCGATGGCATCACCGGCGAAGTTGGTTCCGGCCTCAGCTACCAGCCTCGCGACCCGAGCGGCACTGGTTATGAAACCCGGCCGGTGCCGTACCTTGATTTGGGTTGGGGCGATGTCAGCCTGGGCACCGATGACGGGATGACCTGGGACGCGCTTAGCGTCAGCGGTTTCAGCGCCGGTCCGTTCGTCAACTACCTGCCAGGTCGCACCTCCAACGGTGAATTGCAGGGCTTGCGTGATGTGCCTGGCAGGGGAGTGTTGGGCGGGTTTGTACAGTACGCCCCAGCTGATTTCTGGCGGGTATTCGCGTTCGTCGGTCAGGCGGTGGGCGGGCGCGGCGGGGGTGTGTTGGCAAGAGTGGGTGGCGAGGCGGGTTATCCACTGGGCGGCGGGGTGATCGGCAGCAATAACCTGACTGCGCATTTCGCCGATGCCCGGCAGAACCAGACGTTTTTTGGCGTGGATGGTGATGAGGCCCGATCTTCGGGGATCGCCCCGTACAACGCCAGTGGCGGTTTGCAGAACGTCACGTTGACCCAGAGCTTCGAGTTTCCCCTGGCGCTGAACTGGTCGCTGTTGAGCAGCGCTAGCTGGATTCGCCTGATGGGTCACGCGGCAGACAGCAGCATCGTCAAAGCCGTTGGCGATAGGAGCCAGGGCGAAGTGCAGGTGGCGCTTGCCTATACATTCGACTGACTCTGGATCGCTGGAAAACCAGCCCCATAGGGGGATGCGTATCCGCCTTGCTTTGGTGCTTGATCTTATTGCCCCCTGGAGGCGCCGAACGAAAGAGGGAGGAGCCCAACCTTCAGGGTTCTTCACCTCCAGCCAACAACACAATTCCTCCCATGATCACCGCCACCCCCACCCAATGCAGCAGGCTGATGTGTTCTCCCAACCAAAGCCAGGACCCCAACAATACGCCAACGAACACCAGTGAACTCAGGGGAAAGGCCAGGGATAAATGACTGCGCCGCAGAATCAGCATCCACACGAAGAACGCACCGAAGTAGCAGGCAATTGCCAGCCAGACTCCGACGTTTCCCGCCACTGCCAGCAGCCATTGCAGGTTGAAGTCCATTTGCCCCAGTTGATCGCCACCGACCTTGGTCGCGATCTGGCCCGCGCTTTCCAATACGATCAAGAGTACCCATAGGACAACGGTGCCGAGGCGTTCGTGTAGCCAGTCGGCTTTGCGGCTGATCATCGCTCGATTCTTATGCATTGACGGCACACACGAGCATGACGCCCGCCGTAATCACCAGAGTGCCGAGCCAGCGCCGGCGGCTGACGTGTTCGCCAAGGATCACCTTGCCCGCCAATACCACGCCGCAATAGGCCAGCGCCGCCGCCGGAAACAACAGGCTCAGCGGCGCCCTGGACAGGGCTTCGAGCCAGATGAAGAACTCGATCACGTAGGTGACGACCCCGCACCACAGCAGCGGTGTGTTGAACACCTGGCCCCAGAACGCATTCAGGCGAAACCCGCCTTCGAGCTCCGGCAAACGGTCCAGGCCGAGCTTGAAACAGAGCTGGCCGATGACGTCCAGCACAATGGAAATCGCTACCAGTACGATCACCGTGAAGGTCATGGGAACAGCTCCTCGAATAACTCGATCAGGGTTTGGTTGGTCGCGGCATTGTGCAGCAGGTCGGCTTCGCTCCAGCGCTCGGCTGGGGGCTGGTCGGACCTGGCTTCCCAGCGTTTCAGGACATTACTGAAGCCCGGGCTGGCGTAGTCGCCACAGATGTCGATGCCGAGGATGCGTTTGTCGGCTGCCAGCATGCGTATCGCCTGCACCAGATGGCTCAACCGCATGGCGCCTTGATCCCAGTTGGTCGCGGCGTCCGCACTGGCCAGCACATCCTTGTCGATAGTGATCCACACTGCTTGCGTAGGCAGGCTGGCGATCAGTTGCTGGAGAAATGCTGGCCAGTCCAGATCCGCCAGGTTGTGCCAGTGCAGCAGGTTTTCCTGCTGTCGATGCCCGGCCCCATCGCCGACCCGCCCCCAAATCCTCGACGGCGCGTGCTGCCAGGGGAACAGTTGCAATACGCCGCGGCTCAGCGCACTCAGGTTGCCGCCCTTGAGCTGGGGGTTTTGCAGGTCCTCGCTACACGGGCCTAGGGTGACGATGCGCTGGATGTTCGGCAGTTTCAGTGCCTGGTTGACCCATGAGCCGCAATGCCGACGCGGCGCGAACCGGACCCAGTCAGGGTGGTTGTCGAAGTGGATCAGGCTGGTTGGTTCCGGCAAGTCGGTCAGAAAGGCCGGGGTCAAATGGTGGTAGTCGCCGGAGCCGACGAAGAAGATTTCCGGCTGCGGGCCGCTGTGCCGGGGGCGTTGTCGCAGACGTTCGCAAAAGCGCAGCCAGGTGCGTTCACTGGACCAGAGCCGCAGTTTCGGGCCGAGGTCGAGCAGGTCCAGGCGTTTGGCGCGACCGCTGTCGAGCAATTTTGCGATCGGTGCCTGGGCAGTCAGGCTGTGGTCGAGATCTAAAATGTTCAAGGTCAGTGTTCATCCTTGCACCCCTCCCGGACACCGACTTCATCGATTATGAAGGCCGGCCGATGGGCTTCGGGGGATAAATGCAAGGGATGGGCCAGCAATCGCGGGCGCTCCTGCACGGCTGTGACAGGGGATTGCGATCAGCTGTGCAGGCGAACCCAGACGCTGACCAGCGCCGTCGCCGCCATCAACCAAGCCACGGCCGCCACGGCCAGCGATGCCTCGAGGCGCATGCGATCGACCATCACATACAGGGTCGCCAGGTACACGAAGTACGGAATGATCGACCACATGCCAAACACGATGGTGGTCTTCAGGTCGTCCAGCGAGCGGCCCTTGCCGACGATGTAGTGGGCAATCAGGGCGAAGGTCGGAAACAGCGGCACCAGGCCGGCGATGTAGTAGTTTTTGGTCTTGGCCAGGGCGGCGATTATCACCACCACCGCCGCGCCAAGGACCGCTTTCAACAATAGATCCACGACTGTTCTCGCTGGGTTAGTGGCTGAGGCCGTACTTCTTGACCTTGTCGAACAGCGTGGTCTTGGCCATGCCCAATTCCAGGCTGGCCTGGGTCAGGTTGCCGCCGCTGCGTTGCAAGGCATCGCTCAGCAGGTTGCGCTCGAAGGCTTCCACCGCCTCGGAAAACCCCAGGCCCTGGGCTGCGTCATTGGCGCCGGACTTCTTGAACGCCGGCAGGCCGAGGGCAAAGCGTTCGGCGACGTTGCGCAGTTCGCGCACGTTGCCCGGCCAGTCGTGGCTCATCAGGTGCGACAGGGTCTGGTTGTCCAGGTCTGGGACAGCGCGGTCGAAGCGCAGCGATGATTGCTGCAGGAAGTGCTCGAACAGTTGCAGGATGTCCTCGCGGCGTTCGCGCAGCGGCGGCAGTTCCAGGGTCACCACGTTGAGGCGGTAATACAGGTCGCTGCGGAACTGGCCGGCGCGGCCCAGTTCGTCGAGGTCGGACTTGGTGGCGGCAATCACCCGGCAATCGACCGCCACGCTCTGGTTCGAACCCAGGCGCTCCAGGGTGCGCTCCTGCAATACCCGCAGCAGTTTGATCTGCAGGGGCAACGGCATGCTTTCCACTTCGTCGAGGAACAAGGTGCCGCCGTTGGCATGTTCGATCTTGCCGATCCGCCGTTTGCCGGCGCCGGTAAAGGCGTTCGCCTCATGCCCGAAGATTTCGCTTTCAAACAGGTTTTCCGGCAGGCCACCGCAGTTCAGTGCGACAAAAGGCTGGGCCTGGCGGCGACTGAAGTCGTGCAGGCAACGGGCAACCAACTCCTTGCCGGTGCCGGTCTCGCCTTCGATCAGCACGTTGGCCGACGTGTCGGCGACGTTGGCGATCAGTTCGCGCAGGTGCTGCATGGCGGGCGAGCGCCCAATGATCCGGCCTTCCAGTGAGTCGCGTTCAGCCAGTTGCCGGCGCAAGGAACTGACTTCGCGGGCCAGGCTGCGTTGCTCCAGGGCACGTCGGGCAACGTCCACCAGGCGCTCGGGGGAGAAGGGTTTCTCCATGAAGTCGTAGGCGCCTTTTTGCATGGCGTCGACAGCCATCGAAATGTCGCCGTGCCCGGTGATCAGCACCACCGGCAAGCTGCGATCGCGAGCCTTGAGCCGACCCAGCAGCTCCATGCCATCGATGCCCGGCAGGCGGATGTCGCTGATGACGATCCCGGCAAAGTTGTCGCCCACCTGCGCCAGGGCTTCTTCAGCGCTGCCAACGCCAGTGCAGGGGATGTCTTCCAGGGCCAAGGCCTGCTGGCAACCGAGCAGGACATGGGGATCGTCTTCGACGATCAGCACACTAAGATCGTTGTTCATATCGGCTCGACGGGCAGGGTGCTTACCAAGGGTAAGCTGAGGACAAATGCGGTACCACCGCTGGCCGGGTGTTCGACACCCAGGCTGCCGCCGGTCGCGGCGGCCAGGCTTGCCGACAGGGTCAGGCCGAGGCCCAGGCCCTGTTCGCCAGGCTTGGTGGTAAAGAAGGGTTCGAACAGATGCTTGCGCGCCTCGGGGTCAATGCCGTGGCCGTTGTCGCGTACGTGCAGCCGGTACTTGCCGTCCACTGCCTCACCCTCGAGCCACAATTGGGGCGCAGCTTGCGCCTGCATGGCATCCAGGGCATTGCCGATCAGGTTGACCAGGATCTGCTCCAGGCGGGTCTGGTCGATCGACACTTGTTCGTCAGTGAACGCGCGGTGCAACTGCAGGCCGCTGTGTTCCAGGCGCGCGCCCAGCAGTTGCAGGGCCGCATCGACCGCTTTGCCCAGGCTGGCCTGGCCCTTGTCGTCGCCGCGCCGGGCAAAGGAGCGCAGGCTGGCCGTGATGCGGCCCATGCGATCGATCAGTTCATTGATGGTTTTCAGGTTGGCACTGGCGGTGTCCAGTTGGCCACGTTCGAGAAACCGTACGGTGTTGCCGGACAGGGTGCGCAACGCCGCCAGGGGCTGGTTCAGTTCGTGGGCAATGCTGGTGGACATTTGGCCGATGGCCGCCAGTTTACCGGCCTGTACCAATTCATCCTGGGCATGGCGCAGGGTTTCCTCGGCCAGGCGCCGTTCGCGAATCTGGCCCTTGAGGCGTTCGTTGCTGGCTCGCAGGTCAGTGGTGCGTTCGGTAATCCGTCGCTCCAGTTGATTGTTGGCTTCCTGCAGGGCTTCGCGGGCCGCGAGGCGGGTGGCGATGACCTTGCGGCGCTCGTTCCAGGCGATCAGCAGGAACGCCACCAGGGCGAAGGCCACTGCCACCAGGATGCCCTGGTTGATCGCCTCGCGCCGCAGGTCCTGGAGCGGTGTCAGCAGGGTGAAATTCCACGGTGTGTCGCTCAGGGGGCGGGTCTGCGACAGGTAGCTGATGGCCTCGTCGTCGGAGACCACTTCGGCGTTGGCCGGGAAGGTCAGTTTCTCCACGCCTTCGGCCAGGCGTTCGCGGGCCAGCGGCTCCAGCTCATTGAGCGGGAACCAGTAGTATTGCAGGCTGCGGGCCAGGCGCTCCTTGGTGTCGTCGCTCAGTGGACGCACGGCCTTGAGCCGTCGCGCCGGGTCGCTGGAGAGAATGATGATGCCGTTCTCATCGCTGACGAAGGCTTCCAGGCGGGCGCGCTGCCAGCGTTCTTCCAGGGCTTCCAGGCGCACCTTGACCACCGCGACGCCGATGATCTTGCCTTGCTCCTCGAGGCCGTGGGCCAGGTAGTAGCCGGGTTCGCCGTTGGTGCTGCCGATCCCGTAGAAGCGCCCGGGCTGGCCGCGTACTGCGTTCTGGAAATAGGCACGGAAGGACAGGTCTTCGCCCAGGTAGCTGTCGACGTCGCGCCAGTTGCTGGTGGCCAGGACTCGGCCGGTGGTGTCCATCACGTAGATGGCCCGACTGCGGCTGCGCCGGTTCAGGCCTTCAAGGTAATTATTGACCGCTTGCCGGTGTTCCGGCGACGGCTCGGCCAGCAACTGCGAAACACTCGATTCGAGTTCCAGCAGGCTAGGCAGGTAGGTGTATTTGCTGATCTCGCTTTCCACCGCACGGGCGTGCAGTTCCAGCTGGCGTTGACCGTTTTCGCCGAGGCTGCGAATGCCGTAGTGCTCACTGATCCAGAAGCCGAGCAGGCCCAATGCGAGCATCAGCAGGATGATCAGCGGCGGCAGGAACAGGTGGCGGATCAGACGAGGTTTCACGGCGAGTGATGGCGGTGCGGCGCGATAAAGAGTGGGGTCGCATTTCATCACAGATGCCTTGGGTCAACCACAACACAAATCTACAAATCCGCGCAGTCCCTGTGTAGGAGCGAGCTTGCTCGCGATGGAGTGTCAGTCAACAGTGATGTAGCTGACCCACCATCGCGAGCAAGCTCGCTCCTACACGGGGGCGAGGAGCGGTGTGCTGCTTAGTGCTGCAGGATCTTGTTCAGGAAGTGCTGTGTACGTTCGGCGCGAGCGTTGATGTCGCCGAAGAACTCTTCCTTAGGGCAGTCTTCGATGATCTTGCCGGCGTCCATGAAGATCACCCGGTCCGCCACTTTGCGGGCGAAGCCCATTTCGTGGGTCACGCACATCATGGTCATGCCTTCGTGGGCCAGTTGCACCATGACGTCCAGCACTTCGTTAACCATTTCCGGGTCCAGCGCCGAGGTCGGTTCGTCGAACAGCATGACGATCGGGTCCATGGCCAGTGCGCGGGCGATCGCCACACGCTGCTGCTGACCACCGGAGAGCTGGCCCGGGTGCTTGTGGGCGTGGGCCGAGAGGCCGACGCGCTCGAGCAGTTGCAGGCCTTTCTTGGTGGCTTCTTCCTTGCTGCGGCCCAACACCTTGATCTGCGCGATGGTCAGGTTTTCGGTGATGGTCAGGTGCGGGAACAGTTCGAAGTGCTGGAACACCATGCCAACGCGCGAGCGCAGTTTCGGAAGGTTGGTCTTGGGGTCGGCAATCGAAGTGCCGTCGACCACGATGTCGCCTTTCTGGAACGGTTCCAGGGCATTGACGCACTTGATCAGGGTCGACTTGCCGGAGCCGGACGGCCCGCACACCACGATCACCTCACCTTTCTTGACGTCGGTGCTGCAATCAGTCAGCACCTGGAAGTCCCCATACCACTTGTTGATATTCTTGATAGAGATCATACGGCGAACCTTTTTTGCAGACGCTTGACCAGCTGCGAGGCGGCAAAGCTGATGATGAAGTACACGAGACCGGCGAATACCAGGAACTCATTGGAACGGCCAATGATGTCGCCACTGGCCCGCGAAGCGTTGAGGAAGTCCACCAGGCCGACGGTGTAGACCAGTGAGGTGTCCTGGAACAGGATGATGCTCTGTTGCAGCAGCAGTGGGGTCATCTTGCGGAATGCCTGGGGCAGGATGATCAAGCGCATCATCTGGCCATAGGACATGCCCAGGGCCTGGGCGGCGCCCATCTGGCCCTTGGGAATCGATTGCACACCGGCACGGACGATTTCGCAGAAGTACGCCGCTTCGAACATCATGAAGGCCACGATGCAGGAGGCAAACGCGCCGATCGGGGTGTCTTCGCCGGTGATCCAGCGCAGCACGAACGGCACCGCCAGGTAGAACCAGGTGATCACCAGCAGCAGCGGGATCGAGCGGAAGTAGTTGACGTAGGCGCCGGCGAAGTTCGACAGCAGTTTGTTGTGGGACAACCGCATCAAGGCCAGGATGGTGCCGAGGACGAGGCCACCGACGACGCCCAGCGCCATCAGCTTGAGGGTCATCACCATGCCGTTCCACAAGCCGGGAATGGCCGGGATGATGCCACTGAAATCGAATTCCATTATTTACCCCCCACGGAGATCAGGCCGGGCACTGCGACTTTCTTCTCGACCACGCGCATCAGCAACATCAGGCTCATGTTCAGGGTGAAGTAGATCAGGGTCGCCAGGGTGAAGGCTTCGAACAGGTTGGCGGAGAACTCGGCGGTCTGCTTGGTCTGCGCGAGCAGCTCCATCAGGCCGATCAGCGAGGCCACGGACGAGTTCTTGAAGACGTTGAGGAATTCCGAGGTGAGCGGTGGAATGATGATGCGATAGGCCTGGGGCAGCAGCACGTTCCAGTAGATCTGCGGCAGCTTGAAGCCCATGGCGCGAGCAGCCGATTCCTGGCCGCGGGGCAGCGCCTGGATACCGGTGCGCACTTGTTCGCAGACCCGGGCGGCGGTGAACAGGCCCAGGCACACGACAACGCTCAGGTAGGCCGAGGTGGTCGGGTTGAGGTCCTGTTTGTACCAGTCCTGCAGGTCTTGTGGCAGCAGGTCGGGCACCAGGAAGTACCAGATGAACAGCTGAACCAGCAGCGGCACGTTACGGAACAGTTCTACGTAGCAGGTCGCGATGCCTGACACGATGCGGTTCGGTACGGTGCGCATTACGCCCAGTACCGAGCCCAGCAGCAATGCAATGATCCAGGCCACGATGGCGATAGCGATGGTCCAGCCCAGCCCGGAAATGAACCAGTCGAGATAGGTCTCGCTGCCCACGCCGGTGGACTTGAAGAACACGCCCCAATCCCAGTTGTAATTCATTAGGGTCTCCCCTCGGATTCAATCGATGTTCAAGCACCTGCCTGGGGGAACTCCGTTCCCACCCGACGTTGACGGTCGGGCACACGCGGTCGGCTCGACAACCACCGGTTCGAGTGTTTCCAAAAATGCCAGCAGGTAGTGACAACCTCCCGAAAGGGCATTGGCCCTCTCAGGAGGTAAGACTAGTCAGAAATCAGGATTTCTTGTCGTCAGCCGCTTTGTCGGTCGGATTGGCGATCAGCGCCTTGAGCTCGTCGCTCATCGGGAAGTTCAGGTTCAGGCCTTTAGGCGGGATTGGCGCCTGGAACCAGGTGTCGTAGATCTTGTTGATCTTGCCCGAAGCGTAGGTGGCCTTGATGGCATCATCGACCGCTTTCTTGAACGGCTCGTCGCCTTTGCGCACCATGCAGCCATAGATTTCATAGGACTGTGGCGTGCCAGTCACTTCCCAGTCGGAAGCTTTCTTGGCCTTGGCCGCTTCACCGGCCAGCAGGGCGTCGTCCATCATGAAGGCAACGGCGCGGCCCGATTCCAGCATCTGGAAGGATTCGCCGTGGTCCTTGGCGGAGATCACGTTCATGCCCATCTGCTTGTCGGCGTTCATCGACTTGAGGATGCGCTCGGACGTGGTGCCAGCGGTGGTCACGACGTTCTTGCCTTTAAGATCGTCGAAATCCTTGTACTTGGAGTCCTTCTTGGACAGCAGGCGAGTACCGATTTCGAAGATGCCGACCGAGAAGTCAACTTGTTGCTGACGCTCGACGTTGTTGGTGGTGGAACCACACTCGAGGTCAACGGTGCCGTTCTGCACCAGCGGAATACGGGTTTGCGAGGTGACCAGGTTGTATTTGACTTGCAGGTTCGGCAGGTCCAGGTCTTTTTTCAGGGCTTCGACGACTTGCATCTGGATGTCGTGGGAGTAGCCGACTGGTTTGCCAGAAGCGTCTGCAATGTAGGAAAACGGAATGGAAGCGTCGCGATGGCCCAGGGTGATGGTGCCGGACTCTTTGATCTTCTTCAGGGTGCCGGTGAGCTCGGCGGCGAAAACTGGCGTGCTGATCAGAGCGGCAGCGATGGCTGCGCCCAGGATATGGGGAACGATACGCATCAAATTTTCCTCGACATTGTTTTTTTTATGGAGCCAGTTCTTCGGCTCTCTAGTACTGCTGAACGCCTGGAGGGCTCCTGAAGTGTTGGCACCTCAGGCGTTCGTCCAAGAGTGTAGAGCATGAGTCGTGCCAGGCCAGGATTAAATGCCTAACTTGTTGATTTATAAGGATATTAAATATTTGTGGCGGAGCTTGTCCCTACGCCTGATCCGGTTAACCGAATTGACTGCCGGGTCGCGTTCGGAAAACCGAATGAATTTTTCGCGGCTTCAACGCAATGTAGAAAATAAAAAGCCCCTGGATCGCGGAATCCAGGGGCTTTTTATGTATTGGCTGTCGATCAGGCCGCTTCGATCTTGCTGCGGTTGATTTCGAGCTTGTGCAGATAGTGCTGCACGTTTGCCTGTTCGTCGGCCGTGGTGAACAGGCCCAGCTTGGTGCGCCGCCAGAGAATATCGTGGGCAGTGGTGGCCCATTCCTGCTGGCACAGGTAATCGACTTCACGGCTGTAGAGCCCGCCACCCAGGTGCTCGCCCATGTCGTTCAAGCCCTGTACGCCTTCGAGCATGCGCCAGGTGCGGCTGCCGTAGGTGGTGGCCCAGCGGCGGGCGATTTCCGTGGGGACCCAGTCGAACTTGTCGCGAATCAAGGCGCTCAGGGCCTGCGGGGTGCTCATGTCTTCGCCGCCAGGCAGGGTTGCCTGGGCGGTCCAGCTCGGTTTCATCTGCTTGAAGTAGGGCGCCAACTGGGCCATGGCCGACTCGGCCAACTTGCGGTAGGTGGTCAGCTTGCCGCCGAACACCGACAGCAGGGGCGCCTCTTCACCGCTGCCGGACAGGGCCAGGGTGTAGTCGCGGGTCACGGCCGATGGATTGTCGGATTCGTCGTTGCACAACGGGCGCACGCCGGAATAGGTGTGCAGGATGTCGTCACGGCTGACCTGTTGCTTGAAGTGCGCATTGACTACCTGGATCAGGTAATCGGTTTCGCCCTCGGTGATCGCCACTTTGGCCGGGTCACCGGTGTACTCGCGGTCCGTGGTGCCAATCAGGGTGAAGTGATTGAGGTACGGAATGGTGAACACGATGCGCTGATCTTCGTTTTGCAGGATGTGCGCGTGCTCGCCTTCGTACAGCTTGGGCACGATCAGGTGGCTGCCCTGGATCAGGCGAATACCGTAGGGCGATTCCATCTTCAGGTCATCGCGAATGAACTTGGCAACCCAGGGGCCGGCCGCGTTTACCAGCGCCTTGGCGCGGATCGAGAACAGGCTACCATCGGCACGCTCCAGGTGCAGGTGCCACAGGCCCTTGCTGCGTCGGGCGCTGACACAGCGGGTCTGCGTATGCACGTGGGCGCCTTTCTCACGGGCGGCCATGGCATTGAGTACCACCAGGCGGGCGTCGTCGACCCAGCAGTCGGAGTACTCGAAGCCCTTGCTGATTTCGCTTTTCAAGGCGCTGTCGGCACCGAATTTCAGGCTTCTGGAACCGGCGAGCTTTTCCCGCTTGCCCAGGTTGTCGTAGAGGAACAGGCCGGCGCGAATCATCCAGGCCGGGCGCAGGTGCGGGCGGTGCGGCAGGACAAAGCGCATCTGCTTGACGATATGCGGGGCCTTGGCCAGCAGCACTTCACGTTCGGCCAGGGCTTCGCGCACCAGGCGGAACTCATAGTGTTCCAGGTAGCGCAGGCCGCCGTGGATCAGCTTGCTGCTGGCGGACGAGGTGTGGCTGGCCAGGTCGTCCTTTTCGCAAAGGAACACCGAAAGCCCACGGCCGGCAGCATCCGCCGCAATCCCGACGCCATTGATCCCGCCACCAATCACGGCGACGTCATAGATCTCGGCAAGTGGGGGTGTCGGCAAGGTGGAAGTGGGCATCGGCAGGCCTCGGGCATTTTTGGCTTTATGTATTGGAATACGAACATTAATGTTCATTTGCGAAAATGGTAGCCCATAAAGTCGCCCACAGCCAGTCCGCTTCGATTGAAAAAACTCATCGAAGGGGCAGAAAAGGAAAAATTTCGAACATTTATGCGGGTGGGGCATGAGCAGGCGCTATCGCGAGCAAGCTCGCTCCCACAAGGGTTGCGCTGCTCGCGATGGCGTCTGGACGGACGCTGAAGAGGTGAGGCGGTTAAACGACTTCCAGGCGAATCTTGTTCTGGCTCAACAGTTGGGCGAGGGCAGGTACGGGCTCCTGATCAGTCACCAGGCAATCGATCAGGGTGATCGGTCCCAGGCGAATCATGGCGTTGCGTCCGAACTTGCTGGAGTCGGCCGCCAGGATCACTTGCCGGGCATTGGCGATGATCGCCTGGGATACCCGCACTTCCTGGTAATCAAAGTCCAGCAGGCTGCCATCTTCGTCGATGCCACTGATGCCCACGAGGGCATAGTCGACCTTGAACTGGTTGATGAAATCGACACTGGCCTGGCCGACAACCCCGCCGTCGCGGCGCACGGTGCCACCGGTGAGCAGCACGTCGAAATCATCCTTGGCACTGAGCATCGAGGCCACGTGCAGGTTGTTGGTGATGATTTTCAGGTGGTTGTGGTTGAGCAGCGCCCGGGCGATGGACTCGGTGGTGGTACCGATATTGATGAACAACGAGGCGTGGTCGGGAATTTGCCGGGCGATGGCTTCACCGATGCGCTGCTTTTCGTCGCGCATCTGGTCGGCACGCATGGCGTACGCAGTGTTTTCCACGCTGGAATCATAGGCTGCGCCGCCATGGTAGCGGCGCAACAGGTTGTCTTCGGCCAGCTGATTGATATCGCGGCGAATGGTCTGCGGAGTAACAACGAACAACTGGGCCATTTCCTCGATGCTGACGTAGCCGCGTTCGCGGACCAGTTCGAGGATTTGCTGCTGACGGGGAGGCAGATTCATGGGGCGTCCTTTGGGCTGCCGTGCAAAATTTGCCCATGATGCCGCATCAATCCCCTCCCGACCAGTTAGATGCCGAACACTGTTCGGCCCTTGGCTTACTCCTCGCCTTCGTGCGGCTCCCAGTCACGGGTACGGCTGACGGCTTTTTTCCAGCCAGCGTAGAGTTTTTCCTTGGCGCTTTCTTCCAGTTGCGGGTCGAATTCGCGCTCGATCACTGCCTTGCCGCGCAGTTCGTCCAGACTGGCCCAGAAGCCGCAGGCCAGGCCTGCCAGATAGGCAGCGCCGAGTGCCGTGGTCTCGCGCATTTGCGGGCGCTCGACCTGGGTGCCGAGGATGTCGGCCTGGAACTGCATGAGGAAGTTGTTCGCCACCGCACCGCCGTCCACGCGCAAGGCCTTGAGGCGTTCGCCGGAGTCCTGTTGCATGGCGTCGAGCACGTCGCGGGTCTGGTAGGCAATCGACTCCAGGGCTGCGCGAATGATGTGGTCGACCCGTACGCCGCGAGTCAGGCCGAACAGGGCACCGCGGGCATAGGGGTCCCAGTACGGCGCGCCGAGGCCGGTGAAGGCGGGCACCAGGTACACACCGTTGCTGTCCTTGACCTTGTTGGCGAAGTACTCAGTGTCGTGGGCGTCGTTGATGATCTTCAGTTCGTCGCGCAGCCACTGCACGGTGGAGCCGCCGTTGAACACTGCGCCCTCGAGGGCATAGGCCACCTCACCGCGCGGACCGCAGGCGATGGTGGTGAGCATGCCGTGGCTGGATTTGACTGCCTTGCTGCCGGTATTCATCAGTAGGAAGCAGCCGGTGCCGTAGGTGTTTTTCGCTTGGCCGGGCTCCACGCACATCTGGCCGAACAGGGCCGCTTGCTGGTCGCCGGCGATGCCGCCGATGGCAATGCCGCTCTTGGTGTGGCCATAAATTTCCGACGAGGACTTCACCTGCGGCAGCATCTCGCGTGGGATGTCCAGCAGCTCGAGCATCTTCGCGTCCCACTCCAGGGTGTGGATGTTGAAGAGCATGGTGCGCGAGGCGTTGGTGTAGTCGGTGACGTGGGTCTTGCCGCCGGTAAATTTCCAGATCAACCAGCTGTCGACTGTGCCGAACAGCAATTCGCCGTTGCGTGCACGCTCCCGGCTGCCTTCGACGTTGTCGAGGATCCACTTCAGCTTGGTGCCGGAAAAGTACGGGTCGGTGACCAGGCCGGTGGTGTCGCTGATGTATTGCTCGTGGCCGTCGCGCTTGAGCTGCTGGCAGATCTCGGTGCTGCGGCGGCACTGCCAGACAATGGCGTTGTAGATCGGCCGGCCGCTGGTCTTGTCCCAGACCACGGTGGTTTCGCGCTGGTTGGTGATGCCGATGGCGGCCACCTGGTCGTGATGCAGGCCTGCTTGTGCCAGGGCCTCGACCATCACCGCGCTCTGGGTGGCGAAGATCTCCATCGGGTCATGTTCGACCCAACCGGCTTGTGGGTAATGCTGGGCGAATTCGCGTTGAGCGGTGCAGACCACGTTGGCGTCGCGGTCGAAAATGATCGCGCGCGAGCTGGTCGTACCCTGATCAAGGGCAATGATGTAGTTCTTATTCTGTGTGTCGGTCATGTCGATTGCCTTGGACGAAATAAGGGAGTGGATCGGGGCGCGTGATCAATGGTGGGCAGGATCACGCGCCGCCGCTATCAGGAAATTCGGGTTTTGCCATCCATCGCCGGTTCTGCCTTTGTTGTAGCAGGTACGGCGCCGGGCAGGTGACGGGCAATCAGCCCGCGATAGGCTGCAGCACCGAGGCAGGCACCGACAATCGGAGCAAAAATCGGAATCAGGAAATAGGGAATATCCCGGCCGCCAGTGAAGGAAATTTCACCCCAGCCAGCGAAGAAAGTCATCAGTTTAGGACCGAAATCCCGTGCCGGGTTCATCGCGAAGCCGGTCAGCGGCCCCATCGAGCTGCCGATCACGGCGATCAGCAGGCCAATCAGCAGCGGTGCCAGCGGGCCCTTGGGCAGGCCGTTGTTATCGTCGGTCAGGGACATGATCACGCCCATCAGGATCGCGGTGATGATCATCTCGACCAGGAACGCCTGGCCGGTAGACAGGGCCGGGTTGGGGAAGGTGGAGAATACCGACGCCAACTCCAGGCTGGCCTGGCTGCCGCGAACCATCTGCTGGGTTTGTTCGAAATCGAAGAACAGATTGCTGTAAAGCGTGTAAACCAACAACGCGCCACAGAAGGCGCCCGCCACCTGGGACAAGATGTAGAAGGGCAGTTTGCGCTTTTCAAAATCGGTGAAAATGCTCAGGGCGATACTGACGGCCGGGTTCAGGTGGGCACCGGAAACGCCCGCAGTCAGGTAGATCGCCATACTGACGCCGACGCCCCAGATGATGCTGATTTCCCACAGGCCAAAGCTGGCGCCCGCGACTTTGAGGGCGGCGACGCAGCCAGTGCCAAAAAAGATCAGCAGTGCAGTCCCCAGGAACTCGGCCATGCATTGGCTCGAGAGCGGTGGTTGTTGTAAAGCAGTGGTCATGAAAACCTCGTTTTTTGTTGTTGTCGGGCGCTCGTCCCACAGGAGATCGGGCGCGATTTTCACCAAGGCAGGATCCCCATCCTGGTCTCGGCTTACTGCTGGGTGCTGCGTAGGATTATTCGCATGGTATTCGGAAACGAAAAAATATAGACAAGAAACGCTGATGTCAAAGGTCGAAAGTGAACCGTCAGTCACAAATCAACTATTGTTCGGCTGAATGATCGCGTCTTGAGGGGGGTGGCAACGTTGCAGATTTACCTGGCCGGCAGCGCCGACGACTGGATAGCGGGGCGGTCTTGGAGCCTTTTGCTGCGTGATGACCTAGAATCCGGCGCAGCATTTGTTGTTCTTTCGTTGGCTTGGAGCTGCCATGACCCCCGCATTGGATCTGCTGAAAAAAGTTCGTGCCGAACATCGTGTACACAGTTATGAACATGATCCCAAGGCCGCTTCATACGGGTTGGAGGCGGCGGAAAAGCTTGGGTTGCAGCCGGCCCAGGTGTTCAAGACCTTGCTTGCGGCCAGTGAGAAAGCCGAGTTGCTGGTCGCTGTGGTGCCGGTCGTCGGAAGTCTGGACTTGAAGGCGCTGGCCCATGCGGCAGGGGTCAAGAAGGTCGAGATGGCCGACCCCGCTGCCGCACAGCGTGCAACCGGGTACTTATTGGGGGGAATTAGCCCGTTGGGGCAGAAGAAGCGGCTGCGCACCTTTATCGATAGCAGTGCCCAAGCTTTTGCGACTATTTATGTCAGTGCCGGTCGACGCGGCCTGGAAGTCGAATTGGCCGCTGCAGTGCTGGCCGAACATACCCAGGCCAGGTTCGCTGACATCGGCCGGGCTTGACCCGTTCGCTGTATGGTGAAAATCCACTGGCTCTGTCACTGGTGAGCCAGCCACCGCTGCTGCATGCTCGCGCTCGCCTACACAAAAGGAGAGCACTCATGGAGTTAGCGTTTCATCAGGTCGATGCCTTCAGCGACCGTCCGTTCAGTGGCAACCCGGCGATGGTCTACCGGCTCGAGGCTTGGCTCAGTGATGAACTGATGCAAAACATCGCCGCCGAGCACAACCTCGCCGAGACCGCGTTTGTGGTGCGTGAGGCCCAGGGTTGGCATATCCGTTGGTTCACCCCGACCACGGAAGTGCCGTTGTGCGGCCACGCGACCCTGGCCAGCGCCCATGTGTTGTTCGACCAGTATGAGGAACCGTCGCAAAGTCTGGACTTCATCAGTAAATCCGGGCCGTTGCGCGTGACCCGCGAAGGCGGGCAGCTATGGCTGGATTTCCCGAGGATCGCACCGCGTGCGGTGGCGGCCAATCCGCTGATAGCCGCAGCGCTGGGGGTGCAGCCCATCGAGGTGCTGGGTTCCAATGAGTTGTTTGTGGTGCTCGAATCGGAGCAGGCCGTGCGCGATTGTCAGCCCGACATGGCGGCCCTGGCGAAGTTGCCCTGGCTGGGGGCAATCGTCACCGCGCGCGGCACGCAGCATGACTTTGTCTCGCGCTATTTTGCCCCTGCCATCGGCATCAACGAAGACCCGGTCACCGGTTCGACCCATTGCCTGCTGATTCCTTACTGGGCGCAGCAACTGGATAAAACCAGTCTGACGGCCTATCAGTGTTCGGCGCGGGGCGGGGAGTTGTTCTGTCGCCTGGAAGGCGATCGAGTGAAGATTGGCGGGACTGCGACGTTGGTGGCCAGCGGGACGTTGCTGCTGGGCTGACACTGACGTCGCTGCCTGACTGGATGTGTAGGAGCGTGGATCAACTGGCGGTGCTGTACCGGCGGACTCCGGATTCGACGGCCGGTATCTGTGCCGCGGTGCTGCCGGATGCCTGGAACAGCACCAGGTGTTCGGCGGCCACGCGAATGCCGACATCGGCACCCACCAGGTGGTCGGCGTGGCTCGGGAAGATCGATTCCAGCTGGCTGCCGGTGGGCAGTTGCAGGCGGTACAACGTCGAGGCGCCAAGGAAGGTTTTGCCGATGATCCGCGCTTTCAGCGGGCTATCCGGGGCGTAGACGATATCGTCGGGACGCAGCAGCACGTCCACGGCGCCGCCGGTCGGCCAGGTATAGGCGCGGTTGCCACGCAGCTCGCCAAGTTCGGTCTGCACCGACTCGGGGGTCTGCAACTGGCCACGAATGAAGTAACCCTGGCCGATGAAGCTCGCGACGAAAGGTGTCAGCGGCTCGTGGTACAGGTTGTAGGGCGTGTCCCACTGCTCCAGCCGACCTTCCTTGAACACCCCGACCTGATCGCTGACCGCGAAGGCTTCTTCCTGGTCGTGGGTCACCAGAATCGCACTGGTGCCACGGCTCTTGAGGATGTCGCGGACTTCGTGGCTGAGCTTGCGGCGCAATTCGCCATCGAGGTTGGAGAAGGGTTCATCGAGCAGCAGCAGTTGCGGCTCCGGGGCCAGTGCGCGAGCCAGGGCCACCCGTTGTTGCTGGCCGCCGGAAAGCTCGTGGGGGAAGCGCTTGCCGAGGTTCTTCAGGTTCACCAGTTCGAGCATCTCGGCGGTGACCCGGTCTTTGTGCGGGTGCTTGCGAATGCCGAAGGCGATGTTGTCAGCCACGCTCAGGTGCGGGAACAGTGCGTAGTCCTGGAACACCATGCCGATCCGGCGTTTCTCCGGGGCGAGGGTGAAACCGGCACTGGAGATGGTTTCTCCCGCCAGTTGGATTTCCCCTTCGTGGACCGGTTCAAAACCGGCGATGGCCCGCAGGGTGGTGGTCTTGCCACAACCGGAGGAGCCAAGCAGGCAGCCGATGTCGCCAGCATTGAGGTGCAGGTTGAGGTTCTGGACAACGCGCTGGTCCTGGTAGCCGCAGGCCAGGTTGCGCAGGTTCAGCAGTAATGTATGACTCATGCGTGGTGGTACGCCGGGGGAACGAGGAATTCGAGCAAGGCCTTTTGCGCGTGCAGGCGGTTTTCTGCCTGGTCCCAGGCCACCGAGCGGCCGTCGTCGAGCAGGTCGAGGCTGATTTCTTCGCCGCGGTGGGCAGGCAGGCAGTGCATGAACAGGACATCCTCGGCCGCCAGGTCGAGCAGGGCGCGGTTGACCTGGTAGGGCGCAAACAGTTTGAGGCGCTTGGCGGTTTCTTCTTCCTGGCCCATGGAGGTCCAGACATCGGTGCTCACCAGGTGTGCGCCACGCACGGCATCCTTGGGGTCGCGGACGATGGTCACGCGATCGCCGGCTGCCGCCACGAATTGCGGGTTGGGCTCGTAGCCCTCGGGGCAGGCGATGCGCAACTGGAAGTCGAACTGGATGGCCGCTTCTATATAGCTGTTGCACATGTTGTTGCCGTCGCCGATCCAGGCCACGGTCTTGCCCTGGATCGAACCGCGATGCTCAAGGAAGGTTTGCATGTCGGCCAGCAACTGGCACGGGTGCAGGTCATCGGACAGGCCGTTGATCACTGGCACGCGGGAGTTGGCGGCGAATTCGGTCAGGGTGCTGTGGGCAAAGGTGCGGATCATCACGGCGTCGAGCATGCGCGACATGACGATGGCGCAGTCGCCAATCGGTTCGCCACGGCCCAGTTGGGTGTCGCGCGGCGAGAGGAAGATGGCCTGGCCGCCGAGCTGGATCATGCCGGCTTCGAACGACAGGCGAGTGCGGGTCGAGGACTTCTCGAAGATCATCCCCAGGACGCGGTTTTTCAACGGCTCAAACAGTACGCCGCGGTTACGCAGGTCTTTGAGCTCAATGCCTCGACGGATCACGCTGACCAGCTCTTCGGGCGTGCAATCCATCAGGGAGAGAAAGTGCCTTGCGCTCATCATTGACTACCTTTTGCAACGGACCGCAGATACTCAAAGCCTTGTTTAATTAAAAAAACGGGCGAGACCTGCGGCGTAAGCCGCACGGGGCGACGAAATAGGGGAAGGCGCAATATTGACATTAAATGTCGCGCCTTACCAATAGGCTACGGTGTTTAGGGGATTTCAGAGGGGCTACGGGGTGACCGCAGTAGCGCTTTTGAAGCCTGTTTCCTGACAGCAGCAAGCCCTTTGTACACTGCCCCCGCGCGCCTTGGCAATCGAGCGCAGCGCACAGGCGGGCGTACCAGTCGGTTTTTGCCCTGCCGGTCGCCAACTGGCGGGGTGCTATCGGCAGGCCTGATGGCCGCCGATTCACAAGACGAACGTCGCTGGTGCAGTGGTCGGACTCGGCCCATAGTTTTACTCCCGCAACCGCGCCCTGGTTGCCCCGAATAAAACAGAGACTGGCCATGACCAAGACTCTTAACCACCGTGCGTGCCACCTGTGTGAAGCCATCTGCGGCTTGACCATCGAAACTACCGTCAGCGACAACGCGGGCCTGCAGATCACTTCGATCAAGGGGGACCCGCTGGATAGCTTCAGTCGCGGTCATATCTGCCCCAAGGCGGTGGCGCTGCAAGATATCCAGAACGATCCCGATCGCCTGCGCCAGCCCATGCAGCGCGTCGGCAACGAGTGGCAGGCGATTGGTTGGGACGAGGCCTTTGTGCTGGTCGCCGAGCGCCTGGCGACGATCCAGGAGCGTCATGGGCAGAACGCGGTGGCGGTGTATCAGGGCAACCCCAGCGTGCATAACTACGGGCTGATGACCCACAGCAATTATTTTCTTGGGTTACTGAAGAGCCGCAATCGCTTCTCCGCGACGTCCGTCGATCAGTTGCCCCATCACCTGACCAGCCACTTGATGTATGGCCATGGGTTGCTGCTGCCGATTCCAGACATCGATCACACCGATTTCATGCTGATCCTGGGCGCTAATCCACTGGCGTCCAACGGCAGCATCATGACCGTGCCGGATGTGGAGAAACGCTTGAAGGCGATCCAGGCGCGTGGCGGCAAAGTGGTGGTGGTCGACCCGCGGCGCAGCGAGACCGCAGCGATGGCCGACCAGCATGTGTTTGTTCGGCCTGGGGGCGATGCGGCGTTGCTGTTTGGCGTGCTCAATACCTTGTTCAGCGAAGGCCTGGGTCGCGACAGTCATTTGCCGGTGGATGGGCTGGATCAGGTGCGCCAGGCGATTGCGCCATTCGATGCCGAGGCCATGAGCCCGTTGTGTGCCGTGCCGGCCGAGCAGATCCGCCAACTGGCGCGCGATTTTGCCGCCGCGCCGACGGCGGTCTGTTATGGACGCATGGGGGTTTCGACCCAGGCCTTTGGCACCTTGTGTCATTGGCTGGTGCAGTTGATCAACCTGGTCACCGGCAACCTGGACCGGGTTGGCGGGGCGCTGTGCACTGAACCTGCGGTTGATCTGGTGGCGTCGACCTCGGGCGGGCATTTCAATCTGTGGCAAAGCCGGGTCTCCGGGCGGCCGGAATACGCGGGTGAGTTGCCGGTATCGGCCCTGGCCGAAGAAATGCTCACGGGCGGCGAGGGGCAGATTCGCGCCCTGATCACGGTAGCTGGCAATCCGGTGTTGTCGACGCCCAATGGCCGGCAACTGGAGCAGGCGCTGGACGGCCTGGAGTTCATGGTCAGCGTCGACCTGTACATCAACGAAACCACGCGTTACGCCGACCTGATCCTGCCTTCGACCTCGGCGTTGGAAAACGATCACTACGACACCACGTTCAATATGTTCGCGGTGCGCAATGTCAGCCGCTTCAACCGGGCGATCCTGCCCAAGCCCGAGGGCGCGCTGCATGATTGGGAGATCTTCGTCGGCCTGGCCAAGGCCTTTGCGGCCAGGACCGGCAAGGAGCTCAAGCCTACGCTGCCACCGGCACAGATGATCGACTTTGCCTTGCGTGCCGGTCGCTACGGTGACGCCTCCGAGCACAAGCTGTCGGTGGCCAGCCTGTTCGATCATCCCCATGGCGTCGACCTGGGGGCGCTGAAGGCCAACCTGGGGCCGCGCCTGAAAACGCCCAACCAGCACGTGCAAGCGGCGCCCGCGGCGATACTCGCGGACCTGCAGCGCTTTGCCGCCCTGCAAGCGCCGGCGGCGGATGAGTTGTTGATGATTGGCCGACGCCATGTGCGCAGCAACAATTCGTGGATGCACAACTACTACCGCCTGGTGAAAGGCAAGCCGCGTCATCAGTTGTTGATGCACCCGGACGACCTCGCTCAGCGCGGGCTCAGCGACGGCCAGCGGGTGCGGGTCAGTTCACGGGTCGGCGAGATCGAAGTCGAGGTGCTCGGCAGTCCCGAGATGATGCGGGGCGTGGTCAGCCTGCCCCACGGCTGGGGCCATGCCCGGCCTGGAGTGCAGATGGGCATCGCCACGGCGCAACCGGGGTCAAGCGCCAACGACCTGACGGATGAGCGTCAGCTTGATGAGTTGTCGGGAAACGCAGCGCTCAATGGTGTGCCGGTGACGGTGGCAGCGGCCTAGGTATGTCTGTCGGGGAGACCGAGCATCGCGTCGGTCTTTCCGTTACAATGCGCCACCGTGCCGACAACTGAGTCGGAAAAGTTCAGCCGAGGTGCTCCATGGATATCATCGAAACTATTAAAGAGCAGATTGCCAACAACACCATTCTGCTTTACATGAAAGGCTCGCCGAATGCCCCACAATGTGGCTTCTCCGCGAAAGCCGCGCAGGCCGTCATGGGCTGTGGTGAGAAGTTCGCTTACGTGGACATCCTGCAGAACCCGGAAATCCGCGCCAACCTGCCAAAGTACGCCAACTGGCCAACCTTCCCACAGCTGTGGGTCGGTGGTGAATTGGTTGGCGGTAGCGACATCATGACCGAAATGGCCGCTGACGGTTCGCTGCAGTCGACCATCAAGGCTGCTGTGGAAAAGGCTGCTGCTGGCAAGACCGAAGCCTAAGTGGTGTAGGCGCTGGTTTGCCAGCGAACCCTCGCAGCAGATCAAAAAAAGCCCCGCCTCTCTATAAGAGGGCGGGGCTTTTTAATGGGTGGTAACTTTGCGTTATTCACCCATCTGCGATTGCAGATAGTTCTCGATTCCAACTTTATCGATCAGGCCCAGTTGGGTTTCCAGCCAGTCGATATGTTCTTCCTCGGACTCGAGAATGTCTTCGAGCAGTTCACGGCTGCCGAAGTCGCCAACGGTCTCGCAGTGGGCGATGGCGGTTTTCAGGTCGGCGTGACCGGTACGCTCGATGCGCAGGTCGCACTCGAGCATTTCCTTGGTGTGCTCGCCGATGTGCAGCTTGCCCAGGTCCTGGACGTTCGGCAGGCCTTCGAGAAACAGGATGCGCTTGATCAGCTTGTCCGCGTGTTTCATCTCGTCGATGGATTCTTTGTACTCGTGCTTGCCCAGCTTGTTCAGGCCCCAATCTTCATACATGCGGGCATGCAGGAAGTACTGATTGATTGCGACCAGCTCATTGGCAAGGATCTTGTTGAGATGCTGGATGACTGTTACGTCGCCTTTCATGATGGGGGTCCTGTCCTTAAGTGCGGTATATAAGGCCGAGTTTGAGCCTGCAACTTCTTAGTGTCAAACCTAAGTTATTGAATAATATATGAAAATTAATCGGAATAAGAATGTTTGTGTTCCGCATCCTGACGCTAAGCGATTGAATTACAGACATAAAAAAACCGGACACTAAGTCCGGTTCTCTGAAATGGGTTACTTATGCGGCGGAAAATTCTACGGGAAAGGGAATCGCCGCCTGGCTCATCTGCAGGTCGGCAAGGGTTTCGCGAACCACCTGCTTGGCAAGGCAGGCGCATTTGCCGCATTGGCTGGCAACGCCGGTGGCTTCACGCACCTCACGGTAGCTACAGCAACCTTCGTAGATTGCATCGCGGATCTTGCCGTCGGTGACGCCAGTGCAGAGGCAGACATACATAGAGTGAGAACCCATCGCTGGTTATGGCTCAATTGCGATGGATCTTAATGTTAACGAGAATGATTGTCAAAGTGGTTTCCGTGCCTGTTGTGATCGTTCGTCACTTGCCTGACGAACGGCTACATGGCGACAGGTCAAAAACGCAGTGTATGATGGTCGGTCTTTGCGAACGGTAGCCGTTTCACGAAGCTGTCGTTTACCGGCGGCAGACTGGATCGCTACCTTTCTTCACGCACTACACCAGGAGATATCCAATGAGCGTACTCGTAGGCAAACAAGCCCCTGACTTCACCGTACCGGCCGTACTCGGCAATGGCGAAATCGTCGACAGCTTCACCCTGTCCTCGGCCATCAAAGGCAAATACGGCCTGGTGTTCTTCTACCCGTTGGACTTCACCTTCGTTTGCCCGTCCGAGCTGATCGCTCTGGACCACCGCATGGCTGACTTCAAGGCGCGTAACGTGGAAGTGATCGCGGTGTCGATCGACTCGCACTTCACCCACAACGCCTGGCGCAACACCCCGATCAATGCCGGCGGCATCGGTCAGGTCCAGTACATCATGGCTGCTGACATGAAGCACGACATCGCCAAGGCGTACGACGTTGAATCCGAAGGCGGCGTAGCTTTCCGTGGCGCGTTCCTGATCGACGACAAAGGTGTTGTCCGCTCGCAGATCGTCAACGACCTGCCACTGGGCCGTAACATGGAAGAGCTGATCCGTCTGGTCGACGCGCTGCAATTCCACGAAGAGCACGGCGAAGTTTGCCCGGCTAACTGGAAAAAAGGCGACAAAGGTATGACTGCTTCGCCAGAAGGCGTTGCTGCTTACCTGTCCGAGAACGCTGGCAAGCTGTAAGCCACGCGCCTCAGGCACAAAAAACCGGCCCAAGTGGCCGGTTTTTTGTGGGTTGAGAAAAACCTGCGACCGATCAGTCGTTGAAGTCTTCCCAGCCGCCCATTTGTTTCCAGCGGTTGACGATGCCGCAGAACAGATCAGCGGTCTTCTCGGTGTCGTAGCGAGCCGAGTGGGCCTCGCGACCGTCGAAGTCGATGTCTGCTGCCTGGCAGGCCTTGGCCAGCACGGTTTGGCCGTAGGCCAGGCCCGCCAGTGTCGCGGTGTCGAAGCTGGAGAACGGGTGGAACGGGTTGCGCTTCATGTCCAGGCGCGCCACGGCGGCATTGAGGAAGCCCAGGTCGAAACTGCTGTTGTGGCCGACCAGGATTGCCCGTTTGCAGCCATTGGCTTTCAACGCCTTGCGCACGCCGCGGAAGATATCGGTCAGGGCCGTCTCTTCACTCACGGCCATGCGCAGCGGATGATCGAGCTTGATGCCGGTGAACTCCAGCGCCGCAGCTTCGATGTTGGCGCCTTCGAACGGCTCTACACGGAAGAAGTAGGTGTGGTCCGGGAACACAAAACCCTTTTCGTCCATGGCGATGGTCGTCGCGGCGATTTCCAGCAGGGCGTCAGTGGCACAGTTGAAACCACCGGTTTCAACGTCAACGACGACTGGCAGATATCCCCGAAACCTGGCTGCCATCGGGTGACGCGAGCCGCCACCACCTTGACCTTCCTGTTCGTCGTCGTAATGGTCTTCACTCACGCGTGTTCCTCCAGCAGGCGCCAGCGCAGTTTTTCACCGGCGCGCAGCGGGATGACAGTCAGCTCGCCGAAGGGCAGGCTGGTTGGGGCGGTCCATTCTTCGCGGACCAGGGTAATGCGATCGGTGTTCGCTGGCAGGCCGTAGAAACGCGGGCCGTTGAGGCTGGCGAAGGCTTCGAGCTTGTCCAGCGCGTTACGCTGTTCAAACGCCTCGGCGTACAGCTCGATCGCGGCATAGGCGGTGTAGCAGCCGGCACAGCCACAGGCGGCTTCCTTGGCGTGCTGGGCATGGGGAGCCGAGTCGGTACCGAGGAAGAACTTTTCACTGCCACTGGTAGCGGCATCCAGCAGGGCGACCTGGTGGGTGTTGCGCTTGAGGATCGGCAGGCAGTAGAAGTGCGGGCGAATCCCGCCAACCAGCATGTGATTGCGGTTGTACAGCAAGTGGTGCGCGGTGATGGTGGCGCCGACGTTGGCCGAGGCCTCGTTGACGAACTGCACGGCATCGCCGGTGGTGATGTGTTCGAACACCACCTTGAGCGTTGGAAAACGCTCGACGAGCCGACGCATGTGCTCGTCGATGAAGATTTTCTCGCGATCGAAGACGTCGACGTCGCCGCGGGTGATTTCACCGTGGATCAGCAAGGGCATCCCGACTTCGGCCATGGCCTCGATCGCAGGGAAGATCTTGTCGATACTGGTGACACCGGAGTCCGAGTTGGTCGTTGCACCGGCCGGATACAGCTTGGCGGCGTGCACGAAACCGCTGGCCTTGGCGGTGCGGATTTCGTCCGCGGTGGTGCGGTCGGTCAGGTAGAGCACCATCAGTGGCTCAAAGCGGCTGCCGGCCGGGCGCGCAGCGAGAATGCGCTGGCGGTAGGCGTCGGCTTCAGCGGCATTGCGCACCGGTGGTACCAGGTTGGGCATGATGATGGCGCGACCAAAGGTGCGCGCGACATCCGCGACAGTATTGGGCAACGCAGCACCATCGCGAAGATGAATATGCCAGTCGTCGGGACGCAGCAGGGTCAGGCGGTCGGACATTGGGGATTCCAGGCGGGTCAAACTCATGGGAATGCTACCGGAAAAGACTCTTGCAGGCACTCGCTATCAAGTTTTGTCGGACGTAACCGATATCACCAAGGTATGCCGTAAACATGTGTGTCGGTCTTTTTGTTGCAGAAGTCAGTGGAGCCTCCCGTGCGCCAGCGTTATCTAGCCTTGCTCAGTGTGTTCGCCAGCCTTCCTGCCATGGCACTCACTTTCCAGACGCGCCTGGAGAGCACTGAGTGGAAGGTCGAGGGCGACAAGTTCGAATGCCGCCTGAGCCAACCGATCACCGATTTTGGTGCGGGCGAGTTCGTGCGGCGGGCGGGCGAGCAGGCCACCTTTCGATTGAAAGCCTATAACCCGATGCTCAGTGGTGGCTCGGCGACCTTGCTGGCGGCGGCGGCACCCTGGCAGCCAGGGCGTGCGGACATCAACCTGGGTTCGGTCAGGCTGGGCAGTGGCGAGGTGCTGTTCAACAGTTCGCAGGCGCAGGCCGGTCGCCTGATCGGTGGTTTGATGGAGGGCCGGAGTCCGTTGATCCGGCATTCGGCGCCTGACGGTCGAGTGTCGGAAGTGCGCCTGCTGCCGGTCAGTTTCAGCAAGGCCTATGCCGATTACCAGGGCTGCGTAGCCAAATTGCTACCGATGAACTACGAGCAGGTGAAGCAGGCGGCGGTAGGTTTTCCAGGGGGCGGAATCGAACTGGATGCACAGGCGAAAAGTCGCTTGCAGGCCATGCTGAGCTTCATGAGGGCCGATCCGACGGTCAATCATATTCAAATTGACGGCCATTCCGATAACAGCGGCAATCGCCTGACCAACCGTGACCTGTCGCGACGCAGGGCGCTGGCCGTGATGGATTACCTCAAGGCCAACGGCATCCAGGAATCACAGGTGACCCTGCGCTTTCACGGCGAGCGTTATCCAGTGGCACCCAACAGCAGTGCCGCCAACCGGGCGAAAAACCGTCGGGTCAGCGTGCAGCTCGAACGACTCGAACCTGCGGCCGATCCTGCCCCTCAAGTCAGCTCTGCGGGTGGCGCGGCAGCGACCTCCTGAACCCGTCGAAATCGTCGCCCGCTCGACATAATCTGTCGCTTCGTCGTCATAAGCTGTCGCGCCTCTGTAATTTATCCGCTCGCAGCGTTAGACTTATCGGCTTTCCGTAGAACCCCGTGGAGTGATGGCATGGCGGACGTAAACAAGGTCGTTCTGGCGTATTCCGGCGGCCTGGACACTTCGGTGATCCTCAAGTGGCTGCAGGATACTTATAACTGTGAAGTGGTGACATTCACCGCTGACCTGGGTCAAGGCGAAGAGGTCGAACCGGCTCGCGCCAAGGCACAAGCCATGGGCGTCAAAGAAATCTACATCGACGATCTGCGCGAAGAATTCGTGCGTGATTTCGTGTTCCCGATGTTCCGTGCCAACACCGTATACGAAGGCGAGTACCTGCTGGGTACTTCCATCGCACGTCCGTTGATCGCCAAACGCCTCATCGAAATCGCCAATGAAACCGGTGCTGACGCCATTTCCCACGGTGCCACCGGCAAAGGCAACGACCAGGTTCGTTTTGAACTGGGTGCCTATGCCCTCAAGCCAGGGGTAAAAGTCATTGCTCCATGGCGTGAGTGGGACCTGCTGTCCCGCGAGAAGCTGATGGACTACGCCGAGAAGCACGCGATCCCGATCGAGCGCCATGGCAAGAAGAAATCCCCGTACTCGATGGATGCCAACCTGCTGCACATCTCCTATGAAGGCGGCGTGCTGGAAGATACCTGGACCGAGCACGAAGAAGACATGTGGAAATGGACCGTCTCCCCGGAGAACGCTCCAGATAAACCGCAGTACCTGGAACTGACCTACCGTAACGGCGACATCGTTGCATTGGACGGCGTCGAAATGACCCCGGCCACCGTGCTGGCGACCCTCAACCGTATTGGTGGCGAACACGGTATCGGTCGTCTCGACATCGTCGAGAACCGTTACGTGGGCATGAAGTCCCGTGGCTGCTACGAAACCCCAGGCGGCACCATCATGCTGCGCGCCCACCGGGCGATCGAATCGATCACCCTGGACCGTGAAGTGGCTCACCTCAAAGACGAGCTGATGCCCAAGTATGCCAGCCTGATCTACACCGGCTACTGGTGGAGCCCAGAGCGTCTGATGCTGCAACAGATGATCGACGCTTCCCAGGTGCACGTGAACGGCGTGGTTCGCCTGAAGCTGTACAAGGGCAACGTGATCGTTACCGGTCGCAAGTCCGACGAGTCGTTGTTCGACGCCAACATCGCCACCTTCGAAGAAGATGGCGGCGCTTACAACCAGGCGGATGCTGCTGGCTTCATCAAGCTCAACGCCCTGCGTATGCGCATTGCAGCCAACAAGGGCCGCAAGTTGTTCTGATGCTGTTGCGCTGATCAACCGTTGTGCGCCTGCTTGAGGCGGGGGCACAACGGGCGCGACCTGTTCTGTGGGCCTCGATGGCCAAGCGTTAATCTGTCATCCGGGCAGTAGCGCCGTTATCCGCAATACCGCCAGCTTTCCCCTCCCTTTGTTCCTGCCTCGATGAAAAACCATCTTGCCGGTCTGTCACTGCATCAAGACGGGAATCAGTCTTGCGAACGACAGTCATTGCCTGCGTGCTCACGTTATAGAACAGGCACACGGAATCCTGAGCATTGAGTGCTTTTACATCAGACTTCTTCAACTTTTCATTGATCACTGGCTCCGACTCCTGACAAGTCAGCAGCATTGTCAGTCTCGGTTGGCTTGGCCGGGGTTGGTCGAGTTTCTCCATCAACTGACAGGTGTCCTTTTTCTTGCGGATCCACCGGGCATCGACGATACGTATGTATTGCACCGAAGCGGGCATGGGCAACTGCTGTTGAGGGCGCAGGTGGGTGTAGAAGGTGATGCCAGGGGGCGGGTCCTGCGTGCTGGGAAGCAAGTAGTCGGGCTTGGTTTTGACCGCCCCAGGGCTCTTGCGCGGGTCTGGGCGTGCGGGGTTGACCTTGCTTGCTTGGGCCGTGGCAGAAGCGGATTTTTTCTCGCCTCGGGTGGCGTCATCGATCACCTTCAAAAACTGCTTGCTCTTCTGGAAGTCCGAAGGTGCATACAGGGATTTGTAGTTGAAGTTGAGGGTGATAAAAAATAGGAATAGCAGGTAGAAGGGGAAACTGATTAAAAACCATATATATACTTCCCGGTTCTCATCATCGAGGAAGGGCAATGACACCGCGGCGGAAGTTTCGGACAGTGCCGCGAAGATCGCAATGATTGTCATGGGGTTGGCGATTTTTTTCTGAAGTACGTTCATTTTGGCTACTCGCTTGATGTTTGAATGACCTTTGATGGTAATGTTAAGGGGCAACCAGCCTGCGTGGTGCCATAATCTCTTTGAGGGGGCACTTGTTACGATAAAACTTAATTGGTTTCTCGGTTGTCAGGGTTGTTTCTAGATATTTTTTTGGGTGTTGGTTAGTTTGAGTGTTACCTGGCTTTTATGTGGGGTGGCGGAGTTCCGTTCGAGATTAAAGGTTCTCCAAGTTCTGTTCGCTAGGCTCGACTCATTGTTGTTGGAGTGAAGTTTAGCGAAGGGAGACGCAGTTGCATCCTAAATGTTAGTTTGATCTTCACTCCTTGTCATGGGCGAAAATTCGTTATTGGTGCAGGGGGGATGCGGGGCTTAAACTTTAAGCGACATTGTTTTTTGTGATTTCCTGTGGGAATAATCCTTGATGTTTGTAGGGATTGTCTCTCGCAGGGGGTGCTTGCCTTGGGCGGGATCCCCAGGTCGAAACGACTAGGCTATTGTGCTGACTCTAAAAATTCGAACAGCGAAAATTGGACTTGCCCATGAATAAAGTGCTGATCGTGGATGATCACCCCGTCATTCGACTTGCTGTACGCATGCTAATGGAGCGTCATGGCTACGAAGTTATTGCTGAAACGGACAATGGCGTGGATGCATTGCAACTTGCCCGTGAACACATGCCGGATATCGTCATACTGGATATAGGCATTCCCAAGCTGGATGGTCTGGAAGTCATTGCGCGTTTGAATTCGATGAGCTTTTCCGTGAAAGTGTTAGTCCTGACTTCACAGACGCCCGGGCATTTTTCGATGCGCTGCATGCAGGCGGGGGCAATTGGATATGTCTGCAAACAGCAGGAGCTCACCGAGCTACTCAGCGCTATCAAGGCGGTATTGTCTGGGTACAGCTATTTTCCGAACCAGGCATTGCACTCGGTCCGCTCGTCGCTGGGTAATACCAGTGAGTCGGATATGGTAGAGCGCTTGTCCGGAAGAGAGATGATGGTGTTGCAACAATTGGCCCGGGGCAAGACCAACAAGGAAATAGCCGATGGCATGTTTCTCAGTAATAAAACCGTCAGTACTTACAAGACTCGGCTTCTGCTCAAGCTGAACGCTCGCTCGCTTGTCGATCTGATTGAACTGGCCCAGCGAAATGGGCTGGTCTGAGGTGCGAGGGTACAAGACGGCTAGCCCGACACTTCGCCACCGAAGTACTTTTTGGGGCACGGATCGCTAAATGACAAAAGCCTCCACGGAGGGAGGCTTTCAGCGGTCAGAGGTCAAAGTCGTAATCGGCCAACTGCTTTTGCAGACGTCGCTCCTCCAGGAGATTATCGATGGTGCGGCGCTTGTTCAGGTTGGTCTTGGCGACCTCCACCATAGGTTCTGCATCATCGCTCTCAACAGGGGCGAAGTCGTCTTCTACGTCCAGTTGTTCTTTGCCAGTACTCATCAGGTCAACTCCAGGCTAAGAGAGCCATTGGCGCCCCTTATATCGACAATCTCCTGGCGGGTAAAAAAGATTTTTTCAATCGATAAATCAATAAAACCAATAGCGCCTCAATCGTCGGAGGTTTTTTGCTTGAATTCGCACAGGTCTTCGATCCTGCAACTGCCACACCGGGGCTTACGCGCCAGGCACACATAACGGCCATGCAAGATCAGCCAGTGGTGGGAGTCGAGGAGAAATTGCTTGGGCACAAACTTCATCAGCTTGTGTTCGACTTCGACGACATTCTTCCCAGGGGCAATACCGGTTCGGTTACTGACCCGGAAAATATGGGTGTCGACGGCCATGGTCAACTGTCGGAACGCCGTGTTCAGCACCACATTTGCAGTCTTTCTGCCTACTCCTGGCAGTGCCTCAAGCTCTTCCCGGGTTTGCGGCACCTCACCGCCATGCAGCTCCACCAGCATGCGGCAGGTCTCGATGACATTCTTCGCCTTGCTGTTGTACAGCCCGATAGTCTTGATGTACTCGGACAAGCCCTCGACGCCGAGCGCATGAATCGCCGCCGGGGTGTTGGCTACCGGGAACAGCTTGGCCGTGGCTTTATTGACGCCGACATCGGTAGATTGCGCAGAGAGGATCACTGCGATCAACAGTTCGAAGGGCGATGAATAGGCCAGCTCGGTTTTCGGTTCTGGATTGTCTTCGTGGAACCTGCGGAAAATTTCCAGGCGTTTTGCGGCATTCATGGGCAGAGCAATTCCTTGCAGGCGTTCAGGGTGTCGGAGAGCGGCCGAGCCAGGCTTGCCTGGCTGCCAGCAGCAATCCCAACAGGATAAACCCACCGGGGGCGAGGATGGCCAGTCGTACGCTGCCGTCGGCAGCCAGCCATGGCAAATGCCAACTGATCGAGCCGTGCCCCAGCACTTCGCGCAGCAAGCCCAGGCCAATCATCAGGCTGACGAACAGGGCACACAAACGCAATCGGTCAAGCAGGCGGGTCTCGGTGAAAAAGCCGTTGCGCTCCAGCACCACGCATTGCAGGGCGATCAAGCCGATGTAGAAGCCCAGGTGCTGATGCAGCTCAAGCGCCCAGGCCTGAGTCGCCAGCGCAGCCAGGCTGGTCAAAGTGGCGGCTAGCAGCACCCCGGCAGGCAGATGCAAGGACTCGCTGAGCCAGGCTCGCAACAGACGCATTTTCAGCCCATAGACAGCGATCACCAGCACGCACAGCAGCGCCAGGCTCAAGGCCGTCAGCAACGTGTCACTGGCGCCGATCAGTGGCGCCAGCATCAAGGAGTTCTGGAGGGTCGAGGTCTTGTTCATGGCGCGCTGCCGAGCAGTTGTGGTTGGTGTTCATCGAAATAGCGCAAGGCATCGTGGGTCGCACTGATCACCGCACGGGAGGTGATGGTCGCACCGGCCAGTTGATCGAACTGGCCCTGGTCCTTTTTCAACGCCCAGCCGCTGTCGCCCGGCTCACTCCGCGACTTGCCGATAAAACCCGCCAGCCAAGGGTTGGGGTGTGTGGCGATCATGGCTCCAAGCCCCGGGGTTTCCCCTTGCTTGAGGGTTTTGACGCCCAGCAGCCTGCCCTGGCTATCGATCACCAGCAGCAGGTCGATGGGGCCTTCATAGCCGGTGACCCGACTCAGCAAAATGATCGCCGCAGGCTTGCCATTGAGGTTCGCCCGGTAGCCACCCAACAGTGTGCTGTTGGCCAGGACCACGCCCTTGATCGCCAGTGGCTGGTCCAGCGGCTGATTGTCGTAGCTACCCGCCGGCAGCATGTCCAGCAGGTTGCGGCTCTCGATCAACCGCTGTTGCGCGCCAATCCGCGGCGCCAAGAGCTGTTGCACCAGGTAAGTGGCGCCAGCACACAGGACGGCGATGATCACCAGGCTCAGGACGCTGAGGCTGCGTTTCATGATGCCGGCTCCGGTTGCGCTGCACAGAGGCGCTCTAGGGCTGGCACGCAGAGGTTCATCAGCAGCACTGCAAACGCCACTCCGTCGGGGTATCCGCCCCAGGTTCGGATAAGGTAGGTCAACAGGCCCACGCCGACACCGAACAGCAGGCGTGCCTTGGGACTCTTGGCCCCGGACACCGGTTCGGTGACGATAAAAAACGCGCCGAGCATGGTGGCACCGCTCAACAGGTGAAACAGTGGCGAACCGTGGGAGTCGGACCCCGAGCCGTTCCAGCACAACAGGCTGATGACGAACAGGCTGCCGAGCATCCCCACCGGGGCGTGCCAACTGAACACCCGTTGCTGCAAGAGAAAGGCGCCGCCGGCGAGAAATGCCAGGCTCACCCATTCAATTCCCTTGCCACCCAACTGCCCAAATGCCGGGTTGGCGGCGAACAGTTCGTCGATGGTCAGGCTTTTATTGATTCGCAGGCTGTCCAGCGCGGTGGCCTGGGCCCAGGCGTCCGGTTGGGCGGCTGCGCTGAAGCCGAAAATCTGCTGCAGGCCACCCTGCAGGCTCAGTCCGTGGCTGGGCCAGTGGGTCATCTGTTGCGGGAAACACACCAGCACCAGGGCAAAGCCGAGCATGGCCGGGTTGAACGGGTTTCTACCCACGCCGCCATACAGGTGTTTGCCGAACAGCATCGCCCCGGCCGCCGCGCTCACCGTCAACCACCAGGGGCAGTAGGCGGGCAGTGCCAGGGCCAGCAAGGTGGCGCTGACCAGGGCGCTGCCGTCACTCAGGGCCGGCTTGAGCGGGTAACCGCGCAGGCGCAGCACCGCGGCTTCCACTGCCAGTGCACTGGTACACGCCAGCAGCAGATTGAACAGCACGCCCCAGCCGCTAAACCACAGCAACAGCAGGATGCCCGGCACGGTGGCCAGCAGCACACGCTGCATCGCCTGTTGCAGGCGATCGTCGACGGGTTCAAGGGGCGACATAGTCGTTCACCTGGCGCTCGGCCTCCTCGAGCCTGGCGCGTGCCTGGCTCAAGAGCTCTGCCGGTGTCTGGGCCTGTCGCTGCAGTTTGCTCACCTCGGCGCGGGCATAGGCCAGTTCAGTCTTGAGTTGTCGCAGCTGACTGTCGATCGGGCGTTTTTCCCGGCGCAGTAATTGCGGTGGCGGTTTGTCGCTGGCGTCCTCGGCGGCGTGCAAGGCGTGTTCGGCCTGTTCCAGCGCGGCCCTCAGGGCCGCCAGTTGCTCGGCAGGCGCAGCGTTGTCCTGGGCTTTCCTCAGTTCGGCGCGGCGCATCGCCAAGTGGATTTTCGCCCGCTTGAGTTCAGCGTCATTGGCTGGTGCGGGCGGTTGCGGAGGATTGGCCGGGGCGCTGCTTTCGAGCTGCGCCAAGGCGTGTTCGGCGGCTTCGAACTGCTGTTGCAGCACCACCAGTTGAGCTTGTTGCTCGCTGGTCGGCGGATGGCCGAAGGCTTTCAGGGATTTGTGCAGTTGCGCGCGGCTCATCGCCACATCGATCTTGGCTTTTTTCAGGGCAGCATCGGCCGCTGCGGCTTTTTGCGCTTGTACGCGGGCGATGGCGTCCTGCACCGGATTGGCACCAGTGGCTGCCGGCTGTGCGGCTTTGGCTGCGCGTGCCGCGCGCTCGGCCAGCCTCTGCTGTTCTTCGCGCTCCAGCCGGGCGTTGCGTTGTTCGAAGCGCCGGCGGGCATGCTCGCGTTTGACGCTACGCGCTTGAAATTGCTCGGGAGTGAACGCCAGGCCGCCAACGATCGGCAGTACCTGGGCCGAGGGCAGGGGGTGCATTTCGATGCAGTCCACCGGACAGGGGGCTACACACAAGTCACAGCCGGTGCATTCGTCGATGATCACGGTGTGCATCAGCTTGGCTGCGCCGACAATCGCGTCGATCGGGCAGGCCTGGATGCACTTGGTGCAGCCGATGCATTCGGCTTCCCGGATATAGGCAACCTGTGGCGGCGCCGAGCCCCGGCTGTGGTCCAGTTGCATGACCGGCAGCTTCAGCAGTTCGGCGAGTGCGGCGATGGTCTCGTCACCGCCTGGCGGGCACTTGTTGATCGCCTCGCCGCTGGCAATGCCTTGGGCATAGGGCTTGCACCCGGGGTGACCACACTTGCCGCATTGGGTCTGGGGCAGGAGGGCGTCGATGCGTTGAATCAGACTCATGTTTTGATCAGTCCACTGAATCCGAGAAATGCCACGGCGATCAATCCGGCGCTGATCAGGTCGATCGGCAAGCCACGAAAGGCCATCGGCACATCGTTATTGAGGGTGCGCTGGCGCAAGTCGCTGAACAGGCCCAAGACCAGCCAGAAGCCCAATCCGGCGCCCAGGCTCAGGGCCAGGTGCCAGGTCAGGCCCTGGTCGCTATGCATGCTCATCAGGCTCAAGCCCAGCACGCCGGCGTTGCCGAGCAGCAACGGCCAGAGTCCGGCAAATGGCAATTGCGGCAAGGCCCGCGTCAGCCCCCGCAGCAGCAGTGAAATGGGCAGCACACTCAAGGGCAACAACAGCAACAGGTACAGGGCCGTCAGGCCCAGCGGCACCAGCAGCCAATGATAAGCGGCATAACCCAGGATGCCGTTGAGCAGCATCAGGCAGGTGGTGCTGATGCCCAGGGCGTGGACCTGGCGCCGTTCTGCCTGGGGGGCGCGAGCGGCTTGCAGCAAAGGATCGACGCCCAGCGGCCACTGCAACAGAAAGTTGTTGATCAGGGCAGTGCTGATGAGTGTAAGCAGAAGGTCGGTCATGGCGTGCCGGGTCGAGGGAAAGGCCTGTACATGAAGATTAGGCAGTATCCGGCGGGGCAGATATGAAAATCCCACCGTCGCGGCGTTGCGTGACGGTGGGATCGGTCCAGCCAGGCGGATTACTTGATGCGCTGCCCCGGCTTGGCGCCGCTGTCCGGGCTCAACAGGTAGATCTCTGCGCCGCCAGGACCGGCTGCCATGACCATGCCTTCGGAGATACCGAAGCGCATTTTACGTGGCTTGAGGTTGGCGATCATCATGGTCAGGCGACCTTCGAGCTTGGCCGGGTCCGGGTAGGCACTCTTGATGCCCGAGAACACGTTGCGTTGCTCATCACCGATGTCCAGGGTCAGGCGCAACAATTTGTCCGCACCCTCCACAGCTTCGGCCTTGAGGATCAGGGCGACGCGCAGGTCGACGGCGGCAAAGGCGTCGAACTCGATCTCGGCCGACAGTGGGTCCTTGGCCAGCTCACCGTTGCCTTGTGGGGCCGCGGTGCCGGTGTCGGTCTGGCTGGCCGCGAGGTCTTCTTTCGAAGCGTCGGTCATGGCCTGGACCTTGACCGGGTCGATCCGGGTCATCAGCGGCTTGAACTCGTTCAACTGATGGTTGGCGAGCAAGGTCGCGTGGTCGTTCCAGGTCAGCGGCGCGACGTTGAGGAACGCCTCGGCGTCGGCGGCCAGCAACGGCAGCACCGGCTTGAGGAAGATCACCAGTTGGCGGAACAGGTTGACGCCAGTGGCGCAGATCGCCTGGACTTCTTCCTGCTTGCCTTCCTGTTTGTTCAGCGACCACGGCGCCTTGTCGGCGATCCAGGCGTTGGCGCGGTCGGCCAAGCCCATGATTTCGCGCATGGCGCGGGCGAAGTCGCGGGCTTCATAGGCGTCGGCGATGCTCGGTGCAGCGGCCAGGAAGGCCTCGGTCAGCTCCGGCGCGGCGTTGGTGTCGACCAGCACGCCGGCATTGCCTTTGTGGATGAAACCGGCGCAGCGACTGGCAATGTTGACGACCTTGCCCACCAGGTCCGAATTGACCTTCTGCACGAAGTCTTCCAGGTTCAGGTCCAGGTCGTCGACACCACGGCCCAGCTTGGAGGCGTAGTAGTAACGCAGGTATTCCGGCGACAGGTGGTCCAGGTAGGTACGGGCCTTGATGAAGGTGCCGCGCGATTTCGACATTTTCTGGCCGTTGACGGTCAGGTAGCCGTGCACGTTGATCCCGGTCGGCTTGCGGTAGCCCGCGCCCTCGAGCATGGCTGGCCAGAACAGGGCGTGGAAATTGACAATGTCCTTGCCGATGAAATGGTACAGCTCGGCGGTGGAGTCCTTGGCCCAGTACGCGTCGAAGTCCAGCTCGGGACGACGGGCACACAGGTTCTTGAAGCTCGCCATGTAGCCGATGGGGGCATCCAGCCAGACGTAGAAGTACTTGCCTGGCTCGTCTGGGATCTCGAAGCCGAAGTACGGCGCATCGCGGGAGATGTCCCACTGTTGCAGGCCGACATCCAGCCATTCGGCGATCTTGTTCGCTACAGCGTCCTGCAGGGTGCCGCTGCGGGTCCAGGTCTGGAGCATCTGCTGGAAGTCCGGCAGCTTGAAGAAGAAGTGCTGGGAATCCTTGAGCACCGGGGTGGCGCCAGAGATCGCCGACTTCGGATCCTTCAGGTCGGTGGGCGCATAGGTGGCGCCGCATTTTTCGCAGTTGTCGCCGTACTGGTCTTCGGTGCCGCATTTCGGGCAGGTGCCCTTGATGAAGCGGTCGGCCAGGAACATTTGCTTTTGCGGGTCGAAATACTGGGTGATCGAACGCGTGGCAATGTGCCCGGCGTCACGCAGCTTGAGGTAGATCTGGCTCGACAGCTCACGGTTTTCTTCGGCGTGAGTGGAGTGGAAATTGTCGAAGTCCACCAGGAACTCGGCAAAGTCGGCGCTGTGTTCGGCCTGGACGTTGGCGATCAGTTGTTCCGGGGTGATCCCCTCTTTTTCTGCCCGCAGCATGATGGCCGAACCGTGGGCGTCGTCCGCGCAGACGTAAGTGCATTGATTGCCGCGATGCTTCTGGAAGCGCACCCACATATCGGTCTGGATGTACTCAAGCATATGGCCAAGGTGGATTGAACCATTGGCATAGGGCAGGGCGCTGGTGACGAGGATCTTGCGTGGCTCGGACATGGGGCTCGGCTACTTGATGAAACGGAGGTCGGCCACTATAAAGCGCTGGCGCAGAATTTTCACCCCGTGTGGTTGTTTCCTCCGATGATTGAATAAGGGGGGCCGCGAAAAGATCAGAACAGGTAGGATAGTCGCCTGTTTTTCCAGACTTGTTATCGGAGTTGCCCATGAGCGCCGTCAATCGCGCAGCGGTGGAAGCCGTCCTTCGCCAGTACACCGACCCTTACCTGAACCAGGATCCGATCAGCGCCGGTTGCCTGCGCGGCATCGATATCCAGGGTGATCGCGTTAGCGTCCAGCTGGAACTGGGTTACGCCGCCGGCCTGTTCAAGAACGGCTGGGCACAGATGCTGCAGATGGCGATCGAAGGCCTGGACGGCGTGACGTCGGCCAAGGTCGAGATCACCACGCGGATTGCCGCGCACAAGGCCCAGGCACAGATTCCGGGCCTGGCCAACGTCAAGAACGTGGTGGCGGTGGCGTCCGGCAAGGGCGGGGTGGGCAAGTCCACCACGGCCGCGAACCTGGCCCTGGCCCTGGCCCGTGAAGGTGCCCGGGTGGGCATTCTCGATGCCGATATCTACGGCCCGAGCCAAGGCATCATGTTCGGTATCGCCGAGGGCACCCGGCCCAAGGTCAAGGACCAGAAATGGTTCGTGCCGATCGAGTCCCATGGGGTCGAGGTGATGTCCATGGCGTTCCTCACCGATGACAACACGCCGATGGTCTGGCGCGGACCGATGGTCTCCGGTGCCCTGTTGCAATTGGTCACCCAGACCGCCTGGGGTGACCTGGACTACCTGGTGATCGACATGCCGCCAGGCACCGGTGACATTCAACTGACCCTGGCGCAGAAAGTCCCGGTGGCGGGCGCGGTGATTGTCACCACCCCCCAGGACCTGGCCCTGCTGGATGCGCGCAAAGGTGTCGAGATGTTCCGCAAGGTCAACATCCCGGTGCTGGGCGTGGTGGAAAACATGGCCGTGCACATCTGCTCCAACTGCGGTCATGCCGAGCATCTGTTCGGTGAGGGCGGTGGCGAGAAGCTCGCCAGCCAGTACGGCGTCGAACTGTTGGCGTCGTTGCCATTGTCGATGGTGATTCGCGAGCAGGCTGACGGTGGCAAACCAACCGTGATCGCCGAGCCGGACAGCCAGATCGCCATGGTCTACCAGGAGCTGGCGCGTCATGTTGGCGCACGGATTGTATTGCAGGAAGCTTTGACGCCGGCGATGCCGAATATCAGCGTCAGCGACGACTAATAAGCTGAAATACGAATCCCTGTAGGAGCGAGCCTGCTCGCGATGGTGTATCAGTCGACACCGCGGTGCCTGACACACCTTCGCGAGCAGGCTCGCTCCTACAGTTGTTCTTTGTCGCGTCTTAGATCCGCAACCCGCCATCCATTTCCAGAATCCGCCCGGTGTAGTAGTCATTTTCGAAGATATAGGCCGCCGAATGGGCGATCTCTTCGGGCTTGCCCATGCGCTTGAGTGGAATCCCTGCGGTCATTTTTTCCAGGGCTTCGGGCTTCATGCCCAGGGTCATTTCGGTTTCGATGAACCCCGGGGCGATGCCCGCGACACGGATGCCGTAGCGCGCCAACTCCCGCGCCCAGGTCACGGTGGCCGCGGCGACACCGGCCTTGGCGGCGGAGTAGTTGGTCTGGCCAACGTTGCCGGCGCGGGAAATCGACGAAATGTTGATGATCGCGCCGGATGATTTGAGCTCGATCATCTTCGCTGCCACCTCGCGGGTGCACAGGAACACGCCCGTCAGGTTGACGTCGATCACTGCCTGCCACTGGGCCAGGCTCATTTTGCTCATCTCGCCGTCCTTGACCTTGACCAGCAGGCCGTCACGCAGGATCCCGGCATTGTTGATCAAGCCATGGATCGCGCCGAAGTCTTCGGCCACCTGGCTCACCATGTGGCACACCTGCTCTTCATTGGCGACGTTGCACAGGTAGGCGCGGGCTTGGACACCGGCCGCCTGGCACGCGGCGACTGCCTGGTCGAGCTTGTCCTGGTTGAGGTCGACCAGGGCCAGTTTCGCGCCCTTGGCGGCGAAATACTCGGCCATGGAGCGGCCTAAACCCTGGCAACCGCCAGTGATAATGATTACTTTGTCAGTGAGTTGCATTCGCATGCCCCAGTTGCAGGTCGAAGTGGTTTCCTCGTCGAGGGCCTCCCGATCTGCGCCTGACGTGGCTAGGCTGCACATGAGAATTGCCCCCGATGGCATCGCTGGAACTTTCTCCAGGAGCCTGTCCGTTTTTTCGACGGATTCTATATAAGGAGTCATAAATTGAGCGTTGAAGCTGCCAAGCATGCCCGAGAATTGCTGCTCAAGGAATACCGTGGAGTGCTCTCGACCCTCTCCAAGGCGATGCCCGGTTTCCCGTTCGGCTCAGTGGTTCCTTACTGCCTGGACGAGCAGGGCCGGCCGCTGATCCTGATCAGCCGGATCGCCCAGCACACCCACAACCTGCAAAAAGACCCGAAATGCTCGCTGCTGGTGGGGGAGCGTGAGGCCGAGGACGTCCAGGCCGTTGGTCGCCTGACCTACCTCGCCGAGGCGCAAAAGCTCGAAGACCCGGCAGCGATCGAAGCAGCGGCGGGACGCTATTATCGTTATTTTCCGGACTCGGCTAATTACCACCAGGCCCATGACTTCGACTTCTGGGTGCTCAACCCGGTGCGTCATCGCTACATCGGCGGTTTTGGCGCGATTCACTGGGTCGACCAGTTGACCCTGGCCAACCCCTTCGCCGGCAAGGCTGAAGTGAGCATGGTCGAGCACATGAACGCCGATCACGCCAAGGCCATCGCCCATTACGTGGAACTGGCCGGCTTGCCGAAGACCGCGCCGGCAGAACTGGCGGGCATCGATACCGAAGGCATGCACCTGCGCATTGGCCAGGCGCTGTACTGGCTGCCGTTCCCGCAGGTCTGCAATACGCCGACACAAGTACGCGAAGCCTTGGTTTTACTGGCTCACGCCGAGCATTGGCCAACAAATGCAGTCAGCGAGGCTTGAAATCACGAAACGGCGACGTCATCTAAGGCTTACTTGCAAGGCATTCTTGCGTTGAGGAACCATTTGATGCGCCCTTTCTTATTGCTCTTTCTGCTGTTTCCGGTGCTGGAGCTGTTCGTATTCGTCAAGGTCAGCGCTGCTATCGGGTTTTTCCCGGCACTGCTGTTGATTATTCTCGGCTCGATGCTCGGCGTGTTCGTGCTGCGTATCGCCGGCCTGGCGACCGCATTGCGGGCCCGTGAAAGCCTGAACCGGGGCGAGTTGCCCGCGCAGACCATGATCGAAGGCCTGATGCTGGCCCTGGGTGGCGGTCTGTTGATCGTGCCGGGTTTTGTCAGCAGCGTGCTGGGCCTGATCATGATGCTGCCGCTGACCCGTCGCCTGCTGGCCAATAAAATGCGCCAGCGCGCCGAAGAGCAGGCGATTCGCCAGCGTGCCTTCGCCGACGACCTGCAACCGCGTGGCGGCCCGGTTCCGCGTGAGCCTTTGGGCCGCGAGCCGAACGTGATCGAAGGCGAGTTCGAACACCGCGACTCCAAGTAACTGCAACATCGACACGGCACCTGCGGGTGCCGTGTGCGTTTCGGCGGCCACTGAAGTAAAAAATTTCGCTGTGCTGCCCTTGTAATAAGCTTGCGCGCCCTTATGTAACGGTCACCGCAAGGTTTCTGGTGATGCTCACCAGACAGACTTCCGCGACTCGCTCGACGAGTCGCAACCGGCACCGCCGGAAATTAACCCCGCCGGGACTACACCGGCCGCTGAAACTACAATTAGGAGAGATCGACAATGAAGCTTCGTCCTCTGCATGACCGCGTCGTCATCCGTCGCAGCGAAGAAGAAAAGAAAACCGCCGGCGGTATCGTTCTGCCAGGTTCGGCTGCTGAAAAAGCCAACAGCGGCGAGATCCTCGCTGTGGGTACCGGCCGCGTGCTGGACAACGGTGAAGTGCGTGCGCTGGCCGTGAAAGTGGGTGACAAGGTTGTGTTCGGCCCGTACTCGGGCAGCAACACCGTGAAAGTCGACGGCGAAGACCTGTTGGTAATGGCTGAGAACGAGATTCTCGCTGTTATCGAAGGCTAAGACCCCTCGTTCATTTTCCCGCGACTACTCAAGTATTTAAGGAATATCGATCATGGCTGCTAAAGAAGTTAAATTCGGCGATTCCGCCCGTAAGAAAATGCTCGCCGGTGTTAACGTCCTGGCTGACGCAGTAAAAGCGACCCTGGGCCCTAAAGGCCGTAACGTGATCATCGAGAAGAGCTTCGGCGCTCCGACCATCACCAAGGACGGCGTTTCCGTTGCCAAAGAAATCGAGCTGAAAGATCGCTTCGAAAACATGGGCGCGCAGCTGGTCAAAGACGTTGCCTCCCGTGCCAACGATGACGCAGGCGACGGCACCACTACCGCTACCGTTCTGGCTCAATCGATCGTCAACGAAGGCCTGAAAGCCGTCGCTGCCGGCATGAACCCGATGGACCTCAAGCGCGGTATCGACAAAGCGACCATCGCGATCGTCAAAGAGCTGAAGTCCCTGTCCAAGCCTTGCGCTGACACCAAGGCCATCGCTCAGGTCGGCACCATCTCGGCCAACTCCGACAGCTCCATCGGCGACATCATTGCCGAAGCCATGGAAAAAGTCGGTAAAGAAGGCGTGATCACCGTTGAAGAAGGCTCGGGCCTGGAAAACGAACTGTCGGTTGTTGAAGGCATGCAGTTCGACCGTGGCTACCTGTCCCCGTACTTCGTCAACAAGCCAGAGACCATGACTGCCGAGCTGGACGGTCCGCTGATCCTGCTGGTCGACAAAAAGATCTCGAACATCCGCGAAATGCTGCCAGTCCTGGAAGCCGTTGCCAAAGCCGGCCGTCCACTGCTGATCGTGGCCGAAGACGTTGAAGGCGAAGCCCTGGCGACTCTGGTTGTGAACAACATGCGTGGCATCGTTAAAGTCGCAGCCGTCAAGGCTCCAGGCTTCGGCGACCGTCGCAAGGCCATGCTGCAGGACATCGCCGTCCTGACCGGCGGTACCGTTATCTCCGAAGAGATCGGTCTGAGCCTGGAAAGCACTACCCTGGAACACCTGGGTAATGCCAAGCGCGTGATCCTGTCCAAAGAAAACACCACCGTGATCGACGGCGCTGGCGTTGAGGCTGACATCCAGGCTCGCGTTCTGCAGATCCGCCAGCAAGTGGCTGACACTTCGTCCGACTACGACCGTGAAAAACTGCAAGAGCGCCTGGCCAAGCTGTCCGGCGGCGTTGCAGTGATCAAGGTTGGCGCTGGCTCCGAAGTTGAAATGAAAGAGAAGAAAGCCCGCGTTGAAGACGCCCTGCACGCTACCCGTGCAGCCGTTGAAGAAGGCGTGGTACCTGGCGGTGGCGTGGCACTGGTTCGCGCCCTGCAAGCCATCAGCGAACTGAAAGGCGACAACGCCGATCAGGACGTCGGTATCGCTCTGCTGCGTCGCGCCGTTGAAGCACCACTGCGCCAGATCGTTGCCAACTCCGGCGACGAGCCAAGCGTAGTAGTCGACAAGGTCAAGCAAGGCTCGGGTAACTTCGGTTACAACGCAGCGACCGGCGAATACGGCGACATGATCGAAATGGGTATCCTGGACCCGGCCAAAGTGACTCGTTCGGCTCTGCAAGCGGCTTCGTCGATTGCCAGCCTGATGATCACCACCGAAGCCATGATCGCTGAGATCAAGGAAGACGCACCAGCTGGCGGCGGCATGCCAGACATGGGCGGTATGGGCGGCATGGGCGGCATGATGTAAGCCAGCCTTACCCCGTACGAGCTACACCTGTAAAAAACCCCGCCTGCGCAAGCCGGCGGGGTTTTTTATTGCCCCTCTTATCAGGCGTTGACGGCCTGGGCCTTGCCGGCCGGCTCGACCTTGCTCGCCGGTCGATACAGCACGTAGTAATACGCGCCCAGGCAAATCAGCCAGCAGAACACCGCCGTCCACACGTTGTGCGAGAAAAAGTGTGCGCCCTGCATCATGCGGCTGACGGAAAATACCGTGCCCAGGCCAAACGCAAAGAGAAAGGCCGCGCGGGCCAGTTTCGGGCGCCGGTCGCGCAACACGAAAAACAGCGCAAACAAGGCAAACCCGGTGGCTGCATGACCGCCGGGCCAGCAACGTCCCGGTTTGTCAGTGGCTGGGCGTGGGCTGAGCAGTTCGCTGTAGGTTTCCTTGCCACCGAACTCCTTCAGGCTCCACGGGCACTGTACGGCGGTCACGGCCTTGACCGGCGTGACAAACGCCGTGGCCAGGCCCAGCGACAGCACCAGGCAGCCCAGTTCGCGCTTGAACGGCTTGAGCCGGGCGACGAAGAACGAACCGGCAAACCCGATCACCGCCAGCACCGAGAAAGCGATGACCACTTGCTTGGCCCGGTCATGCAGGATGTTTTCCAGGAAGTAGCTGTGGCGACCGATAAACCCTCCGCCATCGGGGTCGTAGAACAACTGGGCCAGGCTCATGTCCAGGGACGTCAGCTCAAGCAGCAGCAGAGCGGTCGCCACGACGGCGGGGATCCCCAGGCAGAGCCAGGCATTCAAGGGGCGGGAGGCGGGGCGCGAAAGGGTCAGTGACATCGGGCGATCCTGAGGGTGTGGATTGGTCCAGCGGCAAGCAGCGCAGCAGTCTGGGCCCGCTCGCGTAGGCCTGGTGTGAATAGCGGGTGAAAAATTCGTGAGTGGTTTTTGCCCGAGTTTGCCCCGGCAGACAACTCTGGCCCTGAACCCCGCTTGGCCTTAAGCTGCGCGAGCCAAGACGGCCGTTACTGTGTACGGAGCAAATGCCCATGCGAATTCTATTGGTTGAAGACAACCGCGATATCCTTGCCAACCTGGCGGATTACCTGGGGCTCAAAGGCTATACCGTGGATTGTGCGCAGGACGGCTTGTCGGGTCTGCACCTGGCGGCCACCGAGCATTACGACCTGATCGTGCTCGACATCATGCTGCCCGGCATCGACGGCTACACCCTGTGCAAGCGCCTGCGCGAAGATGCCCGACGTGATACTCCGGTGATCATGCTCACCGCCCGTGACCAATTGGATGACCGGCTGCAGGGCTTCAAGTCCGGCGCCGACGACTACCTGATCAAACCCTTTGCCCTGTCTGAACTGGCCGCACGCATCGAAGCGGTGATGCGCCGCACCCAGGGCGGGGGGCGGCGTGCCTTGCAGGTCGGCGACCTCAGTTATGACCTGGACACGCTCGAAGTTACCCGCGAAGGGCGCCTGCTGAAACTCAACCCGGTCGGCCTCAAGCTGCTGGCGGTGCTGATGCAGAAGAGCCCCCATGTGCTGCGCCGCGAAATTCTCGAAGAAGCCTTGTGGGGCGATGATTGCCCGGACAGCGACAGCCTGCGCAGTCATGTCCACCAGTTGCGCCAGGTGATCGACAAACCCTTTGCCAAGCCGTTGCTGCAGACCGTGCATGGTGTCGGTTATCGCTTGGCCGAGGGACGTGATGGAGTTTAGACAGAGCCTTGCCCAGCGGATCATCATCGCCTTTGCGCTGATGAGTGCGCTGGTGGCGGGGGCATTTGCCATGGGCATCGTGGCCACCGTGCACCTGGTCGAAGAAAAACTGATTTCCGCCGGCCTCGGAGGCGATCTGCAGCGTTTGCTGTTGATGGACAACATGTCCGAGTGGAGCCACCGGCCGGAGCCCGACCAGTTGTTCTATTTCAGTGGCGGCCCGGGTGACTTCGAATTACCCAAGGACTTGCGGCACTTGGATGCGGGTTTCCACGAAGTGTTTCGCGAGCAGCTGTCGTACCACGCGATGGTGGAAATCGTCGACGGCCGGCATTACGTGCTGCTGCAGGACCAGAGCGATTTCGAGGAACGCGAGCGCGTACTGTTTGCCGTGGTGCTGGTCGGCTTCGTGTTGAGCCTGGCGTTGGCGGTGTTCCTCGGCTGGGTCCTGGCGCGCAAGGTGATGGCGCCGGTGGTGCGCCTGGCCCGTCAGGTCCGGCACCGCGATCAACTGCTTGGCCTGGCCCCACCCCTGGCCCCGGACTATGCCGCCGACGAAGTCGGCGAGTTGGCAGTGGCCTTCGATGCGACCCTGGGCCGGCTGCGCCAGGCACTGAACCGCGAACGGCTGTTTACCAGCGACGTCAGTCATGAGTTGCGCACACCGTTGATGGTCCTCGCCAGTTCCTGCGAACTGCTGCTGGAAAACCCCGGTATCGACCAGCGCGGTCGCGCCCAGGTCGAGCGCATTGCACGCGCCTGCGAGGAGATGCGCGAGCTGGTCCAGACCTTCCTGATGCTCGCCCGCGCCCAGCATGAAGCGGCTGGCATGTCGCCGCAGATGACCTTGCAGCAAGTGGCCGAGGATCTGCTCGGCCTGTGGCGCGAGCCGATTGAGGCCAAGGGCCTGCAATTGATCCATGAGCCCGGTCAGCCGCTGCCGATGCGCTACAACGCGACCTTGTTGCATGCGGTCATGGGCAACCTGTTACGCAACGCCGTGCACTACACCGACAGCGGGTTCATCCGCCTGACCCTGCTGCCCAACGGGTTCCTGGTGGAGGACAGCGGGGTGGGCATTCCCGAGGAAAAGCGCGAGGCGATGTTCGAGCCCTTTGTCCGTGGCACGGAAAATCGTGGCGAAGGCCTGGGGCTGGGCCTGTCGCTGGTACAGCGAATTTGTGAAAACCAGGGCTGGAGCGTCAGCCTCACTACCCGGGAGCCTAGCGGTTGCCGGTTTCAGGTCGAACTGTGCCGGATGAGCGACTGAGGCCCTGCGGCGGCGGGGTCTGTAGGCTTTTTCTTACGTTGGCGTGGGTGCATACTGAAATTGAAGGTGTAAAATTCTGTAATACTTAAGGGCTTTTCCTAACGAAATTTTCACAACTGGATGACCTGAAACTCACACCCTGATCCCTAAGGTGGCTGTCATCAGTTCTGGAGACATGATGATGGACGACCCGATCAAACTCGAATTTTCCGAGAAGTACGACGACGAACACGCCCAGCGTTATCTGCGCAAGCACAAGGACGGTCTCGGCCGTCAACTGTCGCACAAGCGTGATTTGCAACTGGCGCGCACCGCACTCAAGCGTGTCGGTGAGCCGGGCCTGGTCCTTGACCTGCCCTGCGGTGCCGGTCGTTTCTGGCCGATGCTGGCGGAAAAATCCAACCGGGTGATCATTGGTGCCGACAACTCTGCCTCGATGGTCAAGATCGCCACCCAAGCCCAACCGGCCAATGTGGTGGAACGGGTACGACCTTTGCAGACTTCTGCATTCGACATCGCACTGCCCGACAACTCCGTAGACAGCATTTTCTGCATGCGTTTGCTTCACCATATCGGCGAGGCCGAGCATCGCCTGGCTATCTTGCGCGAATTCCAGCGGGTCACCCGTGACAGCGTCATCCTGTCGTTGTGGGTCGACGGCAATTTCAAGGCCTGGAAACGTAAGCGTGCTGAAAAAGAACGTGCGCAGGAGGGTTACCAGAACCGCTTTGTGTTACCGGCCGCTACGGTAGAAGCCGAATTTGAGCAAGCCGGTTTCCGTGTTCAGGAACATTTGGACTTCATTCCGCTCTACGCCATGTGGCGCGTTTATATTTTGCGAAAGAGGTAACAGCATGGCAGTTCAACAGGTTTCGGATGCGCAGGACGCGCCTGAAGATCGCTTTGATTACTTCTGGAGCCAGCGTGGCGAATGGGTAGAAGAACCCAACGTCCGGCGTGGCGGGGAAAGTGGCGTCCAACGTATCCATGCACCTAATGGCCAACTGCTGTATGCCAAGCGCCAGACCGGGCATATCTACCGTAGCTGGTTGCACCCTTTCGGGCGCCCAACTGTGCTGCGCGAGTTGGATGCGCTGACGGGGCTGCACAAACTCAACGTGCGGGTACCGCAGATCGTCTTCTGTGGTGCGCAGCGCGATCCGGTGCATCAGTGGCGAGCGCTGCTGGTGACTCAGTCACTGGACGGCTTTGTCGAGATCGAAGACTGGTACGCCAGCGGCGGTCGCGAGCGTCACGGCGAGGCTTTCCATGAGCAGGTCCTGCAGGACCTTGCGCAGAACCTGGCGCGCATGCACAAGGGGCGTTGGCAGCACAGTTGCTTGTACATCAAGCACATTTTTGTCCGGGTGACCGGTGAGGGGGCAACGGCCAAGGCCGAGATCGCCCTGCTGGATCTGGAGAAGTGCCGACAGCGTCTGTTGAGCACCCAGGCGGCGGCTCACGACATGAAGCAATTGCGTCGCCACTCGTCGTGGAACGCGGCAGATTGGGACAAACTCGTCTATTTTTATAAGACGGCGTTTGGCAGCGCTATCAAAGGTTTATAGCGATGAAACTAGAAATTGCTCGAGGTTTGTTTCTAATAGGAGCCTTGGCAGTTGCTTCATTGGCGGTGGCGGCTTGGGAGCAACCCCGCACGCAGGTCCTCAGTGCTGCGCATGGTGACGCGCATTGCCCATTGCCACGGGTGGCGAAAGCCACCGCGGCAGTCCATCCCGATAATGATCTGCTGTTGTTCATGTTCGGCATGGCCCAGGGAATGAGACCGCAAAGTTGAAAACGATGAAGCCCAAATAAAAGGCCTCGCAATTGCGAGGCCTTTTTTATGCGTGTCTGATTCCCGCTCACGTGGGTTCGGGGGCCTTGTCCGGTTTGGCCAGCAGGGTGTAGACGCAGGGCAGCACGAACAGGGTGAACAGGGTGCCGATGGACATCCCGGTGGCAATCACCATACCGATATCAAACCGGCTGACGGCCCCGGCACCTGTGGCAATGATCAACGGCAGCATGCCGAACACCATGGCCGCGGTGGTCATCAGTACCGGACGCAGGCGGATAGCGGCGGCTTCCTCGACCGCCTCGCGTGGTGACAGGCCCTTGTCCTTGCGCAACTGGTTGGCAAATTCGACGATCAGGATCCCGTGCTTGCTGATCAGCCCGATCAGGGTCACCAGCCCCACCTGGGTATAGATGTTCATGCTCGACCAGCCCAGGAACAGCGGGATCAACGCGCCGCAAATCGACAGCGGCACGGTCACCAGGATCACCAGCGGATCGCGGAAGCTCTCGAACTGCGCAGCCAGCACCAGGAAAATGATCGCCAGCGCCAGGGCAAAGGTCACCCACAACGCACTGCCTTCCTGCACGAACTGGCGGGAGGCGCCGGCGTAATCGAACGCATAGCCCGGCGGCGCTTCTTCCAGGGCGATCTGGTGCACGGTTTCAATCGCCTCGCCCATGCTGACCACCGGGAAGCCCGAGAGGATCGCCGAGTTCAGTTGCTGGAACTGGTTCAGTTGCCGCGGACGGGCCCGGTCCTTGACCGTGATCAGGGTCGACAGGGCAAGCAGTTCGCCCTGGGCATTCTTCACGTAATAGTTGTTCAGCCAGTCCGGGTTGTCGCGATAGGCCCGCTCCACTTGGGCGATCACCTTGTAGCTGCGACCTTCGATGGTGAACCGGTTGATTTCAGCCTCGGCCAGCAAGGTCGCCAAGGTCGTGCCCAGGTCGAGCATGGACACGCCCATCTGTGCGGCCTTGGCGCGGTCGATGTCGACCACCACTTCTGGCTTGTCGAAGGCCAGGTCGATATCGACGAAGGCGAACTTGCCGGACTCCAGCGCGCGTTTTTTCACCCGGTCGACCACCGCCAGCAGCGACTCGTAGTCATTGGCGGTGTTGATCACGAACTGGAAGGGCAAGCCTTCCCCGGTGCCGGGCAGCGAGGGCAGGTTAAAACCGAAGATCTGCAGCCCGGGGATGCGTGACAGCTTGCTCTGGACCTCCGGCAGGATCTCCATCTGGGTCCGGCTGCGTTCGTTCCATGGCTTGAGCAGGAAGCCGCCGATCCCCGATTGCACGCCGTTGAAGCCGTTGATCTGGAAGGAGGAGTAGTACTCGGGGAACTCTTTGAAAATGGTGATGAATTCGTCGGTATAGGAATTCAGGTACTCGAGGTTGGTCGGCTGCGGGGCATTGGCCATCATGAAAATGATGCCCTGGTCTTCGTCCGGCGCCAGTTCCGACTTGCTGAACTTGAGCAACACCGGAATCAGGCACAGCACGATCACCGCGAACACCAGCACCACCGGCCGGGTGTTGAGGGTGCCGTGCAACATGCTCTGGTAACGCCGCTTGAGCCTGTCGAACAACTGGTCGAGGCGGTGGGCCAGGCCGGACGGGTTCGGGTCGTGGCGCAGGAGCAGGGCGCACATCATGGGCGACAGGGTCAGGGCGACGATGCCGGAGATCACCACGGCGCCCGCCAGGGTCAGGGCGAACTCCTTGAACAGCGCCCCGGTCAGCCCCGTCAGGAAACCGATCGGCGCATACACGGCGGCCAGGGTGATGGTCATCGAGACCACCGGCATGGCGATTTCCCGCGCGCCTTCGAGCGCAGCGTCCAGCGGGGTCTTGCCTTCCTCGATATGGCGATGGATGTTCTCCACCACGACGATGGCGTCATCCACCACCAGGCCGATGGCCAGCACCATGGCCAGCAGGGTCAGCAGGTTGATCGAGTAGCCCATCAGTTGCATGAAGAACATCACGCCGATCATCGACAGCGGAATGGTCACCACCGGGATCACCACCGAACGCAAGGCACCGAGGAACAGGAACACCACGACAATCACGATCAGCACGGCTTCGAACAGGGTTTTCACCACCTCGTCGATCGAAGCCTGGATAAACAGCGTGGCGTCGTAGGCGATTTCCGCCTTGAGGTTGGGCGGTAGCTGGGACTCCAGCTCCGGCATCAGCTTGCGCACTTCCTTGATCACGTCCAGCGGGTTGGCCCCGGGTGTTGGCTTGATTCCGATGTACACCGAGGGCGTACCGCCGAACGAACTGATGGTGTCGTAGTTTTCCGCGCCCATTTCCACGCGGGCCACGTCGCTGAGCAGCACCCGGCTGTCGCCATCGACTTTCAGCGGGATCTGGCCGAAGGCTTCGGCGGTTTTCAGTTCGGTGTTGGCGTTGACGCTGGTGACCACGTACTCGCCCTTGACCTCACCGGCGGCCGACAGAAAGTTGTACTGGCGCACCGCGCTGGTCACGTCGCTGGCGCTCAGGCCAAAACCGGCAAGCTTGACCGGGTCCAGCCACAGGCGCATGGCAAAGACCTGGTTGCCGAGGATCTCGGCTTCAGCCATGCCGGGCAGGGTCGCGAGCTTGGGCTGGATCACACGCGATAGGTAGTCGGTGATCTGCGGGTTATTCAACTCCTTGCTGAAGAAGCTGATGTACATCAGCACCGAGGCGTCCGCCGCCTCCTTGCTCAGCACCGGGTCTTCGGCGTCTTGCGGCAGCTTGTTCTTGACCTCGTTGGCCTTGGCCAGCAACTCGGTGAACAACCGGTCGCTGTTGGAGCCGATGCGCGCGTAGATCGAGATCACCGAGAAGTTCTGGCGGCTGACCGAGGTCATGTAGTCGATGCCTTCGGCACTGGCCAGGCTCTGTTGCAGGGGCTGGGTGATGTAGCCCTGGATGGTCTCGGCGTTGGCCCCGGGGTACGCGGTGGTGACCGTGATCAGCGCGTTCTCCATCTGGGGATACTGGCGCAGCGGCAGCTTGCTCCAGGCCTGGAAGCCCAGCAGCACGATCAACAGGCTGACCACGGTAGCGAGCACCGGGCGACGGATGAACGGGTCGGTAAAAGCCATGGGGATTCCTTGATCAGTCAGCGCGTGGCTGGCTGTTCTGTTCGGCCGGCAGGTTTTTGTCCGGGCTGATGACGATGTGCATGCCGTTTTCGAGTTTGATCTGCCCGGCGCTGATGACCTGCTCGCCGTCCTTCACGCCTTTGTTGATCAGAACCAGGCCATCCCGGCGTTCGCCGGTTTCGATGAACCGTCGTTCGGCGACCAGCACTGGCTGGTCCTTGTCGTCTTTTTCGAGATTGCCCTCGGCGTCTTTTTTCTGCGCGACGACGTACAGCGAGTTGCCATACAGGGTGTAGGTCACTGCACTTTCCGGGACCACGATTTTTGCCTCCGGGTCCGGCATCAGCACCTGCAGGCTGGCGAACATGCCCGGCAGCAATTTGCCGTCGGGGTTGGCCAGGGTGGCGCGCACCAACACGTTACGGGTGCTGTTCTCGACCTTGGGGTTGATGGCGCTGATGGTGCCGGGGAAGGTCTGTCCGGTGTAGGCGGAGACGCCAACGTTGACCGGCTGGCCCTTGGCGATCTTCGGCAGCACCTGTTCCGGTACGTAGAAGTCCACATACAGGCTGCTGAGGTCTTGCAGGGTGGCGATCACCGTGCCGCTGGCGAGATAGTCGCCGACGTCGACCTGGCGAATGCCGATGGTGCCGCTGAACGGCGCGACAATGTGCTTTTTCGCCAGCGAGGCCTTGAGTTGATTGACCGTGGCCTTGTTCTTGGCCAGTTGCGCGCTGAGGCGGTCGAACTCACCCTTGGAAATAGCGCTGCTGCCCACCAGTTGGCTGCCGCGGCCGTAGTCCAGTTGCGCCAGGCCGAGGTCGGCCTTGGCGGTCTCCAGCAGGGCGCTTTCGACGGCGCTGTCGAGCTGGATGAGCGGCTGCCCGACCTTGACCTGTTGCCCGGACTGGAACTGCACGTCGGTAACGGTACCGGCGACCTCCAGGCTCAGGTCGACCCCCTGCAGCGCCTTGAGGGTGCCCACGGTGGGCAGGCGAACCTGCCACGGACGTTCGCTGGCGCTGGCCACGGCGACGCTCTCCGGCGGCTTTGGCGCAGCGAAGGTCTGGATCATCTGATAGATGGAGAAGGCCTTGTAGCCCCCCAGCATCAGCACGATCAACAGCACAACCCCCAACATGATCAGCATGCGGCGACGCAGCATATTCCACTTCCTTGGAAAAAAATCAGGCGAGACAGGCGGCACATTACTCCCTGTGTGCCTGTGATTCCATATGTGTCGGGTCAGCCCTGACCGCTGTAGGCATCAGACCAAATGCAAATGGTTGTCCCAGAGCCCTGCCGGCAATTCCAGGGGCTGGGCCATCAGCGGTGCCTTGCGGCAATCATAAAAACGGCAACGACCCTGGCCCGAGGTCACGACAAAACCATCGGCTACCGCGCCGACCCCGGCGCAATCGGGCAGCGGGGCATCAAGCTGCACTTCGCCGCTGTCCAGGTCCCAGATGAAAAAGCGGTTGCCCCGTGGCGCGGTCAACGCCACCAGGCGCAGTTCACTGTGGACCGCGACACTGGCGGTGTAGTGCCCCATGGCTTGCAACTGGTGCTCATCGACCGGGAAGGCGACGAAGGGCTGGCCGGGACGCTTGATGGCCAGCAGTTCGGACGACTCGTGGGCGGCGCCCATGAATTGCTGGCCAGTGACGATGGTGCCATCGCTGGCGATGCCCATATGCCGCACGCTGTTCATCTGCTGGGCCAGGGTTTCCTTGCTCAGCAGGGTGCCGTCGCGCTGCATCAGCACCAGGCTGGGTGCCATGGCGTCGAGGTTCATTTCGACCCGGCTTTCGGCCTCGGTGCGAATCCCGCCGTTGGCCACCACCAGCGTTTCACCGTCGGGCATCCAGGAGACCTGGTGCGGGCCGATGCCGTGGGTGGAAATCTCGCCGCTGTGCACCAGGCGCTCGCCCTCGAAACGGTACACCCCGAGCAGGCCGCGGCCCGGGTCGGTGGTGTCGTTTTCGGTGGCGTACAGCCATTCGCCATCCTTGTGGATTACCGCGTGGCCGTAGAAGTGCCGGTTCGCTTGCGAAACCACGGTTTGCAGCAACCTGCCGTCGCGCAGGTCCACCAGGTAGCTTTCGGTCCCTGGTCGCCGGGCGACGAACAGGGCGATCGGCAACTCGGGGTGATTGATGATGTCGTGGCAGCGCTGGCCGACTTCGGTGGCGAACACCCGGGTGCCGTCCAGCCGATAGCCGACGGCGTAGTGCTTGCCGTCACTGTCATCGCGGGCTGAAAGCAGCAAAGGGCCGTGGTCCTTTTGCTTGAACAGCTTCCAGCCGCCCAGCGTCACCGCGCCCAGCAACAAACTGCCGAAAGTCAGAGCCTGGCGTCGCAGCATGGAGCTAACCCTCATCAGTCACCGTCGTTGGCGTTGAAGCCCAGTTGGATGCCCAGCGCCTTGGCCAGTTCGCCTTCGTGCAGGCGATGGACGACGTTGAGGCTGTCGTAGAGATCGTTGAGTTGCTGGCGGCCGGCATCGTCACCGAGCATTTCGGTCAGCGAGCTCTGGTTGCTGTCGAACAGCTTCAGCGACGCGGCATAGGCGGCGTCGATCTTGTCTGCCAACGGCTTTTGCTCGGCGGGCAGCAGGCCACGCAGGCCTTTGTTGTCGACACCAACCCAGACGGTTTGTGCGGCGCTGAGGCTGGCTCGCAGGCTAGGCAGCGACGACTGGCTACGCCAGGCATCAGCCTGGAACGGTTGGGGAATGCCCTTGGTCTGGCGGCCCATTGGCGTGCCGAGTTTTTTCTTCAGGGTATCCAGCGCAGTCACTTGGGCGCGCAGCAGGTCGGCGATGGCTTCGTGGGAGTCCGCGTACCGCTGGTTGGGGAACTTGGTCATCTGCGCCAGCATGCCGTCGGTGCTGTTCCAGCTGGCGAGGATTTCTTCGGCCAGCAGTTTCTGCCGTTCGCCAATGGCGGTCAGCAGCGGGCAGTAGCGGGCTTTCTGCGCGGCGTCGGCAACGTTGCTCTTGGCGTCGAACAGAATGTACTCATAGGCCGACAAGCCCTGGACCACCACGCTGGATTTAGCCAGTGCCGCGGCATCGATCTGCGGCTGGGCGCTAAGCAATTGCTCGACCTGGCGTCCGACCAGGTTCTTCTTGTCCGGCCAGAACTGGATCTGCCAGGAGCGGTTGCCCTCGGCCAGCGGACCGACCAGCAACGGCTGCAGTTCGGCCCAGGCTTTTTGTGCGTGGAGGAAGTCGGCGCGGGCGGTGGCCAGGTCTGACTTGCCTTCGCAGTAGGACAGGGCGCTGACCGCCAGTTGGCGATCGGCGTCGACCCAACGGCTGTAGGTCGGCAGGATCACTTGCTTGGCGATGGCCGCCGAGGTAACCGCTTGTGGGTCCTGGGGCGCGCAGGCGCCGAGGGCGAGGGCGGCAAGGCTGGTGAACAACAACTTGGGACGAAACATGTCGGGCTCCCTATGTGTATGGGGCAAAGCAAATGGGATAGGCGTTCAAAGCGAATTCAAAAAGGCCAGCAGCGACGCGCGCTGCTCGGCACTGAAAGCTAAAACCTGTTGCTGCGCCGCTGAAGCTTCCCCACCGTGCCAGAGCACAGCTTCGAGCAGGTTGCGGGCGCGGCCGTCATGCAGGAACTGGGTGTGGCCGCTGACCGTCTGCGTCAGGCCAATGCCCCACAGTGGCGGGGTGCGCCAGTCGCGACCGGAGGCCTGGAACTCGGTACGGTTATCCGCCAGGCCTTCACCCATGTCATGCAGCAGCAGATCGCTGTAGGGGCGAATCACTTGATTGGCCAACTCGGGTTCGGCGGCAGTGGCGGCGGTGGTGAATTTGGGTGTGTGGCACGACTGGCAGCCGGCCTGGAAAAACAGGTTCTTGCCGGCCAGCACCTGGGCGTCGTTGACGTCGCGGCGGGCCGGTACGCCGAGGTTGCGGCTGTAGAACAGCACCAGGCGCAGGATGTTGTCGCTGACTTCCGGCTCGCCATCGGGGCCATTGCCGTTGGGCGCTTGCAAGCAGTCGGTCTGGGTTGCGGTGCAGTCATCGAAAGGCCTGAGGCTGGTGGTCAGGCCCATATCACCAGAAAACGCGTGAACATTTTGTTGATTGAGGTTCGGTTGTCCGGCTTTCCAGCCAAAACGCCCCAGCACGGTTTTTTGCTGCGCGTCGTCCCAGACCAGGTTCGGCCGGCCCTTGATGCCGTCACGGTTGTTGTCCTGCGGATCGGCATTGGCCAGGATCGCCGCATCGGGGATGGCTTCCAGCAGGCCGAGGCCGATCATCGGCGGGGCCACCCGCGCGGAAAACCGTGTGTCCGGATGCATCGGGCCATAGCCCAGTTGGCTGATCTGCAGACTGGGCTTGCGCAGTTCGACGGTGCTGCCGTCCTTGAATTGCACAACCACTGGGGTGTATTCGACCCGGACCTTGCCTTCCGGTGTGACACCGGGGACCGCCATGTCCTGGAACTGCCCACCGTAGACCGGCTCGGGGACTACTCCGACCTGCTCGATCAGCTTGGTGTAGGCCGGCGCATCGGGAATCGACAGGCGCACCAGCATCGAGACCGAGTTCTCGGCATCCGGCGCCGGAGGGTGGCCACGACCGTCCTTGATGTGGCAATTCTGGCAGCCGTTGGTATTGAACAGCGGGCCCAGGCCGTCACGGGCGGTGGTCGTCGAGGGGGCGGTGACCCACGGGCTGCGGAAAAAGCTGTTGCCGACACTGAAATCCAGCCGCCTTGTCGGCGAGAGATTGGCCGATGGCAGGGAAAACGCGTTCTGGTCGCTCTTGCGCACGGTTGCCGCGCCCCCGGAGCGGGCTTCACCGGGTTCTGCCTCGGTAAACCGCGGGGCGTCATCGCAGGCACTCAGGCCCAGGGCCAGTAGCAGTGCAGACAAGCGAAGAGGCAGCGAGGGCATCGGTTATCCAGAAAGGCGAGCAAAACAGGGCGCAAAGTCTAACAGGGCAGGGGAATTTGAATAAGAGGAATTATCGTTTGGTTGCTTGGGGGAGTGCCCGACCTCGTCGGACAACGCCGTACATATGCACCTCCCAAGGGATTTATCGAAGGGGCAGGATGCAGAACACTCCGTCACCGTAGAGTTTCCCCATGCTGAATGAATACGTACCGCCTTCCCTCCTCAACGAGCAGTTGAACTCCCGAGACAGCGCTGGGCAGTCCAGTTTGCGCCAGCAACTATCGGATCTGGACGTCCAGGTCACTGAGCGCTTTCAGACACAGCCGGTTTTCCATGGGTTCGTGCAGCACCACTTCGATCAGGACTTTGCCGAACTGACGTCCCCTCTGGATCTTCGGCACAGCTATGTCCAGTCCCGAGAAAAAACGCCCACGACATCCTCGGCTACTGATGACGCGCAGCCGCTGTCACTGATGCCCAGTCTGATGGATGCTGCCGTGCAGCGCATCGTCAGTGGTGAGGCGGCGAGTTATGCCAGTCGGCAGACCGACTTCTACCATGTGCCCAAGGCCGGTCGCGCCACTGAACGCTTTTCGGCGCTCAAGGCCCAGGCATTCGATGGGTTTCTCGATCGATTGGCCGACGGGTTGCTGGTGCAATACCCCTTGTATCTGCAGCGCTACTGGGACACGCCTTTGAGCCCCACAGACAACCGAACCCACAAACAGTGGCTGGAGGAGGTCAGGCTCACGCATCTGAAAACCGAGTTTGAGCTGCTCAGGTGCGATGAGCTCCTCAGCCCCAACGCGCAAACGCTGTTCGACAAACTGCTGCGTTATCCGGATGCCGCGGCCCGCCAGGCGCTGCCGGGCTATCGTCCGTGTGTCTATGGTTTGGCACTCAAACAGGGCGAGGCACCTGCGATCCAGATGCAGGGCGCCTTTATCCTCACTTCGCGTAACCCGCAGGACTCGCAGACGGGTTGGGAGATCGATGCCCGCGCGCCTGCGGTTCGACCCATCGAACCGACTGCAAATGTCGGGTGGGTGCTGTTGTTCTCCCAAATGCAGGGCTTTGAAGAGTTCGACTCGCTGGCCAGCCTTGATCGTGAGTTGCACCGTCGCCTGGGGCACGGCGTCGAGTTCGCCAGCTTGCTGGAGATGATTGCCGACAACGATCACGAGCGCGTACTAGCCCTGCATCGTGTTGCGCCGGTTGGCGACCAGATGCTTTATCTGGAGCGACTGGACTCGCCTTTCACATTCGGCATCGAGTCGCAGTGCCGGTTGATCCAGCAAAATGTTGCCTCGACCATCGCCCGCTACCAGGCGATGGGTATCCACGCCGAGATGGCCAACTTGCCTCGTGCGCTGGACCGAGTGACCGATTTGCGGCGCGCGTTCACGATTGATGCGGTACTGCAGGCCAGGAACAAAAAGCGTACGCAGGCACGACTGCGGGCTTTTCTCGCGGGAGCCTCGGTCGTCGACAAAGAGGCCTGGGCATCGGCGTTCACCCTCTATGGCCAGACGCTGGCCAATTTGTCGGACAGCGAAGGGCTGCCTTCCTTCAGTCAGTTCAGCGACCGGCGCTCGCTGTTGGCGTACAGCAATCGACAACTGCGCGTGGCGCTTGAGTCTGAACACGGATTGACGGTGAACCCGGATGACATCCTCGTCACCACTCGGGAGCCCGATGTGCCGCCAGTGACGTATGCGCCGGGTGCACCTGCGTCCACCATCCGCGAGCCTGGGGGGGCGCAACACAGATACCGTTCGCGGACCCTGACAGAGCTGGCCCTGGAGAATGTCGGGGGCCTGGACTTCAATTTCAGCAATTACTCTACGCTGAACGTGAAAGCCTCGAGCGGTGCGACGCCCAGCCGCATTACGCCGTCACCGAATATCAATCCCGCCGCGGGATTGCCCACCTATGACGGTTTGACGGTCGAACAAGTCAAAGACTTGGTGCGCAACCTGAATGTCGGCCAATCCTATCAAGATTTTTTGCAAGCCAACCTGATCACTTCCACGCAGGCTGCACTGCACAAACAGACTTTTGCCCAGCTCATGGCCCAGCAACTGCGCCTGGATGCCATCGAAGCCAAGATCAACGGTGATTTTTTACCAGATCGACTGGCGCGTGGATTCAATTGGGTGACCGTGGTGCTGGATCACCCTGTCGACAACGATCAGCGTGCTCCGGTCGAAGACCACCGGATTATCGTGCAGCACTTGAAGCTGCGTGGTCAGTTGGTTCGCGGCGTGTTGCTGTTCTGCACGTCGACCGCCGGCAGCGGCACCATTGTCGTGTATACGCCCCAGGCACCAGACGGGCGGGTGTTTCGGGAGTACCCCCGGGAGCACCTGATGAGTGACTTCATTCATAACAGCCAGTGGCGCGAATACCTGGTCGGGCGAGTGGAGTTGGCGTTCCAGCCCCAGGTCCGGGCTACAGTGCAAGGGCGGGGGGATGTCTCCACGGTCAGCCTTGCGCGGATCGCGGATAACTTCTTCGAGGTGGGGTATGAAATTGAAGTCAGTTTCGCGATCAATGACGCGGCAGCCCAGACGACCACCACCGGGCAAACTGATATCGAGACCGGTCTGACGGTTGCTGGTATCGCGCTTGATGTGGTGACCATGGTTTTGCCGATCCGCGTAACACTGCCTATCGGCCTGGCCAGGAGTCTGTTTTCGCTTTTTAACGCCGTTGATGCGGCGAAAATCGCAGATCGGGAAGGTGTCGCCCATCACGTTGTCCGGGCATTGGGAGAGTTCGCCGGCGCTCTGGTGGATGGCGCAGTCGGGAAGGGGCTTGCAGGTGCCACACCCAAAGCGGTCCCAAGGCTGGCTTCAGGGGCGCGAAGATTGAATCCGCAAATGGCCCTGGGTAAAAAACCGCAGGCCCTCAGCCCGCTCCCCGGATGGGAGGGAAAAGGCATTTATTACAAGCTCTCGCCAGTCGATGGAGTCAAGCAGTACTTCCTCAATGACGGCCAACATTGGTACTCGATCCTGGATGAGGGATTTGAGCAAGCATGGCGTGTCAGGGATGCCCGCAAGCCGGTTCAGTACCACTATTCTCCGATCCGCCGGGATCGGGCTGGACAGTGGGAAATCGGCACGCACCCGGATGCGCCCGCCTTGGGAGGTTTTTCACCGGAGCGCGCACTCAGGGACCTTTATCCATTTCTTGACGAGTTCCAGGCCCGGCGTGTGTTTGAGTCCTTCGCGTTTCCCCCAGGGCGCGAAATCGAGTTCAGATTGAGCCTGGTTCATTACTTACGCACAGGGGGGGCATTAGGCATTTTCGACACCTACCTGATCGTGAGCCCCGCGCGATTCCAGATGCGCCTCAGAGGTCTGGATTGGGCGAATGCATGGAGTGGCGGTGGTATTGTTGATCCGGCTGCTCGACCCATCGCCGTCGAGCCAGTCCCAGGCCCAAGTCGTCCACGTCCGGTAGAACCGATTCCTGGGCCAAACCAACCGGTGGTCGTGCCGTCACGCCCAGCCAGGCCTGCCAGCGAGCAGTTTGTCGATTGGGGGCAAACCCTGGATCCGGCTCATGTTCAGTTACAAGACCCGCAGATGGGCATCTATCGGCGTATCGGTGGCGATCCGCAATGGATCGGGCGTGACTACGTCAAGATTGATGAGCGCTATTTCCCTGTTCTACCTTCAGGCGCCGCGATCAATACCGGTGTCGTGCTGATGCATGATCCACAGATGCCCACCAACAGCTTTGTGGCGTTCGAGCGGATGCTCAGTACTGATCTCTACAGGCAGCCAAGATTGGCGACGTTCGAGCAATCACTGTCTCGATGGATGCATTCAATTGAGTTGCCTTTCATCAAATCACTGGTCGCTTATGTGGCGGACGCGTTCCCGACATTCACGTCAATCTCTCAGACGCAGGTTGCCAACATGCTGTTCAACCTGGGCAATCCTACAGGCCTGACGGTCTGGGGGGTTGCCGCCCTCCAGCGCACGCTGCAGGGCTGGCGTTCTTTATCAGCCCAAGCGCTGCCCGTGCTGGGCGCGCCGCTGTCCTTGCTCCCGGTCACTCACAAGACCGCAGGAGCATGGCGCCTGCAAAACTTTACCGGTTTGTACCATCGCCTGAATTTCAGTACGGATGGCGTCCCAGTGCTGATGCATGAGGCGGTGGTCTCGGGGACCGAAAGAGCGCTGAAGACGCTGATGGTCGAGCGGCTGGTGGGCAGCCGTTACGAAATGGTCGCGGGGTTCAACCAGCCGTCCGAACTGCTGTTCAGGCGTGCGGGTAGCGATCAGTTGTTTTGGATGACGTTGCGTAGAGCGTTGGGCGAGGTGGTTGAGGGCCCCCATGATGTGACACTGAGAGTTGACCTGATGGAGCCAGCGACTCGAACCCTGGTCAGCCAGGCGCAAGCCAGCAAGCACTTGGTACAGTTGATCGGCGGCATTCATCTGCCGGCGGTGGGTGCCCAGGCGAATATCTTTGTTTTCCGGATCTGATCGGGCTCTACGTCGATCATGGTCGTGCACCTTAAAACGAGAAAAGCCCTGCAAGCGTGAGCCTGCAGGGCTTCTTGATCAGGCTGACCGGCTCATTGGCCCCGCGCGAGGCGGGGCATTTTCATGACGGGACTTGGCCTGGGTTGATCAGAACTCGTGATCAGCGTTATCCGGGTTCAGGTCGCTGATACCCAGTTTGCCAGCAGCCTGCTCGATCGAGCCGGTCTGCTTGACCAGGGCGGCGATGGCGTCGCGCACGATCTGGTTGCCTGCGGTGTTGCCAGCGGCGATCAACTGGTCGTAGTGCTCACCCTTGTTGGCGTGATCGACCATGACCTGCAGCTTGGCTTCGGTCGCAGCCAGGTCCGCCTTGAGGGCGGTATCGGCAGCCGGGTCGGCCTTGGCCACCAGCGACGACAGGCTGGCGCCGGTCATCTTGGTGCCGTCGGTACGGGTGTATTCGCCCAGGTACACGTTACGCACGCCCTTGGCGTCGTAGAAGTGCGAGTTGTGGGTGTTGTCGCTGAAGCAGTCCTGCTCGTCTTCAGGCGAGTTGGCTTCCAGGGACACTTTCATCCGCTCGCCGGCCAGTTCGCCCAGCGAGAGGCTGCCCATGCCGAACAGCATTTTGCGCAGGCCGGTCTCGCCTGGCTCGGCTTCCAGGGTGGCGCGGTAGTTGTCGGCCACGTTCGGCTTCCAGTTACCGACCATTTCTTCCAGGTCGCTGACGAGCAGTTGGGTCACGGCCTTGAGGTAGGCGCGACGGCGATCGTTGTGGCCGCCGGTAGCGCCGGTACCTTCCAGGTAGTCCGAGGCTGGACGGTTGCCAGCGCCTGGGCCGGTGCCGTTCAGGTCCTGGCCCCAGAGCAGGAATTCGATGGCGTGGTAGCCAGTGGCGACGTTCGCCTCGGAACCGCCGAGCTCGTTCAGGCTGGCGAGTTTTTCCGCGGTGATGTCTTTCACGTCAACTTTGTCTTCACCCACCTGGACTTCGGTGTTGGCGATGATGTTGGCGCTGGCACCCGGGTTGCCCAGGGCGTGCTCGTAGCTCTTGTCGACGTAGTCGATCAGGCCTTCGTCCAGGGGCCAGGCGTTAACCTGACCTTCCCAGTCGTCGATGATGGTGTTGCCGAAGCGGAACACTTCGCTCTGCAGGTAAGGCACACGAGCGGCAACCCAGGCAGCCTTGGCGGCTTTCAGTGTTTCGTCGTTCGGCTTGGCGAGGAAGGCGTCGATCGCGGTTTGCAGGGTTTTCGCGGTGGATTCGGCATCGCTGTAGACGGCGAAGACGATATCGGCGTAATGCGCGACTACGGCCTTGGCAGCGGCTTCGTCGACTTTGCCTGTGGCAGCCGGAGCAGCAGGTGCTGCGGTGCTGGCGGCTGGAGTAGGCGCTTGAGGAGCAGCAGCCTTGTCTTTACCTTCGCCGCAACCGGCGAGGGAAATAGCGATGGCCAGCAAACTGGCGGTAGCCAGAGGCATACGAATCATGGCGAACATCCTGCTTCGGTAGATGAGGGACAAGCGCGGTGGACGCGCAAAACTGCGACATAATGCAAATCTTTCGCATTATGTGTAAAGGGTTGTACCTGGAAATATTTCTTATTCATCGACGCGGGATCAAGCGCGCCACGCACTTGTGTAGCAGCGGCCTCGCGGGCTCGACCGCTGCTACACGCTGCTACAGCGGGCTCAAGACGTTGCTGCGTTGCGCCTGTTTCAGGTACGCACTCAATTCCCGGGCCGGCAGCGGCTTGCTGTAGAAGTAACCCTGACCTTCGTGGCAGCCCTCAGAGATGATGTAGGCCTCTTGCTCAGCGGTCTCCACTCCCTCGGCAATCACCTGCATGCCCAGGCTTTTGCCCAACTGGATGATCGCGCGCACGATGGTGGCATCGTCATCGTCGTCCAGCAGGTCCTGGACGAAGCTCTTGTCGATCTTGATCTTGTCCAGCGGCAGGCTTTTCAGGTAGCTGAGGGAGGAGTAGCCGGTGCCGAAGTCGTCGATGGCGATCAAGGCGCCGGAGCGGCGCAGGCTGAGCAGGTGCTGGGCGGCGGTGCTGATGTCTTCCATCAGGCCGGTCTCGGTCACTTCCAGCTCCAGGCTGCGTGGCGGCAGGCGGTACATCTGCAGCAGGTTGTTGACCACCCGTGGCAGCTCGGCGTGGTGCAGTTGCACGGTGGAGAGGTTGACCGCCATGCGCAGGTCGCTGAAGCCCTGGTCGTGCCAGTCGCGCAACTGGCGACAGGCCTGGTCCAGGACCCACTCGCCGATGGCGATGATGCTGCCGTTCTGTTCCGCCAGCGGGATGAACAGGTCTGGCGGTACCAGCCCGTGCTCCGGATGCTGCCAGCGAATCAGCGCCTCGACCCCTACCACCCGGTGATCGCGATAGCTGATCTGCGGTTGATAGACCAGAAACAGCTGTTCGCGACGCAGGGCCTCGCGCAGGTCCTTTTCCAGTTCGCGGCGCCGGCGCATTTCGCTGTCGACGCTGGCAATGTAGAACTGGTAGCGGTTGCGCGAGCGGGTCTTGGCCAGGGTCATGGTCTGCTCGGCTTTCTGCAACAGCTTTTCGGTGCTGTCGCCGTCCTCCGGGAACAGGGTGATGCCGATGGTGGCGCGCAGGCGGATCTCCTGATGATCAAGGGCAAACGGCTCTTCCAGGTCATCAAGAATGCTTTGCGCCAGTTCGGCGGCTTCATAGGGTTGCTCGATATCAGCCTGCACCAGGGCGAACTGGTCGCCACCCAGGCGTGCCAGCGCGCCGAGGCGACCGCTGTGGGCGCGCAGGCGGTCGGCCAGGGCCAGCAACAGTTGGTCACCGGTCTGGTAGCTGAATTGCTCGTTGATCCCCTTGAAATCGTCCAGGCCAACGCAGATCACCGCGACCCGGCGTTGCAAGCGCCCGGCATCCACCAGGATCTTGTCCAGTTGCTGCTGCAGCTGCTGGCGGTTGGGCAGGCCGGTGAGAAAGTCGTACTGGGCCATGCGCAGCAGGCTGTTCTCCGCTTCATGGCGCAGATGGGTATTGCGCTCGATGGATTCGAGCAACTGGTTGGCGGTATTGATCCACAGCCCCAGTTCGTTTTTCTCGTGGCCTTTGAGCTGGGGGATCTTGTGTTCGCTGGGGCGGTCGGGGTTGATGGTGGTCAGGTGCTCGATGATCCGCGACAGCGGCTTGGTCAGCAGCCAGTGATAGACCAGGTACAGCACCAGCCCCATGGCCAATGCCCGCAATACGCCGGAAATGAAGATGATCACCGAGCTGACAATAAATCCCTGGCCATAGGTGGCGGTGTCGAGGGTAATGCTCAGGTCGCCGTAGTACTCACTGTAGGGACCGCGACCCACCAACTGGGTGGTGAAGGTGCGCTCCTTGCCCAGGATCAGGTCGGTCAGCCAGCGACTATCGGAATGCTGCAGTTCACGGCTTTTTTCCGCCAGCATGGTTTCATTGGGATGGCCGATGGAGGCCATGCGCACGGCGTCATCCTGGAACAGCCCTTCGATCACCTGCATGCCCATTTCCCGATCCAGGCTGTAGACGGCCTGGGTCGATGGGTCGCGAAACATGTCGAGGATGCGTTCGGCGTCGTTGGCCACTGCCTGGCGCGTCTTGTAGGCATCAAAGACGATCTGTGCGCAGCTCAAGACCACACCCACGATCAATGCCGACAACAGCACAACCCGGAGCAACTTCACCGACAAGCTGTTTTTGAGTTCCAGCTTCAAAGGGTAATTCCTTGTTCCGTGCGGGTAACGTCAAGATGCCATGAGTATTGGCAATCCCGTGATGGCAGTCAAAGGGACAATCGAGCCAGGTGGATGTTGTCCGCCGGCCTGGCCGCATAACCTTGGGTAAGCGGTTATTGAAGCCCATTTGTATTGTGTCGGTACGCACCTCCTGCAACTTGAGGGGCAGGGGAGAATATTTGTATTTGCTAGATGGTAGCCGCCTGCGGCGCTGGAGCAAGGGCAGGAGTGTTTTGCGTGGGGACAGGTGCCAGCCACAGGCATAAAAAAACCCGGCAATGCCGGGTTTTTTCACAGCAAGCGGACTCAAGCGGTGAAGGTTTTGCCTTCGAACTGCTCAGCCACGAACTTCCAGTTGACCAGGTTCCAGAACGCTTCCACATACTTTGGACGCACGTTGCGGTAGTCGATGTAGTAGGCGTGTTCCCAGACGTCGCAGGTCAACAGCGGGGTGTCGCCGTTAGTCAGCGGGTTGCCGGCGCCGATGGTGCTGGCCAGGGCCAGGGAACCGTCAGCCTTTTTCACCAGCCAGCCCCAGCCGGAACCGAAGGTACCGATGGAGGTTTTGCTGAACTCTTCCTTGAACTTGTCGAACGAACCGAAAGCAGCGTTGATGGCTTCAGCCAGCGCGCCGGTTGGTTGACCGCCGGCGTTTGGCGCCAGGCAGTTCCAGTAGAAAGTGTGGTTCCACACTTGAGCGGCGTTGTTGAAGATGCCACCCGAAGAAGACTTGACGATTTCTTCCAGAGTCTTGCCTTCGAACTCGGTGCCTGGCACCAGGTTGTTCAGGTTCACGACGTAGGTGTTGTGGTGCTTGTCGTGGTGAAACTCCAGCGTTTCCTTGGAAATGTGCGGCTGCAGTGCATCGTGTGCGTAAGGCAGTGGCGGCAATTCGAAAGCCATGGTGATTCTCCTAATCAGGTCAGTTGCGGTGAGCGCAAGGCCGATCACGGGCGGCCAGACTAGCGCCGGGGAGTTTGTACTCTTTGCGGCGCAGGTGTCGGATCATAGCACCGGGGGTGCGGCATAACCACGCAACAACTGTGTGGGATAGAGGTTCCAGAGCCTTTTGCGATATTCAACTGGCGACAATTAATTGAAAGGCCACCGCGAACATCATCACCGCCACCAGCAAGTCGAGAATCCGCCAGGTGCTGGGGCGAGCCAGCCAGGGAGCGAGCCAGGCCGCGCCGAGGGCCAGGGTGAAGAACCACAGCAAAGAAGCACTGGCCGCGCCGACCACATAGGCCCCGGGCTCGGTCTGTTGGGCGCCGAGCGAGCCGATCAGCAACACCGTATCGAGGTAGACGTGGGGGTTGAGCAGGGTCACCGCCAGTGCGCTGAGCAGCACTGCGCGCAACGAGCGCACAGTCTGGTCCTCACCTTGTTGCAGGCTCTGTTTCGAACAGGCCCGGCGCAACGCCAGGCTGCCGTACCAGAGCAGGAACGCCGCGCCGCCCCAGCGCGCGATGGCCAGCAGGGTCGGGTTCTGCGCGAGCACGGTGGCCAGGCCAAACACCCCGGCCGCCACCAGCAGCGCGTCGCAGACCACACACAGTGCGGCCACCGGCAGATGATGTTCACGGCGCAGGCTTTGCGCCAGGACAAAGGCGTTTTGCGTGCCGATCGCCATGATCAGGCCGAACGCCACCAACAGGCCGTTTACATAGCTTTGCCACATGAGCCTTACTCCGCGTTCGCCGCCAGTTGCGTCAGTACGGTCATGGCGCGTTCTGCATCGCCCTGGCCGACAAACAGATGGTCGTGGTAGTAGCCGGCAATCACGTTGCAACTGATACCGGCCTGGCCCAGGGCTGTGGCGAAGGCGGCGGTGAGGCCGACAGCTTCCAGGGCCGAGTGCACGTTGAGGGTGATCCAGGCCGCCACGTAGTCGAAGGCCAGCCCACATTGCAGGGCGCTGGAGCGTTCGAGGATCACCGTCAGGCCTTCCTGTTCACGAAAGCTGCCGATGATTTCGCAGCCAACTGGCAGTTGCCCGTCGGCAATCGTGCAGAACACGTATTCGCCGTCGTTCAGGTGCGGGCTCATGCTGCGCAGCAAGGTGTTGAGTGAGGTTTCGCCAGCCATGTCGCTGATCCTTGGGCAAGAGTGGATGCTGGCTATTCTCCTGTTCCAAGCTGTATAAGAAAAACCAATATTGCTGATCGCTCATTAGGAAAACTGATGTTCGACTATAAATTGTTATCCGCTCTGGCTGCCGTGGTCGAGCAAGCCGGCTTCGAGCGCGCGGCGCAGGTGCTGGGACTCTCGCAGTCGGCGATTTCCCAGCGGATCAAGCTGCTCGAAGCGCGGGTCGGCCAGCCAGTGTTGGTGCGGGCCACGCCACCGGCACCGACCGAGATCGGCCGGCGTCTGCTCAACCATGTCCAGCAGGTGCGCCTGCTTGAGCGCGACCTGCAAAGCCTGGTGCCGGCGCTGGATGAAGCTGGCCTGCCCGAGCGCCTGCGCATCGCCCTCAATGCCGACAGCCTGGCGACTTGGTGGGCGGGGGCGGTGGGGGATTTTTGCGCAGAACAGCATTTGTTGCTGGATCTGGTAGTGGAGGACCAGACCGTCGGCCTCAAGCGCATGCGTGCCGGAGAAGTGGCGGCCTGCCTGTGTGCCAGTGAGCGCCCGGTGGCCGGTGCGCGTAGTGTCTTGCTGGGCGCCATGCGTTATCGGGCTCTGGCCAGTCCGGCCTTTATAAGCCGGCATTTCCCGCATGGGGTGCAGGCCGAACAACTGGCTCGCACCCCGGCACTGGTGTTTGGTCCTGACGATTTCCTGCAGCATCGCTACCTGGCGTCCCTGGGCGTCGAGGGCGGTTTTGAGCATCATTTGTGCCCGTCTTCCGAAGGTTTCATTCGCCTGACCGAAGCGGGCCTGGGGTGGGGCCTGGTGCCGGAATTGCAGGTGCGCGAGCAACTTGAGCGCGGTGTGCTGGTGGAGTTGTTGGCAGATAAACCGATCGATGTGCCGCTGTACTGGCATCATTGGCGCAATGGTGGCCAACTGCTCGGCTTACTCACCGAGCATCTGGTGCGCTTATCCAGCCAATGGTTGGTGCCGTTGGAGCAGCGGTAAGCGTCAAGCAGCAAGCGATAAGTGAAGAGCTTGCGTACCGTTTTTAACTTGCAGCTTGTGGCTTGAAGCTTGGAACTGCATCTGTAGGAGCAATACATGAAAATTCTGGTCACCGGCGCAAGCGGCTTCATTGGCGGGCGCTTTGCGCGGTTCGCCCTGGAGCAGGGCCTGGACGTGCGGGTCAACGGTCGCCGGGCCGAGAGCGTCGAGCATCTGGTGCGCCGCGGTGCCCAGTTCGTCCAGGGCGACCTGACCGATGGGCAGCTGGTGCGCGACCTGTGCGTGGACGTCGATGCCGTGGTGCATTGCGCCGGTGCGGTAGGGGTGTGGGGGCGCTATCAGGATTTCCATCAGGGCAACGTGCTGGTCACCGAAAACGTGGTCGAGGCCTGCCTCAAGCAAAACGTCCGCCGCCTGGTGCACCTGTCCTCGCCGTCGGTCTACTTCGATGGCCGCGACCACCTGGGCCTGACCGAAGAGCAAGTGCCCAAGCGGTTCAAGCATCCCTACGCGGCGACCAAGTACCTGGCCGAGCAGAAGGTCTTCGGCGCCCAGGAGTTCGGGCTCGAAGTGCTGGCCCTGCGCCCGCGCTTTGTCACCGGCGCCGGTGACATGAGCATCTTCCCGCGACTGCTGAAAATGCAGCGCAAGGGGCGCTTGGCGATTGTCGGCAATGGCCTGAACAAGGTCGACTTCACCAGCGTGCAGAACCTCAATGAGGCCATGCTCAGCTGTCTGCTGGCCAGCGGTTCGGCGCTGGGCAAGGTGTATAACATCAGCAATGGTGCCCCCGTGCCGGTGTGGGACGTGGTCAACTATGTGATGCGCCAGATGGAAGTCCCGCAGGTCACGCGGTACCGTTCCTACGGCCTGGCCTACAGCGTTGCGGCGCTGAACGAGGGCTTTTGCAAACTCTGGCCGGGGCGCCCCGAGCCGACCCTGTCGCGCCTGGGAATGCAGGTGATGAACAAAAATTTCACCCTGGACATCAGCCGCGCCCGGCATTATCTGGACTACGACCCGAAAGTCAGCCTGTGGGCGGCGCTGGATGAATTCTGTGGCTGGTGGAAGGCCCAGGACATCGGCGGACACCCCCGGCACTGAACCGAGTGACGGGTTCGGGGTCGATCAATGCGCCGAGTTCAAGGTTTATACTCGGCGCATTTAGCCATTTCTGTGGTTCCAAAAGGTTGACTCATGTCCATGCGTAACGATGCCAACGACGACTTCGATAATGTGCCGAGCCTGCGTGCCGACAGCTTCGATCACGATGACTTCCACACCGCCGGCCCCACCCGCGAGCGCAGCAGCGTGCAGGCGCGCAGCGTCCCTGCGGTCCAGGTCAAGGGGCCCAGCACCGGCCCGTTGTGGGCGTTGGTGGGCGCGCTGTTCTTTGCGTTCATTGGCCTGGCCTGGTGGAGCTTCCAGCAGATCTCCCTGATGGAGCAGCAGTTGGTGGCCACCCAGGAAAGCTTCGCGCGCATCAGTGAGGAAGCGGCCGGGCGCTTGCAGGACATTTCCGGCAAGGTCGTCGCCAGCCAGACCAACGTCAGCAGCGACAGTGAAGCGCTCAAGTTGCAAATCAAACAGCTGGAGAGCCAGTTGCTGGAGCAGGGCCAGCAACAGCAGGGCGTGGTGGGGCAGGCGACTGACCTGGACAAACGCCTGGCACAGATCGCGGCGCAAAGCGCCGAGCAGCGTACCCTCAATAGCCAGTTGCAAAGCGAACTCAAGACCCTGGGTACCGAGGTGACCACCCTCAAGAGCACGCCGGCCGATACCAGCAAGGTCGAGGCTGAGCTTAAAAGCCTCAGTGCCGAGATCGCCGCGTTGAAGAAACAGGGTAATCCGAGCGCGGCCATCGACCGTCTGGAGCAGGAGTTGCTGGTGATCAAGAGCGAGCAGGACAATCGCCCGGCGGCCCCGCAAGGCGGCGCTACAGTGGCCGAGTTCGATGCTTTCCGTGGCCAGGTCACACGCAACATCACCACCTTGCAGACCCAGATCCGCAATTTGCAGCAGCAGATCAGCACTCGCCCTTGATCGGGTCGGCTGGGTTTTGCTGAATATTCGTACATAGCCTCAAGCCGTCTACGCTCTTGAAACATCAACAAGAACGAGGGACGCGCAATGAGGTTTCTGCAAAAAGCCGTGCTGCTCGGCGGGTTACTGCTGTTGTGCCTGGGGCAGGTGCAGGCGGCGGCCAAGGTCGCCGATGAGGACAAGGCCGCGCTGGCCTTGCTGGAAAAGGCCCTGGCCTATTACCACGACCACGGGGACAAGGCGTTTGCCGCCTTCAGTCGCCAGGGTGAGTTTGTCGACAAGGACAAATACGTCTTTGTGCTCGACACCAAGGGCACGATGCTCGCCAGTGGCGGGCCGTCCTCGGCATTGATCGGGCGCGATGTGTCCGAAGTGCTCGGCCCTGATCTGCAGAAAGCCTTCAAGAACGCCTTGCTGGTGCCTGAGGGCAACGGCATCCAGACCGCCGAGTATCGTTGGCAGAACTGGGCTGACGGCAAGGTCGAGCGCAAGCGTGTGTACTACCAGCGCATCGGCCAGCGGATTCTTGCAGTCGGTTACTACCTGCCTCGGGCTTCGGCAGAACAGGCCAAGGCCCTGCTCGACAAAGCGGCGGCCGACCTGGCCAAGGATGAACAGGCCACGCTCAAATCGATCAATTCCCTACAGGGCGGTTTTCTGCAGGACGACCTGTATGTGTTCGTGGTCAATCTCGACAATCAACGTTACCTGGCCCACGGCACCAACCTGCGCTTGATCAATACCGACTTCGGCAAGATCAAGGACCCGGAAGGCAAACCGGTGGGCGAGCCGATCCTGGCGCTGATGGCTACGCAGGATCAGGGCGAGTACCAATACCGCTGGAAAAACCCGGTTACCGGCAAGGTGGAGAACAAGCACGCCTACTTGAAAAAAGTCGGCAACCGGCTGGTGGCGGTGGGGTATTACAGTCCTTGACCCTACTTGGCGTTGTGTTCGCGGCCGCGCAGCAGTTGGTTGGGCATCGCGATGGCGGCCGCCAGTCCTAGCAGCGACACCGCCGCACTGACCATCAGCAAATGCCGGAAGGTCAGCAGCAGTTCGGCGCGCAGGGCGTGCTGCGCGTCGCCCGGGGCGGCATTCAAGCCGTCGAGCAGGACGTTGCCGGAACTGCCTTCGCTCACCAGCGATGTGCCTGCCAGGTGGGCGAAGCTGGAATCCTGCAATAGCGCCAGCAACAGGGCCGACATCAATGCCACCCCCACCGCGCCGCCGAGCGAGCGGAACAGGTTGGTGGTGCTGGTGGCGACGCCGATGTCCCGTTGCTCCACCGAATTTTGCGTGCCCACCAGCGAGGTCGGAAACTGCATGCCGGCAGCGATCCCGCTGAGCATCATGAACAGGCTGCTGAGGAGCATCGCTTGCGGCGGGCTGTAGGCCATGCCGAGGATCGCGATCGGGGTCAGCAGCGCGCCCGTGAGGATCATCGGTTTGTAGCGTCCGGTCACCGAGGTTCGGCGCCCGGCGTAGTAGGCCCCCATCGGCAAGCCCATGGCCAGCGGCAACAGGTGCAGCGCGGCGCTGTCGGCACCGGCACCGGTGACGCTCTGAAAGCGCAGGGGCATCAGCACGATCAGGGAGATCGCCTGGAAACTGGTGAAGAAAATCGTGCACCAGCACAGCAGTGCATTGCGGTTAGCAAACAGGTGCATCGGCAGCAGCGGTTCGCGGGCGCGGCGCTCGTGCCAGACGAACAGCGCCAGGGTCAGTACCGCGCCAGCCAGCAGCCCCAGCACCTCGGCACTGCGCCAGGCGTGGCCCTGGCCAACCTGGGTGATGCCGAGCAGCAGGGCGGTCAGGCCGATGATCATCAGTAGCGTGCCGAGGTAGTCGATCAGCGGTTTGCGTTGCGGCACCGGCAAGCCTACCAGCGTGCGGTTGGCCACCAGCCAGGCGCCCAGGCCCAGGGGCAGGTTGATCAGGAATACCCAGCGCCATGACAGGTACTCGGTCATGTAGCCGCCGAGCACCGGCCCGGCGACGCTGGCCACCGCGTACATGCTGCTGAAGTAGCCCTGGTACCGGCCGCGTTCGCGCGGTGGCACGATGTCGCCGATGATCGCCTGGCTGACCGAAATCATCCCGCCGGCACCGATGCCCTGGATGATCCGCGCCAGGACCAGTTGCTCCATGCTCTGTGCCAGGCCGCACAGCAACGAGGCCAGGGTGAACAGGCCCATGCCGAACAGCATCAACTTGCGCCGACCGTAGAGGTCGCCGAGCTTGCCGTAGATCGGCACCGCCACCGTCATCGCCACCATGTAGCCGGAAATCACCCAGGCCAGCAGGCTGACGTCCTTGAACTGGGCGGAAATGGCCGGCATCGACACGGCAACGATGGTCTGGTCCAGCGCGCCGAGGAAGATCGCCAGCATCAGGGCGATCAGTACGCTGCGAATGGCCGGCTTGGGGGATTCAGGCTGATTCATGGTGGTCACGGGCAAACCCTGCGGGGGATGTCGCCAGTGTAAGTCGGTAGCAGGCTATTCGATAGCCTCGTAAGAAAGCTGCTGGACGTTCTCCACGACGCCGTTGTGCGTGGTTTGCGGGTCGTTATGGCTCAAAAGCGTCACTCGGACCGGCCGGCGGGTGGTTTTTATCGATCCAGCGCTTGCATTTTTCCTTGGTGAGTCGGTCAATTAAGGAAGAACGCTGAGCCAAAACCTGTACATTTCGCCAATCGGGGCGATTTTCGCCCGTTACGCTGAGGCCTGGACTGACGTTATGAACAAGCCTGCCCTTCCTGCGATTCCGGTATTCAAACTCTATGGTGAAAGTCTGGACTGGCCGACACCGGACTTGCTGCATTGCGAAACGATCTCCCAGCGCAGCCGCGAACACCAATGGAAAATCAAACCCCACCGCCATGCCGATTTATGTCAGTTGCTGTTTGTATTCAAAGGCCAGGCAGAACTCGAAATCGAAGGCCAACTGACCCGGCTTGACGAGCCTGGCATCCAGATCCTGCCGGCGCTGTCGATCCACGGTTTTCGCTTCAGTGAGGATGTCGAGGGTTTCATCCTGACCCTGGCGGCCCCGTTGGTGGTTCATCTGCAAGCTCAACTGGGTCATTCGGTCAACGCCCTGGCCCAAGCTGAAAGTTACCTGGCGGGCGCTCAGGCCGAGTACCTCAATAGCCTGTTCGGCGCCTTGCAGGCGGAGTACAACGGCCATCAACCGGCGCGCGAGATGCTCATGCATGCTTTGGTCAGCGTGATTCTGGTCTGGGTCAGTCGCCAGGTGATCCAGCGCCATAGCACTCACCAGCGCCCGCAGCGCGCCCGGGAATACCTCAACGGCTTCATTCAACTGGTGGAAGAGAATTATCGCCAGCACGTCAAGGTCGAGGATTTGGCCCACCGCCTGGGAATTTCCGTGTCCCACCTCAACGGCACGTGCCGTGAGCTGGCGGGGCAGCCGGCATTGCAGATCATGCACGAACGCCAGTTGCTCGAGGCCAAGCGCATGCTGACCTACACCAGCATGACGATTTACGAGATGTCCGATCTGCTGGGCTTTTCCGACCCGACCAATTTCACCCGGCTGTTCCGCCGCCGTGTCGGAATCTCGCCCAAGGCCTTTCGTGATCGCTTGAAGAGCGATCAAGAGGGAGCGCGGTCTACCTGAGTGCGTTCAAGGTCGCGCTGTGTGGAATGCACTGGTCAACGCCACAACTGGCCGCGACCCTGGGTTGCTGCCTGGCCTGTTCGACACGGTAGGCGGCGGTGCCATATAGCGCCAATGTGGCGGTGCAGGTAATGAAGATCGCGAAATACCGTCTGGTTTTAATGTTCATGGCATCGACCTCTGAACGAATACCCGGGGGTACTACTATCAGCATAGGTCAGTTGTGCCTGGACGCCATGAATGCTGCCTGCGTTTGTAGGCGGACATTCAGGCGGTTGATGGCGCCATAGCGCTTAAAGCCCCTTATCCCATTCCGGCTCTTGCGCAAACCTCACCACCAGGAAATCCAGCATGCTGCGCAATGCCGCCGGCATGTGCTTGCGTGAGGCGTACACCGCGTACATGTTCAGCTGCCGTGGCTCGGCGTGAGGCAGCAGGCGCACCAGTTCGCCGCGGTGAATGTGCACATGGGCCTGGTAGCTGGGCAGCATGGCTATCCCGGCGCCGGCCATGGCGGCGCGCAGCAGGGTGCTGGCCTCGTTGGCGCTGATGTTGCCCTGCACCGGCACCGAGACTTGTTCACCCGCCTGCTCGAAGTGCCACAGGCTCTTGCCGAAGTAGGAGTGAGTCAGGCAATTGTGCAGGCTCAGGTCTTCGACCCGCTGCGGCGCCGGGTGTTCGAGCAGGTACGCCGGGGAGGCGCAGATCAGCGAGCGGCAGACAGTCAGGCGCCGGGCGATCAGGTTCGGGTCCAGGTCGTTGCTGGTGCGAATCGCCAGGTCGATGCGTTCATCCACCAGGTTCACCGTGCGGTCGAGCATTTGCAGGTCGATGCTGACCCCGGGGAAGCGCTTGACGTAGACGGCCATGGCATCGGCCAGTTGCGCCTGGCCGAACGAAGTACTGACGCTGATGCGCAGCAGGCCGCGTGGGGCGTCATCCGGCTCGCTGACGGCGGCTTGCATGTCGCTCGACAGGTCGAGCATCTGCCGGCAGCGGGGCAGGATCTCGTTGCCGGCGGCGGTCAGGCTCAGCTTGCGAGTGGTGCGGTGCATCAGCCGGGCGCCGACCCAGTCTTCCAGTTCCGCCAGGTAACGCGACACCACCGGGCGGGAGAGGTCCAGATGATCGGCGGCGGCCGACTGGCTGCCGAGGTCGACCACGCTGACGAACACGCGCATTGCTTGAAGACGATCCATGATTTGCCCGCTTTCAGAAACAAACTATGTTCAAGCATCGCATTTTTTGTAGCGAGTAAGGCAACTAAGCTCTGTCCCATCGCCAAACCCGGCCCACGGAACACGGAGCAGCACCATGATCGGTTTCAGCACCTTCAAACGCCTTTTACTGGCCACCGCCACCCTCGGTTTTGCGGCGCATGCGGCGGCCGCCAGCCCGGCATTGACCCTGGATGTGTATAACCCGGGCACTGCTGCCACCTTCCCGGTGAGCTCGGTGCTGGTCAGCGGCGAAAAACAGGCGATTCTGGTGGATGCCCAGTTCGGCAAGTCCCAGGCCCAGCAGGTGGTGGAGAAGATTCGCGCCAGCGGCAAACAGCTGACTACCATCTACATCAGCCACGGCGACCCGGATTACTACTTCGGCCTGGACACCCTGACGACGGCATTCCCCAACGCCAAAGTGCTGGCCTCGCAACCGACGGTTGATCACATCAAGGCCACGGTTGAAGGCAAACTGAAGTTCTGGGGCCCCCAGATGGGCGCTGACGTGCCGGCTAAAACCATCATCCCCGGCGTGCTCAAGGGCCATAGCCTGAGCCTGGAAGGCCAGACCCTGGACATCGTGGGCCTGGACGGCAAGCAGCCGGATCGCAGCTTCGTGTGGATCCCGTCGATCAAGGCGGTGGTCGGCGGAGTGGTGGTCGCGGAAAACATCCACGTCTGGATGGCGGACACCCAGACCGCGCAGTCCCATGCCGACTGGTTGAGCACCCTGGACCGCATCGTCAAACTGCAGCCGCAGACGCTGGTTCCCGGTCACTACCTGGGTGACAGCAGCCGCTCGCTGGCCGCCGTGCATTTCACCGCCGAGTACATCAAGGCCTTTGATCAAGAAACCGCCAAGGCCAAGGACTCCACCGCGCTGATCGCTGCGATGCTCAAGCGCTACCCGAACCTGGGCGAGGAAAGCTCCCTGGAGCTGAGCGCCAAAGTCGCCAAGGGCGAGATGCAGTGGTAACTCGTCACCCTGTCATTAGCCAACCGCAATCACTGGAGCACTGTTCATGAGCAAGATCGCACTCATTGGCGCCACCGGCCGTGCCGGTAGCCAACTGCTGGAAGAAGCCCTGCGTCGTGGCCACAGCGTCACCGCCATCGCCCGCGACACCTCGAAACTCAGCCTGCGTCCGGGTGTGGTGAGCAAGAACGTGGACGTTCTCGATGCAGCCGCCTTACAAGCGGCAGTGGCCGGCCACGACCTGGTGATCAGTGCCGCACATTTTGCGACCATCCCGGCCAGCGCCGTGATCGGCCCGGTGCAGGCGGCCGGGGTCAAGCGCCTGCTGGTGGTGGGCGGTGCCGGTTCGTTGTTGTTGCCAGATGGCAGCCGGGTCATCGACGCCCCGGACTTCCCGGCCGAGTACAAGGCCGAGGCCAGCGCCGGCGCGATGTTCCTCGACACCTTGCGCCAGGAGCAAGAGCTCGACTGGACCTTCCTCTCACCGTCCGCGCTGTTCGTTGAAGGTCAGCGCACCGGGACTTTTCGTATCGGCCAGGATGACTTGCTGGTGAGTGCTGAAGGCAAGAGCTGGATTACTTTCGCCGACTATGCGATTGCAATGCTCGATGAAGTAGAGAAACACGCTTATTCCCGGCAGAGATTTACGGTAGGTTACTGATTGAATATTAAAAAAGGCCACTGAGTGTAATGCTGATCAGTTAAGCGACGCTGTCAATTGTAGGAGCGAGCTTGCTCGCGAAAAACGTCAACGATAACGCGTGTATTCAGTATAAACGCGGCGCCGTTGAGTTCTTCGCGAGCAAGCTCGCTCCTACAAAAGGGCTTAACTGATCGGCATTAGCCACTGAGTGGCCTTTTTTTTGCGCGCTTATCGGAGCCGGTGTGTGCTGTTATCGCGTCGAGTGCTTTAGTACAGGTTGGGCGCAGCGTTGAGTAGCAATAGAGTGTTTGGTCTATGTATAAGTTGTTTTTAGGGGGGCGTTTTTAGAGGTCTTACAGTATTCAGGTTCAACGTCTTACGTTATCTGCTTCTGCTGGGGAATTGTGGGTAAGGGTGTTGGCGCGATACGGTGACTTGACAGTCAATGTGTTATTCGTTGCTTCAGGCAATGCATGAATAAGCATTTAAATCGTAGTCGTATTTTTAGTAGCGCGCCGGAGGATGTATGGAGCGGGAGTTAGAGTTGGCAGCTTATCAGTTGCAAATCATAGCGGAGAAAGTTGTTCCAAAGTTGGAGGGCATTACTGATGTGATGGAGGCCTCAAAATTAGTGCCGGTTCAGTATTTTGGGAAGCGGATGGAAAATATTGATGATGAGACGTTTATCGTAAAGAAGAGTCATGTGGTGTCAATTAAGCGCTATGTTCGTGCGGGGCTTGCCTTGCCGGTAAATATCAGTGAGGTTGAAGCTTTCCTGGGCTATCGTGAGTCGGGTTACGAAGCGCTTGACCCTGCGAGCATGCAACGGCTTCATCAGCAGATTCATCAGCATGCAATGTCATGGGCAACGCTGGAGCGTAGGACAAAGGATGTTGGCAATCACTTGGATTTGTTTGCCAGCACGTTTATCAAGTCGGGTGAAACAATTGTCGAGGTTTTGAAGGGCAGCGAAGCTTATAAAAATTTTGAGGGCAATGTTGATTCATTGAGCGAGGATGAGAAAGAAAGTTTGGCTGCCATTCCGCTTGGCAGTACCGATTCAAAGCGTGTTGAAAACCTCGGCAAGGCATTGAAGTGGGCGAGAAAGGATATCGAGGTGTTCTATCTGGAGGTTGCCGACGTCAATCGGTTGGCAATAGATTTTTCACGCAAGATATCGGATGAGTTATTGATTCAGCTGGCGCTCAAGCAAAAAATTGTCGATGAGGCGCATATTGGCAGGGACGAAGAGGTCGATGCGCTTCGTGAACAAATAAAGTCGCTTGATGAGCAGATTGCCGAAAAGCAGTCGGAGTATGACAGCCAAGTGGGATATGCTTTTACCGGGCTGGTGTTTGGTCCGATTGGACTGCTAGTGACCGGTGGTATATTTGGTGCTCAGGCGGAAGAAACAAGAGCGCAAAAAAATCAGTTGTTAAAACGTAAGGAGGACTTGGTTGGTAAGTTGTCGAAGGCTCGGTTGTCGCAAAGCCTGATTACCCTGGCGACCCGTTTTACCGATATGCGTTCATTGATGAAGGACGCCGAGCAAGGCATCAAGTGTATCGAGGATGTATTGGGTATTGTCTGGAGTAGCCTGCGTGTGTCTCTGGACGCATTTAAAGGCAATGCGACTGAGTTGGATCTGCTTTTGCTGGTGCTTAATCTTCAGGCTATTTTCGAACCGTGGAAAACCATTAAGGGGCATGCTCACGCGCTGTCAGCTGTTTTTAATCAGATTATTAAAGAATAATTAAGTTTTTTTATTCAGGGATGAATATAACTATGAATAACTATGGATTGTTGGCAGCTGGTCATTATGTGGTGCCCGATACTGCTGAGATGAGGGTCGCCAAGGACCGGCTGAATATGAGTGTGGCAGGTCAGGATTTTGATTTTCTACCCTCATTGAAAGAAAAACTCACGTTTGTCGGGGGCGAGCTGAATGACGCACATCAACAACTGTTCGACGATATCAAGATGGTTCACGCGTCATTGGCCAACACTGGGTTCGTCGCAACGTTGACCTGTATCAAGGAGGTTCGAAGCCTCACTGATTTGTCTTCCGTAGTGAAAGATCAACAAGCAGGCAAGCTCCTCAATCAAGGGGTTGAGCGGGTCAGCGCTTCGCAGGTGATGGTGGCTTCTGCCAATTGCAATCTGGCGAGGGTGGTCCGGGAGCTTGACTCGGTCAGTTTCGCTGAGTCGGTCGGTAATTTGCCTAGTACCTTCAGTTCTGAGGTGGCGACTATTGAACGGCGCATTGAGACCGACAAGGGGGACCTTGAGAAGCTCGCTGCGGAGAAGCAATTTATCGATGATGCCATTCAGCGGTTCAAGACGCCGGGCTGGCGGGCTATCGTCAAAAGCCTGCTGCCGAGCGTAGAGGAAATTCAGGGTGCGATGAAGCTGGTCGCGACAAAAAAGCCGGATAAGGACTTCCTGCAAATGCTGCTCAACAAGCTCCAGGGAAACCTTGAGGGTGTCGACCAGGGGCGTCAGTTCACCAATTTGGCGCAAGCCAGGGATGCCGTGCGCGAGCGCACGACGATGCTGGGTGCCAGCCTCAAGTCTGACGAGTTGCAAGTCCGTGAGTTGCGACGCAAGCTCCAAGCATTGGATGAGCTGGACGCACTGGGGGCAGTGATTCGTAGTTGGCGGGAAGAAGTCGCCAAGGTCGCTTTGGCCTACACACATTTTCTCCAGGACAACATGCCTGAGTCGATAACGGATGTGGCGGCATTGGAGGCGACTGCCGAACGTTATGAGGCATTTCAGCGCTATTTGAATGCCATCAAGAAAAGCTGATTCATCAAATGAACCGAAGGTCATGCCAAGTGCATGACCTTCTTTGTTTTGCAGGCAGTGGAGCTACACCGTCGAGCGCTCATCACGTTGTTGTGCCTGCAGTATCAGCCACGCCATCAACTCGCGCAGCTGCGGCGACGGTCCCGGCTTTTGCGGGAACACCAGATAGTACGCCAGCCCCGTACGCACCTTCAGCGCGAAGGGCATGACCAGCCGTCCGGCACTCAGGTCATCGCCAATCAACGACCAGTCACCAATCGCCACCCCGGTGCCTTGAGAGGCCACCGACATCGCCAGGTCGAGGGTCTCGAAGTGCTGGCCCTTGCCCACGGTGCTGAGGTTGACGTCCGCCGCTTTCAGCCAGGCTTTCCAGTCCCGTTGATCCCGCGTGGGGTGCAACAGCAAGTGCCGGTCGAGGTCTGCCGGGCTGTGCAGCGGCACCGGGCCATCGAGCAGCGGCTGGGAGCAGACGGGCGTCAGTTGTTCATCGAACAGGCGCAGCGACGCCAGCGCGCTGTCCGGTTGTGCGCCGTACATCACGGCGGCGTCGAACTGTTCGCGGTGAAAATCCACCCCGTGATGCACCGTGGTGGTCAGCTCCACCGGCACGTCCGGACGCTCCTTCTGCCATTGCAGCAAACGTGGCAGTAGCCAGCGCATCACGCAGGTCGGGGCCTTGAGCTGCAGGGTTTCGCGGTGCGCGCCGACCTGTTCCACCGCCTCGTCGATCAAACCGAACACCTGCTGGATACGCGGCAACCATTCCTGGCCTTCGGCCGTCAGGCTCAAGCCGCGTGCCTGGCGGTGGAACAGCGCGTACCCCAGGTGTTCCTCCAGCCCGGCAATCTGCCGGCTCACCGCGCCCTGGGTGATGTGCAACTGCTCGGCCGCCCGGGTGAAGTTGCAGCACTGGGCCGTGATCAGAAACGTGTGCAGGGCGGGGAGGGGAGGAAGTCGTTTCATGGGACGCCAAGGCATGAGGTGAGGACATGGCGAGTATGACTTTTTATCGATTGTTGCGGCTACCCGCAGACCGTTCCAATAACGCCATGACTGAGCCCCGTCGTGCAGCAACCAATGTCGCGCGGGGGTCAGCGTCTCAACGAACAAGAAGGGCAAAGACATGGCGACGTGCGGTGAAGTATTGGTCAAGTTACTCGAAGGCTACGGGGTCGAGCAGGTATTCGGCATTCCCGGGGTCCACACCGTTGAGCTGTATCGCGGGCTGGCCCGTTCGAGCATCAACCACGTCACGCCGCGCCACGAACAGGGCGCCGGGTTCATGGCCGACGGCTATGCCCGCACCAGCGGCAAACCCGGGGTGTGCTTCATCATCACCGGTCCCGGCATGACCAATATCACCACCGCCATGGGCCAGGCCTATGCTGACTCGATCCCGATGCTGGTGATCTCCAGCGTGCAGTCGCGCAGCCAGTTGGGCGGCGGTCGCGGCAAGCTGCACGAACTGCCGAACCAGGGTGCCCTGGTGGCAGGGGTGGCGGCGTTTTCCCATACGCTGATGTCGGCCGCCGAGCTGCCGGGCGTGCTGGCCCGGGCCTTCGCCCTGTTCCAGGCCGGGCGTCCGCGTCCGGTGCACATCGAGATTCCCCTCGATGTGCTGGTGGAAGACGCCGACGCCCTGCAAGGCAGCCAGCCGGTAAACATTACCCGCGCTGGCGCCGCGCCGTCGGCCGTGGCACAGATGAGTGAACTGCTGGCAAACGCCCAGCGTCCGCTGATTCTCGCCGGTGGCGGTTCGATCGATGCCGCCGTCGAAGTGACCCGCCTGGCCGAGCTGCTGGACGCGCCGGTGGCCCTGACCATCAACGCCAAAGGCATGTTGCCCGCAGAGCACCCCTTGCTGATCGGCTCGACCCAATCCCTGGTGGCGACCCGCGCCCTGGTAGCGGACGCCGATGTGGTGCTGGCGATCGGCACCGAACTGGCGGAAACCGATTACGACGTGACCTTTGCCGGCGGCTTCGAAATTCCCGGGACGCTGCTGCGGGTCGACATCGACCCGGACCAGACCGTGCGTAACTACCCGCCGAAAGTCGCGCTGGTGGCGGATGCGCAATATGCCGCCCAAGCCCTGCTCGATGGCGTGGCCAAACATGTCCTGGCCGAGCGCCGTAGCGATTGGGGCCAGGCCCGCGCGGCCAGCCTGCGGGCTGAGCTGGCAAGTACCTGGGACGCACCGACCCTGGCCCAGACGCTGTTCCTGGAAACCGTGCAGGAGGTCTTGCCAGAGGCGGTGTTCGTCGGCGATTCAACCCAACCGGTGTACAGCGGCAACCTGACATTCAATCCGCAGCGCCCGCGTCGCTGGTTCAACTCCTCCACCGGTTACGGCACCCTCGGTTACGCTTTGCCGGCGGCCATCGGCGCCTGGCTCGGCGGTGGCCAGGCGCGCGACACCCGGCCCCCGGTGGTGTGCCTGATCGGTGACGGCGGCCTGCAGTTCACCTTGCCGGAACTGGCCAGTGCCGTGGAAGCGCGCACGCCGGTGATTGTCCTGCTGTGGAATAACCAGGGCTACGAAGAGATCAAGAAATACATGGTCAACCGCGCCATCGAACCGGTGGGCGTCGACATCTATACCCCGGATTTCATCACCGTGGCCAAGGGCCTGGGCTGTGCGGCCCAGACCATCAATGGGCTGGATGAACTACGAGCGGCGCTGCGGGCCGCGGTGGATCGCCAGGGCCCGAGCCTGATTGAAATCGACCAGGACCAGTGGCAGAAGGCGGTGTTGGCATGAGCTTGCCGATTACCCAGGACGGTTTGTACATCGATGGCCAATGGTCGGCGGGCAGCGAACACCTGCGGGTCATCAACCCGGCGACCGAAGCCCTGTTGACCACGGTCAACGGCGGCGACGAAACGGCGGTGGATCGCGCACTGAGTGCCGCCACCGCGGCCTTTGCCCAATGGTCGAACACCTCGGGCGCCGAGCGCGGAGCGATCCTGCGCCGCATTGCCTCGGGCGTGCAGGCAGGCCGTGAACGGCTGATGTACCTGCAGTCGAGCAACAACGGCAAACCGCTGTTTGAAGCCGGGATCGACGTCGATGACGTGATCGCCACCTTCGAGTACTACGCCGGCCTGGCAGAGGCGCTGGACGCCAGTCAGGACCGCCCGCTGGAGCTGCCGAGCGAGGCGTTTGCCGCCCGCGTGCGCCGGGAACCCTGCGGTGTGGTCGGGCTGATCGTGCCGTGGAATTTCCCCATGGTCACCACCGCCTGGAAACTCGCACCAGCCCTGGCCGCCGGTTGCTGCGTGGTGCTCAAGCCCTCCGAGGTCACTCCGCTGCCGGAGCTGGAACTGGCGGCGATCATCGCCCAGAGCGGCTTGCCCAACGGCGTGTTCAACCTGGTCTGCGGCACAGGCCTGGCGGTGGGGGCACCGCTGTCGGGCGATCCGCGGGTGGCGAAGATTTCCTTCACGGGCAGCAACGCGGTGGGCGTCCAGGTCATGCAACGGGCGGCTGAAACCATCAAGGGGGTGAGCCTGGAACTGGGCGGTAAATCGTCGTTGCTGGTGATGGCCGACGCCGACCTCGACCTGGCGGTGGAGCTGGCCAGTGGCGGTGGATTCTTCAACGCCGGGCAGATGTGCTCCGCCACCAGCCGGGTGCTGGTGGCCGATGCACTGGCGGATGAGTTCCTGCAACGCCTGAAGAGTCGTGCCGAGTCGATCCGCGTGGCTGAGCCGTTCGACCCCGAGGTGGAGATGGGCGCGCTGGTCAACCAGGCGCAATACCAGCGAGTGCTGGGCCATATCGATCGCGGCCTGAGCGCCGGTGCGCGGCTGGTGTGTGGTGGCGGGCGTCCGGCGGACCTGCCGCGCGGGTATTTTTTGCAGCCGACGGTGTTCACCGACGTGCCCCTGGACAGTGCGCTGTGGTGCGAGGAGATCTTTGGGCCGGTGCTTTGCGTGCGCCGTTTTGCCAGTGAGCAGGAAGCCATCGCGCTGGCCAACGACAGTCAGTTCGGCCTGGTGGCCAGTGTCGTCAGCGGCGATGCGAGCGCTGCGCAGCGGGTCGCCGACGCGCTGCAGGCGGGGCTGGTGTGGATCAACGCGCCGCAAGTGATCTTCCCGCAGGCCGCCTGGGGTGGCTACAAGCAGAGCAGTCTCGGTCGCGAGTTGGGGCCGTGGGGTTTGCAGGCATTCCAGGAAATAAAACACGTGATTCGCGCCGTCTGACTGCCCGAAAACGGGCCCTGCATGCCTCGTCACGAGGCATGCGTGCGGGACATGGCACCAATGATTTTTTTTCGATTGTTGCGCTCAGGGCGTGACCTCAGGATGAACCCGCCGACATCGCCAAAGCCCTTGTAGCACAGGGGTTTGCAGCGATCGAACAGCGCGGTCGCAAGGGATGCAGCCACCTCAAATCAACAACAATAGAGGGAGTCCTTCATGGGCGAGCATGATCTGAACAGAAGACAATTCATCAAGACCGTTGGGGTCGCCTCGGTGGCGGCCGCCGCCATGAGCATGCCGTTCATCCGCGCCAACGCCAGTGACACGCGCTTTCAAGGCAAGACCTTGCGTCTATTGACCTGGTCCGATGACACCGGCCTTGCGGCACTGCGCAACATCGCCGCGACGTTCGAGGCCAAGACCGGCGCCAAGGTCATCGCCGACCGCACCGGCAGCACTTCGGAAATGGTCGCCAAGCTCAAGGCCGGTGGTGATCGCCCGCAGTACGACATCATCACCCTGGCCGGAGTCGGTGCCGAAGGCCTGGCCGCCGCCGGCCTGCTGGAAAAGCCCGACCTCAACCGGATTCCCAACCTGCTCGACGTGCCGGAGAAATACCGTACTGGCGCCAACGGCCACGGCATTGGTTACCTGTTGTGGTGCAACAGCCTGGTCTACAGCACCCGCACCCTGAGCGAAGCGCCAACCAGCTACGCCGCGTTGTGGGATGCGGAGCTGGCGCCGAATATCTTCCTGCCGCCGCCGAACTGGACCGAGGCCATGGACCTGATCATCATCGCCGCGAAACTGGCCGGCGGTGACGAGCACAACATCGAGCCGGGCTTCAAGAAGCTCGCCGAGCTCAAGGACCGGGTAGTGACCCTGGGGGAGAACCCCAACCAGATCGCCGAGCTGTTCCGCACCGGTTCCCTGGACATGGGTGGGCTGTACGCCCCGGCGTTTTTCCCCAAGCAGATCCGCGATCCGGCCTACGGCCTGGGCGCCACTTTTGGCATGAAGGAAGGTTTCTATACCGACCTGATGCTGTCGGTGATGCCGAAGAACCGTCCCGGCGACACCGACCTGGCCTACGCCTTCATCGACCACTCTTTGGACCCGCTGGTCCAGGGCAAGATGGCCGAAGACATCTTCAACGGCCCGGTCAACGCCAAGGCCATCATCTCTGCCGAGGCCCGCAAGAGCCCATTCATCCTGACGCCGGAGCAGATTGCCGAGAAGGCGATCATGCACGACAACGCCTTCCTGGCGAGCGTGCATGACCAATGGATTCGTCGTTACACGGAAATCTTTTCTTCCTGATCTGAATCGCGGGGAGGTTCTTCGAACCTCATCGCTGGCAAGCCAGCTCCTACAAGAATCATGCACGACCTGTGGGAGCGGGCTTGCCAGCGATCGAGTGCGCAGTACTCGCCATGCCCCGATCTTCCATTGACGAGATCATTGCTATGGAACACCAACCCCTGACCCACCCGGTCGGCGCAGCAGTCGTGCGCCCGAACCGGGGTGTATCGCCGACGGCGCGTGCCTGGTTTTTTCTCTCGCCCTCGATGCTGTTCCTCGGTGTGCTGATCATCGCCAGCCTGCTGGTGCTGCGCATGAGCGTGGGCACCAAAGGTGCGGAGTGGAGCGGTTTCAGCCTGGCCAGTTACGCCCAGTTGCTGGAACCCTATTACCTCAAGTCCTTGCTGCTGACCCTGCGCCTGGCGCTGATCAGCGCGGTGATCGCCGTGTTGCTGGCGATCCCGGTGGCCTACACCATGTCGCGCCTGACTTCGCCTTTGCTACGGCGGGTGTTCCTGGCGGCGGTGCTGTTGCCGTTGCTGGTCAACCTGCTGCTGCAAAGCTATGGCTGGCTGGTGATTCTCGGCCCAGGCGGGATGCTCAACCAGGCCTTGATGGGCCTGGGCCTGATCAAGCGGCCGATCATGCTGCTGTACAACCAGAACGGCGTGTTGATGGGCCTGGTGCAAACCGCGTTTCCGCTGGCTGTGCTGCCGATCGCCAGCGCCATGCGTGGGGTTGCCCGGACCTATGAAGAAGCCGCCGCGACCCTCGGTGCCAGCCGCTTGCAGGTGTTTCGCCAGGTGGTGCTGCCCATGAGCCTGCCCGGCATCATTACAGGTGCGACCCTGGTGTTTGCCTACAACGCCAGCAGCTTCGTGGTGCCCTTGCTGCTCGGTGGCCGCCGCGTACCGATGCTGGCGGTGATGGTGCACGACCAGATCGCCCCGCTGATGAACTGGCCCGCAGCGTCTGCCGCCGGCGTGGTGTTGATTGTCACCACGCTGGCGATCATGACTCTTTCTGAATACATCACCGGCCGTCGCCGGCGCATGCTGGAGGCTTCGTTATGAGTCGTTTGTTCAAGCCACGCCAGGCGCTGTTGCCGGGCGACACCGGCAAGCTGGCGGGAGTGTTGTCCGGTTGCATCCTGCTGCTGGCGGTGTTGCCAATCCTGACCATGATCGTCATGTCGTTCAGTGGCGCGTCGAACCTCGACTTCCCGCCCAGCAGCTACAGCCTGCAATGGTACAAGGCCGCCTGGCACACCTTTGTCTCGCCGGATGCCAGCGATGTGCTGAGCCTGGGCAAGGCCATGACCACCAGCTTGATGGTGGCGAGCCTGACCATGGTGTTCGCTACCTTGATCGCAGTGCCCGCGGCCTATGCCCTGACCCGTTGCGAGTTCCGCGGCAAGGCGGTGGCCCTGCAACTGATGTCGTTGCCGCTGGTGTTCCCGATGGTGGTGCTGGGCTTGGCCTTGCTGCTGGTATTCGACAGCCTGCCGTTCCAGATGACCACCTCGCGGTTGGTGATTGCCCACGTGATCCTGGCCTTGCCCTTCGTGGTGAAGAACTGCACGGCGGCAATGCTGTCGATCGGCAGTGAAGTCGAAGAGGCGGCGCAGATGCTCGGCGCCTCGCCGACCCGGGCGATTGTCGATGTGGTGGTGCCCATGATGAAGTCGGGGATCCTGGCCGGGATGCTGCTGGCGTTCATCGTCTCGTTCAACGAGTTCACGGTGACCTACTTCCTCTACACCATCGATGTCATGACCGTGCCGATCTGGATGTACAGCCGCACGGTGTCATCGCTGGACCCCACCGTTTTTTCGTTTGCCGTGCTGATCGTGCTGATCGACTTCGTCCTGATCTGGGCGTTGGAGAAGCTGGTGGGCGAAGGCGGCGTTTCCTTCTGATTGCTTGAGGTGATTCACATGACTGGTCTGATTCTGGAAAACGTCGAGAAACACTACGGCTCGGCCTGCGCGGTAAGGGACGTCAACCTGCATTTGCCCGAGGGCAAGCTGGTGTGTTTTCTCGGCCCCTCGGGCTGTGGCAAAACTACCTTGCTGCGGATGATCGCCGGCCTGGAAACCCTCAGTGGCGGCGAAATTCGCCTGGACGGCGAGGACATCGGCCACACCCCGGCGCACCTGCGCAACTTCGGCATGGTGTTCCAGTCGCTGGCGCTGTTCCCGCACATGACCGTGGGCGAGAACATCGCCTACCCCCTGAAGCTGCGCGGCGTGAGCAAGGCTGAACAACAGGCGCGGGTGGTGGAGTTGCTGGAACTGATCCAGCTGCAAGCGATGATCGATCGCCCGGTCGCCAAGCTCTCTGGGGGCCAGCGCCAACGGGTGGCGATTGCCCGGGCAATTGCCGCGCACCCGAAAATCCTCCTGCTCGATGAGCCGCTGTCCGCCCTGGACGCCAAGCTGCGGGAGTCGATGCAGGTGGAAATCCGCCAACTGCAACAGCGCCTGAACATCACCACCATCATGGTCACCCATGACCAGCGTGAAGCCATGACCATGGCTGACATCGTGGTAGTGCTGGGCGAGCACCGGATCCAGCAGGTCGGCACGCCGATCGAGATCTACCGGCACCCGGCCAACGCGTTCGTGGCGGACTTCATCGGCTCCGGCAACATCTTCCCGGCAACCGCGCTGGGCAACGGCAGGGTCAGCTTGCCGGGCGGCGACGCGCTGGCGGTGCCGATCTGCAGCAGTATCGTGGTCGGCGAGAAGCTCAAGATGCTGGTGCGCCCCGAAGACCTGCAACTGTCCCATCCCCAGGCAACTGCGGGCAATCGCCTGTTGGGCAAGGTGACGTTCGTGCGAGATATCGGCGCGACCATCGAAACCACGGTGGAGTGCTCCGGGGTCTCGCTGACCGCCTTGAGTACGCCGTGTCAGGGCATTGGGTTGAGCATTGGCAACCCGGTGTCGGTGACCATTCCATCCGAGGCTTGCCGCGTATTGGGTGCCTGACTGGCCGCTCGCTCCTCTAATGTGGGAGCGAGCCTGCTCGCGATGGGGCCATCAGGTCTGATCAGACAGACAATCGCAACCGCGCCAGGTCCCGCAGCGGCGGTGCGCCAAACAGCCGGCTGTATTCGCGGCTGAACTGCGAGGGGCTTTCATAGCCCACGCGATATCCCGCCGCCGAGGCGTCGAGGCCTTCGGCCAACATCAGGCGCCGCGCCTCCTGCAGGCGCAGTTGCTTCTGGTACTGCAACGGACTCATGGCGGTCATTGCCTTGAACCGGTGGTGCAGGGTCGAGACGCTCAGGTTCACCTCGCGGGCCAGGTCATCGATGCGCAATGGTTGCTCGAAGTTGCCGTTGAGCCATTTGATCGCCTGGCTGATGCGATGGCTCTGGCTGTTGGCGATGGCGATTTCGTACAGCCGGTGGCCTTGGGGGCTGCGCAGCAGACGGTAGAGAATCTCCCGGCGGATCAGTGGCGCGAGCATGGCGATGTCTTTGGGGGTGTCCAGCAAACGCGCCAGGCGCAGCACCGCGTCGAGCATCGGTTGATCCAGCTGTTCGACATACAGGCCACGCCCGGTAGGGCGGGCAGGTACGCCAAGGGGGCCGGCATCGGCAATCAACGCGGTGATTTCCGTCGGGTCGATGTCCAGGCGCAAGGCCAGGATCGGCACTTGGGGCGAGACATCCACCACCCGTCCGCTGAGGGGCATCGAGACCGAGACCACCAGGTAGTTGAGCGGGTCGTAGTTGAACAGTTCGTCGGCCAGCCTGACCTCTTTGCGCCCTTGGGCCATGATGCACAGCGCTGGCTGCGCGAGCACCGGGGCAAAGTCGTGGGACTGGCTGTGGCGTGACAACACCAGCGCGTTGATGGCAGTGGTGTAGCTGCCGTCCTCCTGGGTGTTACGCCGGATGATGGCCGCCAGTTCCGCGCGCTGGTGCTCCAGGCTGGCGTCAAGTGGCGTGTGGTTGGAATCCACAGGTGACATGGCGAACATCCTCGGTAAGGCTGATGGGATGGGCATAGCTTAAGTTTGTGCAAGTCTTGGGGCTAGGCCGATCCTGCGCAAAACTTGCCTGATCCTGCGGTGGTGGTAGATACCGCCTGCAGAACCGCAGCAAAGGGCTGCGATCGTTGCTTGAAACACTCTTGTCATCTTCATCGGGTAGATGCGCTGGACACAGCGGTGCGCCGGCGGTCGGCGCAGGATTGTGCAACAAGCCGGCAGGAATCGACTAACCAGTCTTGAGCCTGGCGCTTATTCTCTGGTCCTGTCGCAGCTTCTCTCAGGCTGCCGATTGTCTACATCCAGGGAGCGATGAACATGTCCATGCAAACCCCCGTCAGCCATATGGCGTTGGTCCGGGCCCAGGCAGGCCGCTCGATGGAGTTGGGCGCGCGTTTGAGTTGCCTGATCGAGCCTACGCGCCAGGCCAGTGGCAACCTGCATTTTGCCCTGCAGCACTCGTTGTGCGACCCCCAGCTGTGGCTGGTGTCCGGCTCCTGGGTTGACCAGCCGGCCATGACCGCCTATTTCAGCAGCCCGGCCATGGCCGTTTTCGGCGAGTTGGTCCAGGAGTTAGTAGTTCATAGCCTGGACTTCCACACCTTCAGCGATGTCGGCGCCGACCAGGCTCGCGCCGGGCATCCGTCCTGCGATGCGCTGGCCATGCAGCAGTTGGCCGGCTGAAGGTTTAGAATGGCCGACTTTCCATTGGCCAGGATCCGCAACATGGCACGTAAAGAGTTTGCACAGTTCGAAGCCGTTTCTGCCGCCGTGCGCGGTGACGAAGGTTACACCGCCGCCATCGCCGTCAAAGCCCTCGGTGGGGCGGGCGCCCCGCGTTTCAACAAGGTGCTGATCGACCAGACGTTCAACACCGCCCTGGAGGCCGACCTGGCTGCCGAGCAGCAACTGGCTCGATTGGCCGACGTCGGTGAGGACGGTGAACTCATCTGGTAAGTCAATACCTCAAGCCTTGGTCGCCCCCGGGCGGTGCATCTTGAACAGGGCCTCAGGCCCTAGCTGGAAGTAATCCGCCGGACCGCCGCCGCGCAGAATCGGTTCTGCCGCGGCGGTGTCGTACACCCCATCCTTGAGCAGCCACTTGGCGATATGCACGGCGACCACTTCGCCGAGGATCAGCCAGCTCGGCACCAATTGCTGGTCTGCACGCTGCAACTGAATGATCTGGGTCACCTTGCACTCGAAGGACACCGGGCTTTGCGCGACGCGCGGCACCTGGATGATTTTTGAGGCGACGGGGGTGAGCCCCGCCAGTTCAAATTCGTTGACGTCGGCGGGGACCATTGCGCAGCTCTGGTTCATCTGCTCGGCCAGCGGGCGGGTGGCCAGGTTCCAGGCGAACTCGCCGGTCTGTTCGATATTGTTCAGGCTGTCTTTGCGTCCGACGCTGGCGAACCCGATGATCGGCGGGATGTAGTTGAACGCATTAAAAAAACTGTAGGGCGCCAGATTCAAGCGGCCTTGGCCGTCCTGCGAGGAAATCCAGCCAATAGGCCGTGGGCCGACGATGGCATTGAACGGGTCGTGGGGCAGGCCGTGGCCCTGGGCAGGTTCGTAGAAGTGGATATCGTCGGGCATGGGGGGATTCCGTCAAGGTGAGGCGCAATAGTGCAGGGCGATTGCCGGTATTGCCAGTGTGCCGGGGCGAGCAAAAAGCACAAAGCCCGACGTGAGCCGGGCGTTGTGGGGGGGCATTCACGGCTTAGCTGATGGAGGCAGAACCGGTACGATCGTAGCCATCTTCAACCAGGCCTTTTTCTTCCAGACGTTCGCGGCCACCTTCGGCAACGCTCTGGCCTTGGGGGGTGCGCTCGTAGCCATCTGCAGCCAGGGTAGCAGCGCCGGTGCGGTCGTATCCATCGGCGGCGACTGCCGAGCCGGTACGGTCAAAGCCATCGGCGGCGAAGGTGTTGGCAGCCAGTACGGAGAGGGTCAAGGCGAGGATCAGTTGGATTTTCATGGTCTGTGCTCCAGGTTCGTTGACGTTTTGGGCGTGCGGTATGGAGTTCATACTACGCGTACAAAAATGATGTAAAAGCTCAAAAAATAGCCTTTAATAATCGATTAATTCGATATGTGTGCCGTCACTGATAGATTGCAGTGCGGCTTCCCCCAGGGGGGGCCGAATGCCATGGACGGACTAGACGTCGTTCAGGATTCAGATGACAACAGAGTGTCGTAGGGGAATTAACGGATCATTAATCGGGAGGAGGGGGGAGGAGGATATATCTGTAGGAAATGCCGCGGCCTGCGGCATTTCCCACGGGGGGTGTCAGTCAGTTTCGATCCGCGAGTGTTTGCGGGTGTCTTTCATGGTCACGTATACCAACAGGGACACAGCAATACACGCGGTGACGTACCAGTAGTAACCGGTTTCCATGCCGATGCTCTTGAACCACAGGGCGATGTATTCAGCGGTGCCGCCGAAGATCGAGACGGTCAGGGCATACGGCAGGCCCACGCCCAGGGCACGGATTTCGGTCGGGAATAGTTCAGCCTTGACCACCGCGTTGATGGAGGTGTAGCCGCTGACGATGATCAGCGCCGCCATGATCAGGAAGAACGCGCCCCACCAGGTCTGGATGGTGTGCAGGGTCGTCAGGATCGGCACGGTGAACAGGGTGCCCAATACGCCGAAGGCGATCAGGATCGGGCGCCGGCCGATTTTATCCGACAGGCCGCCGACGAGCGGTTGCAAGCACATGAACAGGAACAGGGTCGCCGCCGAAATGGTGGTGGAGTCGCTGATGCTCATGCCAACCGTGTTCACCAGGTACTTCTGCATGTAGGTGGTGTAGGTGTAGAACGCCAGGGTGCCGCCCATGGTCAGGCCGACTACAGTCAGCAGTTCCTTGGGGTGGCGCATCAAGGTGCGCATCGCGCTTTCCTTGGACTTCTTTTTCTTGGTGAACGACTCGGTTTCTTCCATGCCACGACGCAGGTACAGCGCGACCACGGCACACAGCGCACCGATGGCGAACGGGATACGCCAGCCCCAGGCGTACAGCTCTTCGGTGGTCAGCACTTGTTGCAGCACGATCAACACCGCCAGGGCGATGAGCTGGCCGGAAATCAGCGTCACATACTGGAAGCTGGAGTAGAAGCCGCGACGTTCCTTGGTGGCCATCTCGCTAAGGTAGGTGGCGGAAGTGCCGTATTCGCCACCCACCGACAGGCCTTGCAGCAAGCGCGCGAACACCAGCAGGATCGGCGCACCGATGCCGATGACTTCGTAACTTGGACTCAGGGCGATCAGCAGTGAGCCGAAGCACATCAGGTATACCGAAGCCATCAGGGCTTTTTTGCGTCCAACTTTGTCGGCATACAGCCCCATCAGCCAGCCACCGATCGGACGCATCAGGAAGCCTACGGCGAAGATTGCGGCGGTATTGAGCAGTTGGGCGGTGGTGTCGCCATGGGGGAAGAAGGTTTTGGCGAAGTACAGCGAGAATGCGGCGTAGACGTACCAGTCATACCACTCGACCATGTTGCCGACAGAACCGCTGAAAATTGATTTGATGCGACTGGCCGAGGTTCTTTCTTTGGCAGGCGAAGCCGCCGACCCGAGAGGCAGGGGTTGTGAGTTATCCATGACGGATCCTTCAATTAATTGTTTTTGTGGAGCGCGCAAAAACGCAGCCTGCAGGGGCTATAGCAGGAGCCGTGCCAGGTTGTGCAGGGCCGTTCTAGAGGGGTTTTGCCGGGTAAGTGAGCGGAAATCCGCTCATGCGCCAGATTCGCTGAGCGGAAATCCGCCGAGGATTCAGCCCAGGAACATTTCGCGGGTCAGGCCGTGGCGCTGGAGTTTTTCATTGAAGGTGCGGCGTGGCAGTTGCAACTCTTCGAGCACTGCCTTGATATCGCCCTTGTGCCGAGTCAGGGCGGCGCGCAGGCACTGCGCTTCAAACGCTTCCTGTTGGGCTGCCAGCGACTGGCCGGGTTCGATGGCGTCCGGTTCGGGATCATCGAGGCCCAGCACCTGGCGCTCGGCAACGTTGGCCAGTTCGCGCACGTTACCCGGCCAGTCATGGCTGAGCAGGCGACTCAACTGCGGACCGCTCAGGGGCGCGACGCTGCGGCCCAGGCGTTGCGCCGCCGCACGGCTGAAGTGGGCGTAGAGCAAGGGAATGTCTTCGCGCCGCTCACGCAGCGCCGGCAAACGCAACTGGGCCACGTTGAGCCGATAGGCCAGGTCTTCGCGAAAACGCCCGGCCCGGGCTTCATCCAGCAGGTCGGGTTTGGTCGCGGCGATGATCCGCAAGTCGACATCGATGCTCTGGTTGGCCCCCAGGCGCTCGAGCTTCTGTTCCTGCAGCACGCGCAATAACTTGACCTGCTGGGCCAGCGGCATGCTTTCGATTTCATCGAGAAACAGGGTGCCGCCGTCGGCATATTCCAGCTTGCCGATACGCTTGCCCTGGGCGCCGGTGAAAGCGCCGTGTTCGTGCCCGAACAGTTCGGCCTCGAACAGTTGCTCGGGGATCGCCGCGCAGTTCAGGGCGACGAAGGGCTTGGCGGCGCGCGGGCCGAAATCATGCAGGCAGCGAGCAACCAGCTCCTTGCCGCTGCCGGTTTCGCCGCGAATCACTACGTTGACCGGCAGGCCCGCGAGGTCCAGGACTTGCCGGCGCAGGGTCTGCAGGCCCGGGGACACGCCCAGCAGGCTGGCCTCCAGTTTGCTGCGGTGGTCGGCCTGTTCGTGCAGGGCACGGTTTTCCAGGACCAGCCGGCGCTTGTCGAGTGCCCGACGCAGGCTGTTGAGCAAGGTCTCGGGGCTGAAGGGTTTTTCCAGGAAGTCGTAGGCGCCATCGCGCATGGCATCGACCGCCATCGGTACATCGCCGTGGCCGGTCAACAGGATCACCGGCAGTTCGGCATCCCGTTGTTGCAGGGAGGCCAGCAGTTCCAGGCCGCTGATCCCCAGCATGCGCACATCGCTGAGAATCACCCCGGGGAAATTCACCGGCAACTGCGCCAGGCAGTCCTCGGCACGGCTGAACAGCTGGACCTGGAATCCCGAGAGACTCAGCCATTGCTCGACGGCGTCGCGAATGCTGCGTTCGTCATCGACCACTATTACCGAGTTCAACATCAGATCTGTGCCTCCAGGTCGACGGGCAGGGTCACGGTGAAGCGCGCACCGTCGCCGTGGTTCTCGGCCGTCAGGCGACCGCCGAGCTCATGAATGATCGCAAAGGATACGGCCAGCCCGAGCCCCAGGCCATCGCCCACAGGCTTGGTGGTGAAAAACGGGTCGAAGACATTGGGCAGGTCCTGCGCAAGAATCCCGCCACCGCTGTCGGTGACGCTCAGGCGCCACAGCTGTTGGTCGGCTTCAAGACTGATGCGCAGCCGCTTGAGTGACTTGTCGCGCATGGCATCCAGGGCATTGCGCAGCAGGTTGATCAGTACCTGTTCCAGGCGAATGGCGTCCCCACGAACCCGCGCCGGGCGGACCAGGTCCACAGTGAAGTTGATCTGTTCATCGCGCAGGCGGACTTCCAGCAGGTGCAGGGCCTGGTCGACCACCGCCGCCAGGTCCAGTGGCTCGCGCAAGCCGCTGGGGCTCTTGCGGGCGAAGGTCTTCAGGTGGCCAGTGAGGGCCGCCATTCGGGTGAGCATGTCATCCAGCGGTTTGAGTGCTTTGTAGGCATCATCGACGCGGCCGTGGTCCAGCAGCAGTCTCAGCGTGGCAAGCTGCATGCGCTGGGTGGTGAGCGGCTGGTTGATCTCGTGGGCCAGGGCCGCCGACATCTGCCCCAGGGCGGCGAGTTTGGCTGACTGCACCAGGCCGTCCTGAGCCGTGCGCAACTCTCGGGTGCGTTCCTCCACCAGGCGTTCCAGTTCCTCGCGGCTGCGCTGGCGCAGCTTGGCGATACGCCAGCGCTGGCTGAGGAACAGCAGCACAAACACCAGCGTCAGCCACACGCCGGCTGCGGCCAGTGCGGCGTTGCGCAAATCCTCGAAGGCCACCTGCGGGCGCCGCAACAGGTGCAGCGTCCAGCCTTCGGCACTCAGGGGCAGTGACTCCCAGAGGTACTCGGCCGATCCGTCGGGACCCTCGACCCGCGCCAGGTAACTGTTGTCGTCGAAGCGTCGAAGCTGTTCGTGGGGCAGGGGCACCAGCGTTTGCTTGTCGTACTGACGAGTAGCTTCGAGCTCGGCGAGGTCGGTCGGCGACAGGGTTTCAAGGAGGCGATAACGCCAGCCCGGCTGGTTGGCGATGAACACAATGCCGCGGGCGTCGCTGACCAGCAGGGTGTCAGTGCCCTGGCGCCATTCGCGCTCCAGTTCCGGAAACTCCAGCTTGACCACCATGGCGCCAAGAAACTCTTGATTGTCGCCCAACACGGCACTGGACAGGAAGTAGCCGGGAATGCCGCTGGTCACGCCTACCGCATAAAAGCGTCCGGTGCCCTGGCTGCGGGTCTGGCTGAAGTAGGGGCGGAAGCCGTAGTTGTGGCCGACATAACTGCTGGGCAGGCGCCAGTTGCTGGCCGCGACGGCCAGTCCGTTGCGGTCCAGCAGTTCGAGGGTGGACGACTGGGCCGCGCCGTTGATTTTCTCCAGCTTGTGGTTCAGCGAGTCCTGCTGTTGCGGGCTTACCGGGCCTGCCAGCGCCGAGCGCAATTGCGGGTCCAGCGCCAGCACGGCGGGCAGGGCGCGGTAACGTTCAATCAGCGTATGCAGGGACGTGGCGTACAAGGCTAATTGCTGGTTGGCGCGTTGAGCGTCGTCCTCCAGGGCCTGGCGCTCGGCGTGGCGCACGGCGGCGGCGCTGACCAGGACTGTGCCGGCCACGATCAGCAGTACATAGAGCATCAGGCGCAGGGAACGATAAATAGGTGGCATGCGATGGGCACAGACTACGGGGTCGGGGGGCGCACGATAGCATGCAGCGCGGCGACGGCGCAGAGTCCGCGCAGTGCGCAGGGACCATAAAAAAGCCGCGCTGTTCTGACAAACAGCGCGGCTTTTCCTGACTGGGGTGTGGGTGCTTACTGCACTTCTACCGCCAGGCTGTCACTGATCTTCTTCTGCCAGATGGCAGGACCGGTGATGTGTACCGACTCGCCGTTGCTGTCGACAGCAACAGTCACTGGCATGTCCTTGACGTCGAACTCGTAGATCGCTTCCATGCCCAGTTCGGCGAAAGCGACTACGCGGGATTTCTTGATGGCTTGCGCCACCAGGTAAGCCGCACCGCCGACTGCCATCAGGTAGACGGCCTTGTGGTCCTTGATCGCTTCGATGGCGGTCGGACCGCGCTCGGATTTACCGATCATGCCCAACAGGCCGGTCTGCTCGAGGATCTGGCGGGTGAACTTGTCCATCCGCGTCGCAGTGGTCGGGCCTGCCGGGCCAACCACTTCTTCGCGCACCGGATCAACCGGGCCGACGTAGTAGATGAAGCGACCCTTGAGGTCCACCGGCAGGGTTTCGCCCTTGTTCAGCATCTCGACCATGCGCTTGTGCGCGGCGTCGCGACCGGTGAGCATCTTGCCGTTGAGCAGCACGGTTTCGCCCGGCTTCCAGCTTTGCACGTCTTCCGGGGTCAAGGTGTCGAGGTCGACGCGACGGGCCGACGGACCGGCTTCCCAGACGATTTCCGGGTAGGCGTCCAGCGGTGGCGCCTCCAGCGAAGCCGGACCGGAACCGTCGAGCACGAAGTGCGCGTGACGGGTGGCGGCGCAGTTCGGGATCATGCACACCGGCAGGGACGCGGCGTGGGTCGGGTAATCCATGATCTTCACGTCGAGCACGGTGGTCAGGCCACCAAGGCCCTGGGCGCCGATGCCCAGTTGGTTGACCTTCTCGAACAGCTCCAGGCGCATTTCTTCGATACGGTTCTGCGGGCCGCGAGCCTTGAGCTCGTGGATGTCGATGGATTCCATCAACACTTCCTTGGCCATTACCGCGGCTTTCTCAGCGGTGCCGCCGATGCCGATGCCGAGCATGCCCGGTGGGCACCAGCCGGCGCCCATGGTTGGAACGGTCTTGAGCACCCAGTCGACGATCGAGTCGGACGGGTTGAGCATGGCCATTTTCGACTTGTTCTCGGAACCGCCGCCCTTGGCTGCCACGTCGACTTCCACGGTGTTACCCGGGACGATCGAGTAGTGGATCACGGCCGGGGTGTTGTCCTTGGTGTTTTTGCGAGCACCTGCCGGGTCGGCGAGGATGGATGCACGCAGGACGTTTTCCGGCAGGTTGTAGGCGCGACGCACGCCCTCGTTGATCATGTCGTCCAGGCCCATGGTCGCGCCATCCCAGCGCACGTCCATGCCCACGCGGACAAACACGGTGACGATACCGGTGTCCTGGCAGATCGGGCGGTGGCCGGTGGCGCACATCCGCGAGTTGATCAGGATCTGTGCGATCGAATCGCGGGCCGCTGGCGATTCTTCGCGCAGGTAGGCCTCGTGCATCGCCTGGATGAAGTCCACGGGGTGGTAATAAGAAATGAACTGCAGGGCGTCAGCAACGCTCTGAATCAGGTCGTCTTGCTTGATCACGGTCATGAGTCGCGCTCCTCTAAAGGACGGGAACATTTAATAAAGGTGCTTGCAGTGGGGTGCATCGGTCGGCTGCAAACACCTTTCAGGGCACGCCGGGGTTGCTGGCGCGACGCTAAAAAGGCGCGGCAGTATAGCGCGCCTCGCCGCCGGGCACACCCGCCGGCAGTCAAACCAAGGTCGCATAACAATGATGACGCGACCCGAGGCAACCCGACAAAAATTGGATGGTCATTTTCGAGCAGCAACACTAAAGTGATCCAAGGCCTTTAGGGTAGGACACTCTTATCAGCCCCCCTTTGCACGGTGAGTCAACGATTGACCCATAACGCGATCCAGAATCTATTGCTCAAGCGCTTTATTCTGGCGACGGGCACCTATGTGCTGGCGTTATTGCTGCTATGGCTGGCAATCCTCAGTGGGCACTTCCAGGGCTCGGTGCGCAGTGCGCTGGTAGCCACCGCGTTGGTGATGCTCAGTCAGTCGTTGCTGTTCGCGATCTTCTTCAGCGGGCGCAACCTGCGGTTCCCCGATCCCAGCCTGACCGAAGTCCAGGTGCTGCTGGGCATTGGTTGGCAAACCTGGCTGATCGCCCATCTGGACGCTGCTCGTGGCGCCTTCCTGATCTTTTACGTACTGATTCTGATGTTCGGCCTGTTTCACCTGCCGCGCCGGGCGTTTGTGCGCTGTGCGGCCCTGGTGTTCTTCAGCTTTGCCTGCCTCAACCTGTGGGAAGGCTACCATTTCGAACTGGCCGACCCGACTCTGGCGGCCTTGCAGGTCTGTGTGCTGTTTATTGTGTTGGTCTGGCTGGCGTTGTATGCCAGCTATGTGCAAGCTTCGCGCCTGCGTATGCGCCAGCGCCGGTTTGCCCTGCAGGCGCATCAGGACACGCTGCGCGGGATGATGCGTCAGCTCGAGGATCTGGTGGCCACCGATGAGTTGACCGGTTTGTTCAATCGTCGGCATTTCCTGCGCTTGGCCACCCGTGAGTTGCAAAACATGGAAGCCTCGGTGGAGCATGGCCTGGCGCTGATCGACCTGGACCACTTCAAACGTATCAACGACCTGCATGGCCATGCCGCCGGCGACCAGGTCCTGCAGGCATTTGCCGGCGTCGCCACGGCCTGTTTGCGCGAGGGCGATGTACTGGCCCGGTATGGCGGTGAGGAGTTTGTGTTGTTGTTACCTGATTGCAATCCCGAGCGCTTGACCTCCTGTTGTGAGCGGTTGCGCCTGGCGTTCACCGAAGTGCAGTTGATCGGCCTGTCTGTGCCGGATCTTAGCCTGTCTGCGGGGATGACCCTGCTGGCCGTCGGCGATGACCTCGACGACGCCTTGCAACGTGCCGACCAGGCGCTTTACCGGGCCAAGCGCGATGGCCGTAATCGCTGTGCGGCGGCCTGGGAAAACATCGATGCCTGAAGTGACTGTCGGTGAGCGTCAATGGACGGTAGCGGCGGGCAGCAACCTGCTTGATGCCTTGAATCAGCAGGGTTTGCAGGTGCCTTACAGTTGCCGGGCGGGCAGTTGCCACGCGTGCCTGGTGCAGTGCCTGCGCGGTGAGGTCGGCGACCGTCGCCCGGACGCTCTGAGTGCCGGGCAGCGCCAGCAGGGCTGGCGCCTGGCCTGTCAGTGCGAGGTGCTGGATGACCTGCAGGTGGCGGTGTTCGATCCGCTGCGTGACGGCGCCCCCGCCGTGGTCGAGGCGCTGGACTGGTTGAGTCCCTGTGTGTTGCGCCTGCGTTTGTTGGCCGAGCGCCCGCTGCGTTATCAGGCCGGTCAACACTTGGTGCTGTGGGCCGGCCACGTGGCGCGTCCGTACTCCCTGGCCAGCCTGCCGCAGGAAGACCGATTCCTCGAGTTTCACCTCGACTGCCGACTGCCCGGTGCCTTCAGCGATGCCGCCCGGGCGCTGAAGATCGGAGATTCGATCCGCCTCGGTGAGCTGCGCGGCGGGGCCTTGCACTACGACCCAGACTGGCAAACCCGTCCGCTGTGGCTGCTGGCCGCAGGCACGGGGCTGGCGCCGCTGTTCGGGGTGTTGCGTGAAGCGCTGCGCCAGGATCATCAAGGGCCTATCCGGGTGATTCACCTGGCCCATGATGGGGCAGAGCATTACCTGGCCAAACCCCTGGCGGCACTGGCAGCCAACCGCGCCAACCTGAGTGTCGAGCTGTGGACAGCGGCCGAGCTGTCAGCGGCTTTGGCGCAATTGCGCCTTGTTTCCCGGCAAACCCTGGCCTTACTCTGCGGGAGCCCTGAGAGTGTAGACGCCTTTGCCCGGCGCTTGTACCTGGCAGGGCTGCCGCGTAATCAACTGCTGGCCGATGTGTTCCTGCCGCGTGGTTGAGCTGACTTTCTTTGCATGAGATTGACCATGACCGATGCCATTTTGCTGGAACGCGAAGGCGGGCTGCTGACGTTGCGCCTGAATCGCCCGGACAAGAAAAACGCCCTGACCCGCGCCATGTACAGCCAATTGGGCGCAGCCCTGCAACAGGCGGATACCGACCCTGAGATCAATGCGGTGCTGATCACTGGCAGCCTGCAGTGCTTTACCGCCGGCAATGATATCGCCGACTTTCTCCAGGAGCCGCCGAGTGATCTCGACAGCCCGGTGTTCCAGTTCATGCGCAGCCTGCTGGAGTGCCGCAAGCCGGTGGTTGCCGCCGTTGCCGGAGCCGCGGTAGGCATCGGCACCACGCTGCTGCTGCATTGCGACCTGGTTTATGTCAGCGCCGATGCCAAGTTGCGCATGCCATTCGTCAACCTGGGTCTGTGTCCGGAGTTCGGCTCCAGCCTGATCCTGCCGCGACTGCTCGGCCAGGCCAAAGCGGCCGAATTGTTGCTGCTGGGCGAAGCGTTTACCGGCGAGCAGGCCGCCGCCTGGGGCATTGCCAGCCAGGCATTGCCGAGCGCGGAAGCGACCTTCGCCAAGGCGCGGGAGATGGCGCTGCGCTTCGATCAACTACCGCCGCAAGCTGTGCGCATCAGCAAGCAACTGATGACGGCCCCGGACCGCGAACTGCTGCGCAGGGTGGTCGAGGAGGAGGGCAAGCTGTTCGTCCAACGACTGCGCTCGCCGGAAGCGTTGGCGGCGTTGTCGGGGTTTCTCAAGCGGTCGTGAATGTTGGGTGGTCGCGCGGGCCCCATCGTGGGCAAGCCCACTCCCACCGGGTTCTGTGTTGACCTGGAATCACTGGATCGCAAAGCAAAAAGCCCCGCCATTCACATGGCGGGGCTTTGGTTTTTCAGCGCCTGGTCAATCAGACCATCTTGTCGCCAACGTGCAGGATTTTCATGCCGTTGGTGCCGCCGATGGTGTGGTAGCTGTCGCCCTTGGTCAGGATGACCCAGTCGCCTTTCTCGACCACGCCGCGAGCCAGCAGCTCGTCGATGGCCGCCTGGCTGACTTGCTCAGGTGGCAGGGATGCCGGGTCGAACGGGACGGTGTAGACGCCACGGAACATCGCCGCGCGGGCCTGGGTTTCACGATGCGGGGAGAACGCGTAGATCGGCACCGAGGAACGAATGCGCGACATGATCAACGGCGTGTAGCCACTTTCGGTGAGGGCGATGATCGCCTTGACGCCTGGGAAGTGGTTGGCGGTGTACATGGCGGCCAGGGCGATGCTCTGGTCGCAGCTTTCGAAGACCTTGCCGATGCGGTGGCTGGAGGTCTTGCTGGTCGGGTGCTTTTCCGCGCCGACGCAGATACGCGCCATCGCCTGCACAGCTTCCAGTGGGTACAGGCCGGCAGCACTTTCCGCCGAGAGCATCACGGCGTCGGTGTAGTCGAGCACGGCGTTGGCCACGTCGGACACTTCGGCGCGGGTCGGCATCGGGTTCTGGATCATCGACTCCATCATCTGGGTCGCAACGATCACCGCTTTGTTGTGGCGGCGTGCGTGCAGGATGATCTTCTTCTGGATACCCACCAGCTCGGCGTCGCCGATTTCCACGCCGAGGTCGCCACGGGCAACCATCACTGCGTCGGAAGCCTTGATCAGGCCATCGAGGGTTTCGTCGTCGGCCACGGCTTCGGCACGTTCGATCTTGGCCACCAGCCAGGCGGTGCCGCCGGCTTCGTCGCGCAATTGACGGGCGTATTCCATGTCGGCGGCGTCACGCGGGAAGGACACGGCGAGGTAGTCGACCTGCATTTCGGCGGCGAGCTTGATGTCGGCCTTGTCTTTTTCAGTCAGGGCCGGAGCGGTCAGGCCGCCACCACGACGGTTGATGCCCTTGTGGTCCGACAGCGGGCCGCCGATGGTCACGGTGCAATGCAGTTCGGTGGCGCTGGCGGTATCAACACGCATGACCACGCGGCCGTCGTCGAGCAGCAACTCGTCGCCGACGCCGCAGTCCTTGACCAGGTCCGGGTAGTCGATGCCGACCACTTGCTGGTTGCCTTCGGTCAGAGGATGGCTGGTGGAGAAGGTGAATTGATCACCGATCTTCAGCTCGATCTTCTTGTTGGCGAATTTGGCGATACGGATTTTCGGGCCTTGCAGGTCGCCCAGCAGGGCGACGAAGCGCCCGTGCTTGGCCGCGAGGTCACGGACCAGCTTGGCGCGAGCCTTGTGCTCGTCGGGCGTGCCGTGGGAGAAGTTCAGGCGGGCAACGTCCAGGCCAGCGAGAATCAGCTGTTCGAGAACTTCCGGCGAGTTACTGGCCGGGCCAAGGGTAGCGACGATTTTGGTACGACGGACGGACATGCAAAGACTCCTGAGTTCAAGCGCTGAGTGAGGCTACTATGCTGGGAAGTTGTAGTCATTGTTCGTTTGCACTACTTATTGGATTCTTTATTGAACACGCCGCACTGAAGATTTTTGCCGCCGGGTCGATACAAAGCCCAAGACAGGAGAACTCTCATGCGATTCGTGCTTTTAGCTGCCCTGGCCCTGAGTGTCGTGGGCTGTACCCGTTGGTCGATGGACCATCACCTGAACACCGCCTACCGTGCCTACGACGCCGGCAACTGCGAGCGGGTGATGCTCGAACTGTCCCAGGTCGATCGCAAGAGCCGGGCGCGGCGCTACATCCAGCCTGAAGTGTCGATGTTGCGTGGCCAGTGCCTGGAGCGGCAGAAGCTCTATGTCGATGCCGCCCAGACCTACCAGTTCATCATGGCGCAGTACCCGAACAATGAGTACGCCTACCGTGCCCGCGCGCGCCTGGAAACCTTGCAGTCGCTGGGCTGGTACCCGCCGCGCAGCGCCAGAAGCATTCCCGCGGCATTGTAATGTCGGGTCTCATTTAACCACTGGCCGTGTTTCAGCCTTGAGCTAGTCTCTAGTGAGACGTTTCAGCGGGTCGACCCTGGACGTCGTTGATACCTGAGAACGGCAGAAATAGCGCGAGCGCAACGCGGGGGCGTTCGCACCGTAATCGGGGACAGCGAGCTCGCTCTGCCGGCTCGTTGCGAAGCAGTAGTGCGACCCTGCTCAAGGGCCTTGGCAAAGCGATACTCAGTATGTTCACAGAACGCCGGATCGAGCGGCACCAGTTGCCGTATTTTCTCAAAGTCTTCAACCGTATCACCGACAAACCCATTGGCTACATCGGTAATGTCTCGGAAGACGGGCTGATGCTGATCAGTCAGTTGCCGCTGATGTTGGGGGCGGTCTTTGACTTGCGCCTGAAGATCCCCGACGGCGATGGAGCCTGTCAGGTCATCGACCTGCGGGCCTGTTGCCTGTGGTGCCATGAGGACGCCACGCCCCATCATTACGACGCCGGGTTCGCCCTGCAGAATCCCCCGCCTGAATACGGCCAGATGGTCAGTGCGTTGCAGCGCTATTTCAGTTTTTATCCGGTCTCGGCATCGGCCTAGCCCCGGCCCCAGGCAGGGGCAGCGCTAAAGCACGCCAGCTTTCTTCCAACTCAGGTAACGGGTGACCAGTTCGGTGCCCAGCTCACCGGGGCGGGTGTCCAGCACCGGCACGCCATGGGCGCTCAAGCGTTCATGCTGATCGGCCCGGGCGTTCAGGTAGTCCACCGTGCCGCAGTAGGCCAGGGCTTCGGGCAGGGTTTGCACCGGGACCTGGCGTAGCCGGTCGAGGACTTCCTCGCGCAGGCTCGCCACCAGCACCCGGTGCTGTCGGCCCAGGCGCTGGACCGCGCCGAGCAGGGTTTCGTCAGCTTCATCGCGCAGGTTAGTGACCAGCACCACCAGTGCCCGGCGCTGCTGGCGGGCGAGCAGTTGGCTGGCGGCGGCCTGGTAGTCAGCAGGGCGCTGGCTGCTGTCCAGGTCATAGAGGTTATTGAGCAGCACGTTCAATTGACCGTTGCCCTTACTCGGGGGCAGGTAGCGCGCCTGCTCGGTGGCGAACGTCATCAGGCCGACCGCGTCGCCCTGGCGCAGGGCGACGTAGCTGAGCAGCAGGCATGCATTGAGCGCGTGATCGAAGTGCGACAACTCGCCGTCCTGACTGCGCATCGAGCGACCGCAGTCGAGCATGAAGATGATCTGCTGGTCCCGTTCGTCCTGGTACTCCCGGGCAATCGGTGTGCGTTGTCGGGCCGTGGCTTTCCAGTCGATCTGGCGCAGGCTATCGCCTTCGCGAAACTCGCGCAGTTGATGAAACTCCAGTCCCAGCCCGCGCCGCTGGCGCTGGCGTACGCCCAGCTGGCTGAGCCAGTTGTCGACCGCCAGCAGTTGTGCGCCATACAGGTGGGCGAAATCCGGATAGACCCGGGTGCTGTCCTGCAACGTCAGGTACCTGCGGGCCGACCAAAGCCCCAAGGGCCCCGGCAGGTTGATTTCGCAGCGCTCGAAACTGAAGTGCCCACGGCGCAAGGGGCGCAGCCGGTAGCTGAGTAGGTGAGTCTGGCCGGGATGCAGTTCGACCGTCTGGGGCAATCCCTCGAAGTCCAGCCCATCGGGGACATGATCGAACAGCTGCACGCTCAGGGGCTGTACGTAATCATGTTGCAGGCTGATCTGCACTTCGCTCCAGCGCCCCAGTGCCAGGCTGCCGGGCAGTTGCCGTTGTGCCCTGGGGGAGGGTCGGCGAATCAGGCGCGCAGCGTCGAGCAGGGCCAGCAGCAACAAAGCCAGCAACAATCCCCAGTTAATCGCCAGCAAGCTAGGTGCCACGTCGACGCCCAGGGCCCGGCAGGCGCCCAGCACGATGCTCAGCCCCAACAGGGTGGCGAGCCAGGCCAGCAGCAGACGGGTCGGCTTCATGCTCAGGGCTTCCCAGGGACGATCATTGTCATGGTGCTATTCACAATCTGGGCGCCGGTACCTGGTCAAGCATTAGCTTGAGCACCTGGTCGACGTCCAGCCCTTCGATGTCCAGTTCCGGTGCAATCCGCACGCGGTGGCGCAGCACCGCCAGCGCGCAGCCCTTGATGTCATCCGGGATGACGAACTCACCGCCGCGCAGCAGTGCCCGCGCCCGGGCCACCCGCACCAGCGCGATGGAGGCCCGCGGACCGGCGCCCAGAATCAGCCCCGGCCAACTGCGGGTGGTGCGGGCCAGGCGTACGGCATAGTCCAGTACCTGCTCGTCCAGCGGCAGGTCGCTGGCAATCCGTTGCAGGGCGAGGATGTCCTTGGCTTGCAGCAAAGTGCGCAGCGGTTGCACGTCGAGCATGTCGGCGCGGGTCGAGCGACTGACCTGGCGTACCATGTCCAACTCCTGCTCGGCATCGGGGTAGTCCATGCGCACCTTGAGCATGAACCGATCGAGCTCGGCTTCCGGTAGCGGGTAGGTGCCTTCCTGTTCGATGGGGTTTTGCGTGGCCAGGACCATGAACGGCTGGGCGATCGGCAAGGCGCGACCTTCCAGTGTCACCTGGCGTTCCTGCATGGCTTCGAGCAAGGCGGCCTGGGTCTTGGCCGGGGCGCGGTTGATCTCGTCGGCCAGCAACAGGTTGGTGAACAGTGGGCCCTTGCGCAACTTGAACTGCTCGGTCTGCAGGTCGTAGACGGCATGCCCGGTGACGTCGCTGGGCATCAGGTCGGGGGTGAATTGAATCCGCGCGAAGTCGCCGCCAAAGCAGCGGGCCAGGGCGCGCACCAGCAAGGTCTTGCCCAGGCCAGGCACACCCTCGAGCAGCACATGGCCCCCGGCAATCAAGGCGCTCAACACATCGTCGATCACGCTTTCCTGGCCAATCACGGCCTTTCTCAATTCGACACGCAGGGCTTGCGCCAGTTGGCTGGCGCGTTGCCGTTGTTGCGCTGCGCGGGGTTGGCTAGGCGGTTCGAAGGCTTCACTCATCTGTTCCGGAGCCTTACTAACTGTTAGTAGAGAATTATGGTCCATAAATCAATCACTTACTCAATCTAACGATTTTAGGTAACCTTCTGGCAGTACGCATCCCTAGTATCTGTGCTCCACCGAATGAGCAGAAGGTATATTGACCGGACGCTTCGTGGTTAGACAGTGGCGGATCTATTGGTGCAGGATCATCTCCGAACCAATCCTTAACGAAAAATCTCGAACCAGTGATAGTAGATAACCGGTGTCCTTCTGCATCATACGTCCCTGCTAAATCTCCCGCTGGCTGCAGGAGTTGTCAGAGGCTGGGTGAGCATAATTTGCTACGGACTTTCGGGCCGTACGGGCAGCCACTTGTACCAATGGTGGATCAGTGTGCCGGCGCTGATTGATAACTGACCCACCCTGCCGATTGAAAATTGACCCAGGGCAGATTGCATAGCGCAGGGTAACGCCTCGTTCGTTCAGGCGTTCGATCATGACCTGGAGCTCTTCAAACACCTCCAAAGCTGTGAGGTATGATCGTCGGCGCTTGCCTCACTCAAATCAGGCTTGGAATGATGCTGAAGGTTTTGAAACGCGTCTTTAACGTCCTCCATCCCGACCGCCGTCCGGATTGGGAGCAGAAGCGTGAGCGCGAGTTCATTAAGGCAGCGAACAGCCTCAAAACCCTCAGGGTCACCCCGGAGGGCGGGATGTCCATCGATCCAGAAGAGCTTCGCGAACAGATCGTCACGTCACGTGAGCAGTTGAAGCATCTTGTCCACAAACCAAGAATACCTAGCGGGCCATTCAGTCCCGTGGCACACCAGGAAGCGAGTTCCAGCGTAGAGTCTCCAGACGGTGCCTTGGACTGCATCGAGGTTGTGGCTTGGCGTCGGCTTACCAGTGGCGCTGCTGTGCGCTACACCTGCCTCCAGCGCGTGAGTACAGGTCGATTCGTTGTCGCGGCAGCTAGCCTGTTCTCAGGGGGTACTGAAAGTCTTCCGCCCTGGGTTGACGGCAATATAAACAGGCAAGTCGCTAGCGCCTTCCAGAACAGAGAGTTCCACTGGTACGCGACTGTGGGTGAGGCGATGGATGCCTGGGACGCAGCGCTTTGATATCCCTACAAAACAGAAAGTCTCGTCCGGTTCCGCTTGAGCAGTACGAAGATTACGGTGACATCCCGCCAGAGGGAATGGATCTAGAAGAGGTGGAACTCATCTGGTGGACAGTCGCGCCTAGGATGAGCAAAAAGGAACTACGAAAACGGCTGAAAATCGTCGCTGACGGCTATCGCGATGCCGGTCGCTTCCGGTACGCGGCAGTTTCAGATGCTCAAGGGCGCGGTCGTTACCCTCGGGGCGTCATCAACGTTCTTAAGCAGGTGCTGAAGCCGCGTGGGTTGATGCCTCTGGACACGTCTGATGATGTCCTTTATGTCCAGGTTGAGATCTGGCATCTGTGCATCTCCAAAGCACTTGAGTGGTGCCCGCCGAATGCCCTTCATAGAAAGCTTCGCGGTATGAAGGTTGAGGCTGATCTGGGGTTGTAAGCTGCGTAGTTCGGCTCACTGGCACCAAGGCCCCCAAGTTGGCGGGTTCTCAATGATATCGATTGAGGTACTGAGTTCGTATTGCATGTGCTCGAAGACTTTATCGAGACGAGGATGTGCTTTCGATTCTCGCAACGCGTTCACTAACTCCAGCAGCTCTCTTCCTTGGGCCAATGGCATCTGAATGTCGCAATACACAGTGTCATCGTCGTCTTCTGCCATGCCCATCGCCCCCTCAATCTGTTCTAGGTTTGTGTCTCGCGGCTCTATGCTGCTCCAGGTGTCGCATCTCTGCTTTCCACCTAGCCAGGAATTTATCCCAGTCCGTGGCGTAAGGCCCTTCGACCACCCGTGTCGAACCGATGCTCGCCTGCTTGAAACGCTCCCTCCATGGCTGCGGAATGGTTAGTTCCAACACTATGTCGATGCCGCACTGGTGATGCTGCACCGGCACAGAGTCACGAACTTCATTGAGCTCGAGTGGCTCACTGGTTGATGGCGTGCTGCTTCGTTCCTGGTCGTCGAGATCATTGAGGATCGCCAAGGCATCGGCTGCCTCGGGGTCACCTGGAAGGAATCTGGCAATCTCCCATAGCGCTTCCCGCCTAGTGCGCTCAAGCTTTCGGAGTTCATCGTGGGTCATTTCAGTCTCTTTCAGGTCGGTTGAAGCTGGGCTGCGGTAGTGGCGTGCCACCGTTGGCGGAGGGCTGACGTGAACCAAGCCGTGACAAGCCACGTCTCGGCCCTACGGGCTTTCATCCTCACGCCTGCGCGCTCCGCTTGCTTGATGTTTGCGCCTCTGTGAAATATAGATCGTAACGCACCGTCCCTCGTGGCTCGCAGAAAGCCCTCAAACGCAGGCCAAAATAGGCCAAGCGCTTCAAAAAATGAGGTCTCAATATCCTTCTTCATGAAGCTCATGCGTTTGGCTGCTGCCGGCACGTCGGCAAGTCATAGCTTACCGCCATGCATGGGATGTTATCAGGAGGGTGAGAACTGTCGATGTGTCGATACATCACCTTGAGAGGCGAATCAGCTAACCGCAATGGTGGCTAAACTCAATCACTGATGTTTGCGACTTGACCGCGCTCAGCTAGAGTCTCAGCACGCGTCAGCCCGGCACTCAGCCGCTGAGCAGCTTTCATGGAAGAGCTTATGCACATCCAGCATCTGGAGATTGCGAACTTCCGCAAGCTCCTGTCTGTTCGAATCGACTTAGCAGCCGAGACAACCCTATTAGTCGGAGCTAATAACAGCGGCAAATCTTCTGCCATGCTGGCTCTGCGAAAATTTCTGGTATCCAAAGCCTCCGCGTTTCGCCTTCAGGATCTGACACTTTCTCATTTGGTAACCATAGAGGCGATTGGGCAGGCCTGGGAGGCTGCAGGCGCCATCCCATCGGCCAATGACTGGGCAGAGTGGTTGCCGACGCTGGATATCTGGATATCGGCGGAGCAAGGCGAGCTGCATCACATCCGAGATCTAATACCTAACTTTGCTTGGCGCGGTGGTTTGGTCGGGATGCGGTTTCGGCTCGAGCCGGAGGACATGGAAGACCTCTATGTGGACTACCGCAAGCAGAGAGAACGGGTAGAGATACTGAAGACCGAGATTCAGAGACTGGCTGCCGAAGGCGAGGATCCACCACATTTACCTCTTTGGCCTCAAAGCCTGCACGACTACCTCAATCGACGTCTGGGCAAGATGTTCAAGGTGCGCTGGTATCGCCTGGATCCCGCCCAGCTTCAAGACCCAGATCCGAGAACTCGCTCTGCCAATCGGCAATCACTCTCGGCAACTTCAGTGGCATTGGAGCGCAATCCACTAATCAATCTCATCCGTGTACATGAGATCAATGCTCAGCGGGGGTTCGGTGACAGTGCTGACGAGGGGCATGACGATGGCAAGCAATCTGGTGGTAGAAAGCTTTCTGAACAGCTTCGTGCCTACTACAACCGTCACCTTGATCCAGGAGATAGCCCAGATATTTCGGATTTAGGTGCGCTCAGAGCTATCGAAGCAGCACAAGTGGCTTTCGATACCCGATTAAGCACCAGCTTCGAACCGGCGCTGAAGGAAGTCGCTGGGTTGGGATATCCCAACAACAGCGATCCGAGTATTCGGGTCGCGACCAGACTCGCGCCCACCGACGGGATGAATCACGAAGCAGCCGTCCTGTTTGAGCTCGACTCCATAGGTGGCGCACCTGGCGCTCCTCCCCTTCGGCTGCCGGAGACGTCCAACGGTCTGGGATATCAAAATCTCATTTCGATGATTTTCCGGCTCATGGCGTTTCGAGATGAGTGGCTGAAAAAATTCAGAACTGCTGACGAGCAGAGCGCCGCTGGAGTTGAGCCCATTCATCTGGTGCTAATTGAGGAGCCGGAAGCTCACCTTCATGTACAAGTTCAACAAGTGTTCGTAAAGCATGCCTACCATGTGCTCTGCAGAGACCCTTTGCTTGAGCGTTTCCCAAACTTGAAAAGCCAACTGATGGTGAGCACGCACTCCAGCCATGTCGCTCATGAAGTTGAGTATCAGAACCTGCGGTACTTCCGGCGTCTACCTGCTGGCATGGACGGCGTACAGGTGCCGGTTTCAACGGTATCAAACCTCTCCACCGTATTCGGTAAAAAGCCCCAAACCAAAGATTTCGTCACACGGTATCTTCGGGCACAGCACGCCGATTTGTTTTTTGCCGATGCCGTAATCCTTGTTGAAGGCGCCGCCGAGCGCATGATGCTTCCGCACTTTCTTCGAAAGCATTTTCCTTTCCTTGACCAGTGCTACATCACCATTTTAGACATCGGTGGCAGCCATGCACATCGGCTGCTCCCCCTGATCGACGCATTAGGGATCGTAACGTTGGTCATCACCGACCTGGACGCTGGCAGCCTGAGATCTGCTCAACCAGTCCAGCGAGATGCGGGTCAACAGACGAACAACCCGACGCTACGTCATTGGACAAAAGTAGGTGGCCTGCCCCACAGCGTGGACGCATTGCTCGCTTTGGCGGATGACCTGAAAACCCAGCAGATCGACCAGCTTTTCGCGATCAGAATTGCTTACCAAACGCCGATCAATATCCACCTGCCACTGACCGGTGAACAGGTCGAGATGCTGCCAAACACCTTCGAAGACAGCTTGGTACTTAGCAATGCCTCGCACTTTTCAGCCAAGCAGGTAAGGCGAGGTTTGATGCGTGCGTTTGCTCGGGCCCTGAACGGAGCAGAGAGTTCGAACAACCTTGCCAGTCTTTTATTTGAGTCTCTTCGAGACGGTGACAAAGCCGAGTTCGCTCTACAGGTTCTAGGCGATCCAGGCTTTGCCGAACTCACTATCCCTGAATACATCCGGGAGGGACTGACTTGGCTTCAGTCCAAGCTGGAGCGCAAGCAGCGCGAACTGTTAGTCGTTCCTACAGCCATCACGGAGGTGACGGCGTGAGCACGACGAACGACGGCCTATCCGAAATAGTTCAAAGAGCAGAGCCTGATGCGGCCCTCGATGCCGATCAAATCATCCAGGCCTGCCTGAACCTTGATCGACCGACCAGTTTTTTCCTGTATGCCGGCGCAGGCTCAGGTAAGACGTATTCACTCGTAGAAGCAGTACGCAGCTTCAAGGAACGAGAACGCGAGAGACTCATTTTTGAAGGCCGGCAGATTGCGATCATCACTTACACCAATGCGGCGTGTGACGAGATCTTACGTCGCCTGGAGCATGACCCTCTAGTTATCGTTTCGACCATCCATGCTTTTGCTTGGCGGATGATCCAAGGCTTCAACGATGACATCCGCGAGTGGCTAAGCGTCAAGCTGGGCGAGGATATAGCTGCACTGCAGAGACAGCTGGATCGTTCCAAAGGCGAAAACAAGACAACCCAAACCAACAGAGCCAGCCGAGCCAGAAAAATCCGCCGGCTCGAGGAACTCGAACAGGTAACTACATTTACGTACAGCCCTACAGGCGAAAACAGGGGACGCCAAGCGCTGAACCACAGCGAAGTCATTCAGATGGCCGCAGCGTTCATACAGCAGCAGCCGCTGCGAGATGTCATGACCGACCTACACCCGGTACTCCTAATCGACGAAAGCCAAGACACTTATGGCCCGCTGATGGAAGCGTTCTTGATCGTTCAACAACAGATCCCCGATAGGTTCTGCCTAGGACTACTAGGCGACACCATGCAGCGGATCTACTCCGACGGCAAAGCAAATCTGGAACGGGCTATTCCAGAACACTGGGCGAAACCGGAGAAAAAGATCAATCGGCGATGCCCGACGAGGGTGATCGATTTGATCAACACTATCCGAGCCAGCGCTGACGATCATTGGCAGATCCCTAAAGAGGGAGCCGTTGAAGGCGCAGTACGCATGTTCTGCACCCGCCAAGTGGCTGGCCGAGGCTTTGAGCTGGAGGAGGAAATCGCTCACCGCATGGCCGCATTTACTCAAGACGTGCAGTGGGCAGTGGGTCAGTCAGGGAGAAAGACACTCATTCTTGAGCACAAGATGGCCGGACGCCGTATGGGATTCGAGGGAGTATTTACCCCCCTCCACGCCGCTGAGCACCTCCGAACCGGATTGTTAGACGGCAGCCTTCCTATCTTGAAACTCTTCATGGACGACGTGATGCCCATTTTGGCGTCGGCGCAGCAGGATAGCTTCAGCCTAATGGAGGCCGTCCGGATGCGCTCGCCTCTCCTTGAGCCGCGTCACATGAAGGAAGCTCCCGACCAGCTTGCTTTGATGGAACAAGTCAGTAATGCCACCCAGGAGCTCCTCGCTCTATTCGAGGAGAATGATCCCCTCATCGCTGATGTGGTTCACGTGATCTTGAGCACCGGCCTTTTGAACGTTCCCGACCGCCTGCTGGCCGCGCAACTGCTCGGAGTCACAGATGAAGAACCGCCCGAATCAATCGACCGAGAAACGCTCGAAATCCACGCGTATCAGGTGGTGCTGGGACGCCGTTTCTCTGAGATGGCTGCCTTCGCCGGTTACACCCAGGGCCTGTCACCCTTTGACACCCACCAAGGCGTCAAGGGCTTGGAGTTTCCAAGGGTCATGGTGATATTGAATGACGAGGAGGCTGGGGGTTTTCTATTCAGCTACGAAAAGCTTCTCGGGGTACAACCGCCCTCAGCGAACGACCTAAAAAATCAGCGCGAGGGTAATGACGACTCACTGGCACGCACCCGCCGATTGCTGTACGTAACATGCAGTCGTGCCGAGCAGAGTCTCGCAATCGTGGTGTATACGCCTCAGCCTGAAGTGGCAAAGCAACGCGTGATTGACGCTGGATGGTTGAAAGCTGACGAGATCGAGATCATCTAGACACTGGGTGCTGCTAAGCGGCTACGCTGGCTTTATCCGAAGAGAGAGGTCGATCTATGCCTAACGAATACTCGTTGTCAGACGTGCTGGATAGGATGTATCAAACCAGCTCGCCCTGGAGGCTGCCCTGATGGAGCTGACCCTCCACGTAGAAGCCCACGGACATTCGGATGTAGGAAATAACGTACGTGGTGCCCTGGAGATAATCGGCGAGAACGCAGGCCACATAAAACAGGGCTTGGCGCGTCTCAGTAAGCTCCCATGATCCAGCCGCTTTTTGATTTCGATCTCAAACGCGTATCCCGCACGCACTACATCACTGGCAAGGCTGCAATCAACTTTCCGCACGCTGGAAGCATTACAGGTGGGTGGCATTTCCTGTCCTACTTCAACCGCGATTCGCGGCGTAGCGAAAGTGTCCTTGGCAGGTATTCATTATCCAGATACGACCGATTTCTTTGGAGACGCTGGAGTCATCGACGTAACCGACAAGCTTGCGATGCGAGGCTGGTCAGAAGACGGCAAAAGGCTAGCTGCAGCTGACATGGTGATGAAATGGGTGCTAAGTGATTCTAAGCACTGCAACATCGAGGTCGCTGATTGGTTTCCCTCTTCCGAAACGAAGCAGCGGCTTTTTGAAATCCTGAATTCGGGAAGGCTCAAACTTTTAGATTCTGATAGGCTGAAAAAATTGGAAGCTTGGCTAAGCTCGCAGTAGTCCGAAGGAAAGGTCTGCATGGCAGCCGGCGTATTGCGTCTTAAGCGGGAGCAATGGATATGCGCAAAAACTCCCAGTCGTGGTTTATCCCGCTCCTGATTCTTTTTGCCGTCCTATGGGCAATGGGAAAAAAAGACACGCCTCAAACCCCGGTAGAGCCGAGCACTCTGAGCACGCTTGTATCAACCACGCCAACGTCTCCATCCCCACCCACGCCGACCTCCACAACTGAGCAGTTCGTGAGCGCTGACAACCTCAATGTCCGCGATCAACCAGGCGGAAAGGTCATCTCAAAACTGAAGCGCGGGGAGAAGGTTCAAGTTTTTGAGACCCGAAAGGATTGGGCGCGCATCAGCATTGATGGTCAACCTTCAAAGTGGCTTTCGTCCAAAAGCCTGTGTAGCGGCTCAGACTGCTACGTCGTTTTGAAGCCAAGAACAGCGATTCAGCCGAAACAGCCTGCTCGCCAACAGACCCCAGCTTACGGTTCATCCTGCCCTTGTTCCTCTGGGAACGTGTGTATCGGGCCTCGCGGTGGTCGATATTGCATTACCTCTGGCGGTAACAAACGATACGGTGTCTGATCTGCTGTTCACCATTGAGACAATCTGCAAAGATCACACCTAGTTACAGTCCAAAAGGTCACATATGCCAGCGTTCAGAGGATGCACTGATGAAGGTGTTCATAAGCTCAGTAGTAAGAGGATTCGAGCAGTTCAGAGCCGCCGCCAAAGACGCGGTGGAGACACTGGACATGAAGCCGGTCATGAGCGAGCACTTCGGAGCGCGAACCTATTCCTCGGAGCACGCCTGCCTGACAGAGGTCGACCAGTGCGACGTTTATATCCTGATTCTTGGCGCTAACTTCGGCTATGAACCTCAGCCAGGTCTCTCGGTTACGCAGCAAGAATTCCACCAGGCAGTGAGCAAGCGTAAACCGATTTTGGTCTTCATCCAGCAGACTGACTTTGACGCGAAGCAGGCCGTGTTCGTCAACGAGGTGTCTGACTACAAACAAGGTTTTTTCAGAGCCTCATTCTCAGACCCCCAAGAGCTGTTGAAAGCCATTGTCCAGGGCCTGAGTAGAATGGAGAAATCCAAAAGCGCAATTTCTGAGAAAGCCTTTCACGAGCGCATTACAGATGCATCAAGCGCTCGCTCCTACGGCGGTCACTCCTATGCGCCACAGCTTGAGTTCGCGTTTCTGCCACAGCCCGTTGAGCAGCACGCTGTGCACGGAGCGGCCCAACGCCGTGATGAGATTTTCCATAGCTTCCATAACCTCGGCTTGGCGAAGTTCAAGCAAGGTTACGAAGACTGGGATGACAAGTTGTTCACAGGACTGAAGTCCGGAGACACGTCTTGGCGCGTTTTTGACGACGGGCTCGTCCTTTTGGAAACTGACGCAAGTGTGCCAGTCGAGGGGCGTACGGCTGGTCTCTATTTCGTGTCTCCGACCAACCTATCAAAGTTAATTATGTCCTGCTTCGAGGTGGCCGGATTCAACAGCGGTTGGTATCGCATTACCTTGAAGAATTTAGACATGGCGAAGATAGAAGAGCCGCCAGCGACTGCCCCCAGCAGCTATTCGATGCCTATGCGCCGTGAAAAGCTCGTTAGTGAGTCACGACTTTTCATCCCTGCCACACGGCCCATCGTGGAGCAATGGATACAGGAAAGCATCGTAAGAATGGCCAGAAGTTTGGCTTATTGATCAGTGACACCCGTGCCTCTGTCGCTTTGAGCCGATGGGGGCTTTTAATCGTCAACGTGCCACAGGCGCCCAACAGTGCTTCTGGGTAATTCCAGGTGCCGGCAGACCTCTGCCTGAGAAAGACCTTCTGCCTTGAGTTTGCGTACTGCCTCGAGCCTTTCTGCGGCTGCGATTCTCTGAGGCGTGATGATCTTCTGCGGCTCGGCAGGCAGCGCTTCATCAAGAACTCCTAGCCGCATGAGTTCTATCATCGATTCATTCAAGACAGAGCGTGCTGTCTTGCCCTCGTCGGCTGCGGCCACCAGTGTGAGCAGCGACAGAGGCGTTAGGCCCAACGCATGAGCCAGATCCGCACTCAGATCAATAGTCGGTGTCGTCGTCGCAGCCTCCAAGCGGCTTATGTGAGCTTGGTCAGCTTGATGCTGGAGGTCTACTTGCGATAAGCCATTTCGAATCCTCAGCCACTGTAGCGTCGCCGCATAAGCCTTCCGCAGGGACATCCAACCTACCTCTCCAAAAAGAGACGGTATGACCCGTTTGATAGATCCCACACAAATGCATATAATCATATCGATGGGATTTCTGGCTTATTGCCCGGTATTTTGCGTGTTCGCAGAGCCTGGTTTTTGGGTTCGCACCATGAGGATCATCAATTTATGGGTAATTCTTCGGAGCATGAGTTGCTCCGCGAGGGAGAGATATCGTCCTTTGGAACAGAGCTGCCTCAAGCCGAAATAGAGGCATTGGTGGCGGATCGTTTCGGTCGGAAACCCTATTGTTTGGTCGAGGATTGGCTGATCTTTCATGTGGACGAGCCTCCTGAATCGCTCGCCAGGGTGCGCACCATAGGCCTGCAGACAATGTTCCTTTATTCCCATTGCGTCACCTACGACAGCCAGGGCCGGTTCCCTCCAGGGGGCTGGGTACGCTCGACCCTATGCAAATCATTCGATGGCGTTTGCCTGTTCGAGACGCGAAACACGATCTATGTGCTGGTGGGTCAGGGACGCGAGATGAAGGCCTCGCTGAAGACAATATTCGGCTTATGTTAATTGCAGGTGCGCTGAGCGGGCCTGCTTCAAACGAGATACATGATGTTCAGGATTAGCATGCAAGACCAGGCTGGCCCGGTGGGAATGTTTGGGGACGGTCTCGCTCACTTTCACGCCGTGTCACGATCTCTCGCAACGCATTGGTATCACGTCAGTCTCAAGCGCCGGCACGATGAAAGATTCATGGCTTATGAGGAGATGGTCAGCGATGAGCCTCGCCTCGTGGAGCTACTGATCTCCCAAGACGAAAGCATGGTCATTCAGGAAGTCCAGGTCGTCACCCCAGCCTGGATGAACAAAGGTTCGAGCTGGAAAATGGAAAAGCTGACCTCCTTGTCCATGGGGTTCAATCAGGTGGAAGTGCCGATCTGCGTTCTGCAGGTCGAGAGTGGTGATTTGTACGTCAATACGCATCAGCGCGACCTAGATGTTGCAGCCCTGGTTGGGGTCAGAGAGCTATATCGGCATCGTTCTGAGACCACCGGTTTAGCATCAGCGTCGGAGGCCGTGTAGCTATGGACTACATCAATACCGTCGCAGTCGATTTACACGAAAAGCGCTACTCGGACTTTGACCTTCTTCGTATCGCCGAAGCAGTCAATCAAGACTATGACGGGCTGGTTACGGCCTACCTGGTGAATGTCCATATTCATGCGTGCAGTGCCGTTGGCGTTGTGTTCAGTCACATTTGCCCTGGGCCGTACCAACGATTTGCAGATGGTAGGCTGATTCGGACATCGGACATTCAGTCCGTTACGAAGCAAGGTAGGTTTTGGGTGATCAACACGGTCAACTCGAAGTACGTCGTTGCGACGTTCAGGCGGGACGTCGGGCGCCATAGCTTGCGAGAGTTCATGCGTATTGCGGGAGACAGGTACATCCCAACGCCTGATCGCCTCCAATAGTCGTTGATCGTTGTTTTGGGCTTGCCCCTCTTCAGGGACGGGTGTAGTGAACCAACCCCGGAAAAGCCGGGTTTCTGCCCTGGCGGGCTTCTACCCTCAGGCCTCTGGCTCATTTAGCGCCTGCGCGCTCCGCTTGCTATCTTGATCGTCAGATTCACGGGGTGGCTTTCAACCCCTGATCAGTCCGGACACTATGGATCAGCAGCCCGACCTCTTTGGGCGACCCAAAACGGCTGTAAAGCCTCAGCCGCCCCTATATCCAGTGACGGACATTTTAAAAGGTTAAGTCTTCATCACTGAGGGGCAAGTGCGCTACTGGCAGTTTTGGCGTCAAAGCTTTATGAATGCCCTCAAGCCGACCTAACATCTCGTCGAAGGTAATTACCAGGACATCCTTGAGGCTGTTCCGATACTGCTCGAAGGCTCGCTGCTCACCAATCTTTGATGGGGTACGGCCAATGATGACAATGGCCGCCACGGCATGTGCGTGGACACGGTCATCGAGATCCTCGCTCAGACCGAGAATGTTCTTCTGCAGAACGCTTCGCTGGCTAATGACCTGGGCCACGGATCCACCGAGCTCGTAAGATGGTACGTAGGTCTTGCGGTAGGCTTTTCCGAGTAGGTCGTGCTGAGGGTGTTTGATCTCGATCAGAGCAAGGTTTCCGGTGGCCTTTGCAGCCATCAGGAAGTCGGAATACTGGCCCCCTTGACCTCTGATGTCCTTACCGCCTACATAGGGCTGTTCTGCAATCATCTTGACGGGATAACCGAACGCCATGTCGAGTACGAAAGAGTGCTCACGCAAGAAGCGTTGCCACTTATTCTCGGCGGCGTTGCTTTCCAGCATTTTCCGGTACACCTCAATGAGTTCGCCGAGCGTTATTAGCTCGATCTCCGACTTCAGCTGATACAGGGTTTTCGGTGCAGATTTCGCCAGCGCGGAGACGCTTTGCTGGGCAAGCATGACTGCCTGCTTTTGATCTTTGGGTGATAGACGAGGTGCCACTGACCCCAGCGCTACAAGATTTGCAAGAAGATCTGGCGGGAGCTTGCGTTCACGTGGAGGATAAAGCTCGGGGGCCGCTTTGTGCAGGAGCCCCGTGTAGCAAACAAGTTTTTTGTCGGCAGCGGTTTCTCGCTGATGCCGTTGAGTTAGCCGATCAAGGCTTCGCTCCATTTTCTCAAGTTGAGCAACGCCTAAACAGAATTGATTGCCCTCGATTTTCGCATCAAAATTCCCTGCCCCACCATGCAGAAACAGTGTGTCGATCCCCTCCAGATCATTTAAAGCCTGGACGATATATCGGTACTCGTAGTGGAAGCCGAGACCGTAGCGCCAGTCTTTGGTGAGCCCTACAGGGAGAAGTCCTAGTAAATCCTCAAGCTCATCCTGATTGTTAGGATGTGGATATTCCTGGAAGACGGGGCGAGTGATCACTATCGACTGGATGGTGTCGTACTTGGGTTTACCGTACTCAGAGTGCTCCGAGCGGGCGTTGATAGGATAAATGGTCAAATACTCGGAGGTGACCATTAATAAAAGATGCCAGCCCGACCCATTGTCTAGCAGAGGTACATCGCTGTAGAAAACGAGTGTCGGGCCATAGAAGTCATTTTCGTTGTATTCGCCCGACTCCAGCTCTTCGAGTTCTCCCTCGCTCAATCCTCTCGCTTCGCCATGGTCGAAACGAAGGAATGGGCCGCCATCCACGCGCTGTTGCATGGCGTACTGTGAGGGGCGCATAGATGGCATGTGCTTTCGTCCTTGATCGAGATATGGTTTCTACTTGCCCGCGCACTGACGGGGCGAGTGCGAGTCTAACGAGCCGCTAGTGTCTTGGAGAAGGGATTGACGGGAGCTTGGCCGGAGAGAACGGTATAACACTGTGATGGCTCCGAGTCGTTTATGTTTTAACTGAACATGCCAGCAATAATCCTGGCGTCGAGCAAGGCGTGGTGAGGCAGCTCTTCACCCTCGCTAGTCGGAGAAAGGGTCGTTGCGTCAGTAGGGAAATTACGAACGATTCTGGGCCATCGTCCGTCCTCATATACCAGGTCGCAAAAAAGCTCCCAATCGTACTGAGGGGCATCAGTGACGATCTCGACCTCCTTTTTGAACGACGTCAGAAACCTGAGCAGCGACATCCTGGCTTCAACAATGGGCAATGCGTAGCTCCCACCCCACAGCTGGGGAAGCACGATTTCCTTTACGAAATCACTGCAGTCTTCTTCTCGCCATGTGTCGAGCAATTCCACGTAGAATTCGCGCCCATCCTCAGCCACCAATGCGAGTGATATCAGCTTCGCTGCTGCTGATAGCCGGGTAAACTCGCAATCAAGAAAGAGCCTCATGTTAGAACTCCGCAATGGCTAGGGCTCGCCTGAATATGGCGCAGGAAAGTCAGCTATGGAAAATGGCCCTCGAGCATCTTGGCTCAGACGGACTCCTCCAAGCGGTCATAGAAATGTGGGGCCGCGCCGCCCCTCCACCCAGACCATTGGTTGAACACCTGTCCACCAATGAGGTGAGTCAGGACGTTTTGAGCATACTGAAAATTGCCCAGCAGCGGGTAGGTGCCATCGTGCCAGGTCGAACGCCTGATGCAGGCACAGTCACGCTATACGCTCGTCACGCTAGCAACTTAATTGATGGGCTCATTACACTGCTGCCAAAGGCGCAGCTTTCGCGAGCCTTGCGAGGCTCTTGTATTGAAATCGAATTGGGGATTTGACGTCCCCGCAGGCTCCCCGAACACCGGTCAGCAACAATCCTATTAGAACTTGCCCAGCGAAATGCGTCCCTTTGAGATGTTCTATGAATTCTGAATTAACTGAAGAAGAAATGCGCCGTGCTCTATTTGGTACGCCTCAGCCCGAAGAGCAAGTGTCTGCTCCTCAAGTAAAGGAGCATGTGCCAGAAGTAGTGCCTACAGAGCCCGCAGCAGCGCCCCAGATGAAGAAGAAAGCGTCAAAAGCTTTTACGCCTAGGCTGCAGGTCACTCTCAGGGTTGGAAGCGAATTTGAGGGAAAAATGACCGAGTTGATTCACGAGGCTGATACGTTGAGCTCGTTGCTTGCTGAACAAGAGGCCGTGAAGGCCGCTAGGAAGAAGTACAAGTATGTGGACGTTGTCTCGGTCAAGTCTATGTAGAGGCGCCAAGGCTTTCTCCCGTCAAGGCAGTCTCTTTAGGACTTATGAGCAAACCTCATGAACCCTTGCTGATTTCCCCGTCTAGTCCATATTCGTAAGCTCGCTTACTGTTCTCTCAACGCAAAATGTCGGGAGATCGAAATGCACAAGCGCACGCTCGGAACCAGTTCACTTGAAGTCTCTGCCTTGGGTTTAGGCTGCATGGGCTTGAGCCATGGCTACGGCCCCGCTACGGACACCCAGCAAGCTATCTCATTGATTCGCTCGGCAGTTGATCTAGGTGTCACGTTCTTCGATACCGCCGAGTTCTACGGCCCCTATCTCAATGAGCAAGTTGTCGGCGAAGCGCTGGCGTCAGTTCGCGATCAGATCGTGATCGCCACAAAATTCGGCTTCGCCGTCGGCGCCGACAATACAAAGCAGACTTTGGACAGCCGGCCCGAACGTATTCGACTCGCCGTCGAGGGTTCGTTGCGTCGATTGAAAACCGATTATATCGATTTGCTGTATCAGCATCGGGTTGACCCAAACGTGCCCATCGAGGATGTAGCCGGTGTAGTAAAAGATCTAATTGGTGAAGGCAAGATCAAGCACTTCGGTCTGTCGGAGGCTAGTGCGCAAACCATTCGCCGCGCCCATGCGGTACAACAGGTCACAGCGCTGCAAAGCGAATACTCGCTGTGGTGGCGCGAGCCTGAGAAGGAGATCTTGCCGACGCTTTGGGAATTGGGTATCGGCATCGTGCCGTTCAGCCCGCTAGGTAAGGGTTTTCTCACCGGCACCTTATCGGCAGAGGCCACTTACGGCAGTGACGATTTCCGCAGCATTGTCCCGCGTTTCAGCCATTCGGCGCTGCAAGCCAATCAAGGTCTGGTGGTTTTGATCCGGCAGATCGCTGCGCAGAAACAAGCCACCCCTGCGCAGATCGCGCTGTCTTGGCTACTGGCGCAGGCGCCATGGATTGTGCCGATTCCGGGAACGACCAAACTGCATCGCCTGGAAGAAAATCTCGGCGGCGCGGACATCACGCTCGATGCGGGCGACCTCAAAGCGATTGATGTTGCATTGGCGCAGATCCGCATCGAAGGCGAGCGTTATCCCGAAGCACTCAAGGAACGCGTCGGGCGATGAGCAACGATCACGACCCGCTGCGGCGTAAGGTCATCGCCGCACTTGCGAGCGCGCCGCTACTGTCGCTTGCTGACACGCAAACCACCAGTGAAGCACCGCGTTCAGGCTCTCGAATTCTGGTGGCGTACTTTTCTCGCTCTGGCAATACACGCGTGGTCGCCGGGCTGATTCAACGCGGCCTTGGTGCCGACCTCTTCGAGATTCGCCCGGTCCACGCCTACCCCGAGGATTATCTGCAAACCGTGGAACAGGCGCGTCAGGAGCGTGACAACGGCTTCGAACCCGAGATGCAAAGCAAGGTTCACGCCCTCAACGAGTACGACACGATTTATCTCGGCTTTCCGATCTGGGGTGAAACTGCGCCGCCAATCATCCGTGCTTTTTTGAGTGCTCACGACCTAACCGGCAAGACCCTCATCCCCTTGAATACGCACGGTGGTTACGGCCTGGGCAACAGCCACCATGTTCTCGTAACACACGCGCCCAAGGCGAAAGTGCTGGAGGGCTTTGTGATGGAGGGTGAGCAGGAGCGCAAGACCATGGAACGCGTGAACGGCTGGCTGAGCAATCATCCCCTCACGCGCTAATCGAATTCTGTACGGAGTGACATCATGAAAATCCGCACGCTGGGCAACGGCCTTGAAGTTTCCGCACTCGGCCTAGGCTGCATGAGCATGACCTCGGCCTACGGGCCACCAGCCGACAAAGCCACCATGATCAAGCTGATTCGTTCGGCGCACGAGCAAGGCGTCACGCTATTCGACACCGCTGAGGCGTATGGCCCTTTCGCCAATGAAGAGCTGCTGGGTGAAGCCTTACAGCCGATCCGCGAGAAAGTGGTGATCGCCACAAAGTTCGGCTTCGATATTGACTTGATCACTGGCGCACGTGGCGGCGGCACCAACAGCCGCCCGGAACACATACGCGCTGTGGCAGAGGCATCGTTGAAGCGTTTACGTACTGACTGCATCGACCTGTTTTATCAGCACCGCGTTGATCCGCAGGTGCCGATTGAAGACGTGGCCGGCGCCGTTAAGGATTTGATAGCCGAGGGAAAGGTCAAGCATTTCGGTCTATCCGAGGCGGGCGTGCAAACTATTCGCCGGGCACATGCGGTGCAGCCAGTGACGGCGGTGCAAAGCGAGTATTCGCTGTTCTGGCGTGGCCCGGAACAGGAGCTCCTTGGCACACTGGAGGAACTGGGTATTGGCTTCGTTCCGTTCAGTCCACTTGGCGCAGGCTTCCTCACGGGGCAGATCGATCAGAACACCCAATTTGACGCGAGCGACTTCCGCAATTTTGTCCCCCGTTTTTCTCCTGAGGCGCGTAAGGCCAACCTGGCGTTGGTCGATGTGGTGAAAGCCGTCGCGCAACGCAAAAGCGCCACGCCGGCGCAAGTGGCACTCGCATGGTTGTTGGCGCAAAAACCGTGGATTGTGCCGATCCCAGGCACGACCAAACAACATCGGCTGGAAGAGAATCTTGGCGCGGTTGAACTGCAACTGACGGATGACGATCTGCGCGTGATCAACGAGCAGATGGCCCAGATTCAAGTGCACGGTGAACGCTTGCCGGAGTCGGCGCTGAAGATGACCGGACTCTGAGTCTGCCCAACGCGGCTCCGTGTTTCGAGCCGCTTCATTGCCTGACCGGAGTTGATCCAATGAACCGATTGATCGCACCACTTGTCGCTTTATCACTCATGACCGTAGAAGCCCAAGCCGCCAGCGAAATCCGCGTAACACCGAATGGCTCACAGCCCTCGATCCAGGGTGCGGCGCAAAACTTTACCGGCACGGTGCGCGTGGATGGCCTGTTCAAGGGAGAACTGCCAGCACGCATCGGCGGCGGCACGGTAACCTTCGAACCCGGCGCACGAACTGCGTGGCACACCCATCCACTCGGGCAAACGCTGATCGTCACAGCGGGTGTCGGCTACGTGCAGCAAGAGGGTGGCCCGCGTCAAGAAATCCGTCCGGGGGACATTGTCTGGATTCCGCCAAATGCCCGCCACTGGCATGGCGCCACGGCCAGCAACGGCATGACCCACATCGCCATCGCTGAAGCCGAGGACGGCAAGACCGTCACCTGGGCGGAGCAGGTCTCTGAGGCGCAATACGCTGGTAAATGAAGTTACGGAATGTGTCGAAACTGCTCGCACGGCATCTATGACGCAAACAGTCATTCGTCCTCTAGGCCCCGCACCAGCGGGGTCGCGCCGGGATTTCGGCGATTATCACAACGAGGACTCATGAGTTCTGCTCAGGAGTCCTTGCGCAATATCGGGGTTAATCGTCCCAACCTTCCTCCGTACGATCCAGCAACACCGCAACGACTCGCAATGGATAGAGCCTCATGATGACCAGTGACGCAAGCAAGACCTCTGCCCTCTCCGCACTGTTGATGCTCTGTTTGAGCGCTGGTGCGATGTTCAGCGTGACCACTCAAGCCGCCGAGGCATCGCAAACCGTGACGATCTCACCCGCCAGCTCAGAATCACTGTCGACCCGACAGCAAGCGATTCCCCTGATTGCCGCGTTTATGGCGACTAGCGACATGCCTAGCCTCAACGCAGCCCTCAACCAAGGACTCGATGCGGGCCTGAGCGTCAGCGAAGCTCGGGAAATTCTCGTACAGCTCTACGCCTACGTCGGTTTCCCACGCAGCCTTAATGCCTTGAACGAATTGATGACGGTGGTGCAGGCACGCAAACAACGCGGCATTGCAGATGCGCCGGGACGCGAACCAAGCCGGGCGATTCCGGTCGGGGCTGAGTTGTTGGCGGCGGGTACGGCGAATCAAACCAAGATCTCCGGCGCCCCGGTCAAAGGCCCGGTGTTCGAATTCGCGCCAGTGATCAACCAGTTCCTGCAAACCCACCTGTTCGGCGACATCTTCGAGCGCGACAACCTCGACTGGCAAAGCCGCGAACTGGCGACTGTAGGAGCGCTGGCGGCAACACCGGGAGTGGAATCGCAACTCCGCTCGCACATGCTGGCGAGCCTTCGTGTCGGACTCAGCGAGGCGCAGTTGCGTCAAGTGACCGATTTATTGAAAAAGCACGGTGATGCCCAGACCGCCGAGCGTGCGGGTACAGCGCTGGCTCAAGCCCTCGCAGCTTTGAGGAAATGAAATGACCGCTAAAAAATTGTTGGGTATCACACTCATTAGCCTTTTGGCAGCTTGCGCAAACCAACCCGATAGTTCCGGCCCACTGATAATTGAAAAACAAGGCAGCTTCGCCGCTGGCGGAACGATGACGACTGCACCAGGTACGTTCAACCCGCGCAAACCAATGACGCCCGACGGCCAGACCTATCACGGTGACCACGCCTACGCTTTCTACCAAATCCCGGTCGATGCGCGAAAACTGCCCATCGTCATGTGGCACGGCGCAGGTCAGTTCTCCAAAACCTGGGAAACCACCGCCGATGGCCGCGAGGGTTTTCAGAACATTTTTCTGCGGCGCCACTACGGCGTTTATCTGATCGATCAGCCACGGCGTGGTGATGCCGGGCGCAGCATGGTCGAGACCACAATCAAGCCGACGCCGGACGAACAGCTGTGGTTCAACCAGTTCCGCATTGGCCTGTGGCCCAACTACTTCAACGGCGTGCAAGTGGCACAGGATGCCCAGACCCGCGAGCAGTTTTTCCGGGCAATGACGCCGAACACCGGGCCGTTCGACATGGGCGTCGTCTCTGATGGCGTCTCGGCGCTGTTCGACAAAATCGGCCCGGGGATTTTGTTCACCCATTCGCAAGGTGGCGGGCCGGGCTGGTTGACGGCGATCAAGAACGACAAGGTCAAAGCCATTGTGGCGTTCGAGCCTGGAAGCAGCTTCGTGTTTGCTGAAGGTGAAGTACCGGAGCCGATTCCCAGCGCATTTGACACGGTGCAAGGCGCTGCTGTGCCGGTGGAACAATTCATGGCACTGACGCGCATTCCGATTCTGATCCTTTACGGCGACAACATCCCCGAGCAGGCCGTTGATCTGCCTGCTCAGGACAGTTGGCGCGCTCGCCTGAAGATGGCCCGGCTATGGCGCGACGCGGTCAATCGGCACGGTGGCGATGTACGACTGATCCACTTGCCCGAGTTAGGCATCAAAGGCAATACCCACTTCCCAATGTCGGATCTGAACAACGTGCAGATCGCTGATCTGGTGTCGCAATTCCTCAAAGAAAAACAGCTGGACTGATCCGCCGCTCCTTTCGACTGCCTCCCTTTTGATTGCTAAGGAGTTTCATGTGAAAAACACTCTCAAAGCCACGCTCATGTCGGCATTGGTCGGTCTATCTGCCGGTGAAGCCTTGGCCGCCGACTACAAAAAGAACCCGTTCACGCTGGCCTATGACGGCGCGATCACCAAGAACGAACCGGGCAAGGTCAATATCCACCCAGTCAGCTATAAGCTCAATGGTCTGGACATCGCTGCCAACGTTTACACCCCGGCCAATTACGATGCGAAGAATACCTACCCGACCGTGGTCGTCGCGCACCCCAATGGCGGTGTGAAAGAGCAAGTCGCCGGTCTGTACGCCCAGCGTCTGGCCGAACAGGGCTACATCACCATAACCGCCGACGCGGCGTACCAGGGCGCCAGCGGTGGTCAACCGCGTAGCATTGATAAACCCTCGTATCGCATTGAAGACATCCACGGCATGGCCGATTTCATCAGCCAGTTTGCCGGCGTTGATGACAACCGCCTGGGTCTGCTCGGTATTTGTGGTGGGGGTGGTTACTCATTAGCTGCGGCGCAAACCGACAAACGCTTCAAATCGCTGGCGACAGTGAGCATGTTCAACTCGGGCCTAGTGCGTCGCAACGGCTATAACGACTCGCAAAAGGACAGTATTCAACAACGTTTGCAGCAGGCGTCGTCGGCACGTGCGCAGGAAGCAGCCGGTGGTGCGGTACTGTATTCCGGTGATGCCAACCTTACTGATGAACAGATTGCCAAGCTGCCCTTCGAGCTGTATCGCCAAGGCTACGGATACTACTGGAAGACCCACGCACACCCGAACTCGACCTTCAAATACACCACCAGCAGCCTGCTGGATCTGATGCGTTTCGATGCCACCGACCACATCGAACTTATCAACCAACCGTTGCTGATGATTGCCGGCAGCAAGGCCGACAGCCTGTACATGACCCAGGATGCGTTCCCCAAAGCCACCGGCACCAAGGACAAGGAAATGTTCATCCTAGAAGGCGCCACGCATATTGAAACCTATTGGGTGCCACGCTATGTCGACGCTGCAATTGGGAAACTGACGGCGTTTTACGCTCGCACCCTGTAATGAGTTCTCTGAGGGTCGCGCATCCGTGCGCAACCTGCTTTCATGGAATGATCACGCGTCCCTCATGAGAGGCTCTCATCAATGTCCCGCGCTAATCTCAATGATCTGCAAGCCTTCGTGGCCATCACCCGCGAGGGCAGTTTCACCCGTGCCGCTGCCCAGTTGGGCGTCTCGCAGTCGGCGTTAAGTCACACCATGCGTGCACTGGAAAGCCGGCTCGGGGTACGCCTTTTGACGCGCACCACCCGCAGCGTTTCAACAACCGAGGCAGGTCAGCGGCTTTATCAATCGATGGCGCCGCGCTTTGACGAGATCGAATTGGAACTGGCCGCCGTCAGCGAGTTTCGCGTCACTCCTGCCGGCAATGTTCGCATCCAGGCGTCCGAGCATGCAGCGAACAATATTCTCTGGCCAAAGCTGTTGAAAGTGTTGCCTGACTACCCGGACATCAAGGTCGAAATCACCGTCGATTACGCGCTATCCGACATCGTCGCACAGCGGTATGACGCGGGTGTGCGCCTGGGCGAACAGGTAGCCAAGGATATGATTGCCGTACCGATTGGGCCATCGTTGCGAATCGCAGTGGTGGGCTCGCATGAATATTTTAAAGGGCGGCAAATCCCCAAGGAGCCAGCGGATCTGGCCGCGCACAACTGCATTAATCTGCGTCTCCCGACTCATGGGAGTCTCATGCACTGGGATTTCGAAAAGGACGGGCACGAACTCAAGGCGCGCGTAGAAGGGCAGTGGACATTCAACAGCAGCGTGCCAATTTTGCGTGCTGCTGTGGCGGGATGTGGTTTGGCGTTTCTGCCAGAAGACATGGTAGCCAACGAACTAGCGGGGGGCAGTCTCGTGCGGGTTCTGGAAGATTGGTGCCAGCCGTTCGCGGGCTACCATCTTTACTATCCGAATCGACGTGAGCATTCATCCGCATTTGGCGTTGTGGTTGACGCATTAGTTTATAAACAATGAGCCATGGACAGGGATTGCCTAATTATGGTGGTGCCCCTAAAGCGCAAGCGGAGCGCGCCGGCCCACGACGGGCCAAAGGCTTGAGGATGAACGCCCGGAGGGCCGAAACCTGGCGTAGTCAGGGTTTGGTTCACGCCAGCCGCACCCCGAAGGGGGCAAGCCCAAAGCAGAAGCAATGTGAATCACCCTCGAACTACTAGGCAGGTAGGTCGCCATCGCTCTCGCGAAGTAGGCTCTGCATCTTTACCGAGCAGCGCCTTCGAGAAAATGTTCCTGACTAGCAAGTGTGCCTGCTGCGCCTGGTTGGGCGATGCGTCGAGTCTTGATGAGCCAGAGCTACACTACTAAGAGGGATCAGTTGTGGACGGTCAAGGCTAGGTAGCTGACCGGCATAAGCGGACGCTACTTTACAAAGTCAGGTTATCTCGACGGACTGATAGCGGCCAAAGCGCTCATCCGCGATCCATGAAAGTGGGCATTAAAGAGGGAATCACTAGCAGGCTTTTCGGCGATTGCACCAGAAGGCTACTAATCCCGTAATGTTAGGTGTCGCCACGGGCCGATTTTTGTGGCGTCCGGGGAGAGAAACCTGGCTTCCGCCAGGTGAGATGAAGCATTAAGGTTGCACAAAGCGCGAAGGGGAATCCCACCCACAGCGACACTTTGTAGGCCAGCAATACTCCGGCTGCGCCACCAACGAAAGCGGCTAGAACGAAAAAACCGGCGTCTGCCATTTCCGTTCCCGGTCGAATAATAAATTTTAGTAAGCCATGCATCTGTAATTTCTCTACAAAAGGTGTGGTTGCATCGCCTTGATAGGACTAGGTCTCATCAATTGTCATTGATGCGAGTAATTTTCTCTCGGCGTCATTTGGAATGAACCCTGTCGTTTCCGCGAGCAAGACAGCCTGGCCGTTGCTGTTGTTCACGATCACCTCGGCTTGCGCTCGATTACCGGCATCGATCCCTATAATTTTCCACACGCAGGTCAACTCATCCCCAATATAAACCGGGCGCTTGAAACGCAAACTCATGGAGGAGGCCAACCACCCCAATTGCCCTCCGATCTCCGTAATCAATGTCGCAGTCAGCAAGCCATGAGCGACGATGCCATCAAAGCCTTTCGCTTCTGCGTACACAGCATCGGAGTGCACTGGGTTGTGATCGCGCGATAGCGCTTCAAACTGGACGATGTCCGCCTTCGAAAAAGTGCGGTTGATTTCAAAAGTGTCGCCTTCCTCGAGCCCTTCAATTGCCTTCTGGCGCAGTGCGTTCATTGGCATCTCCGATGATCTAAAAAGTATGGTTTGGCCCAGGGAATAAGCCCGACTCGACGTCTTCAGCAAAGACTTGAGCCGCGTCACTCATAACCTTCCTCATATCCGCGTACTGCTTGACGAATCGAGGTAACTGACCATCGCGGAGCCCCACCATGTCCTGCCAGACAAGTACCTGAGCATCGCAGCCGCTACCAGCACCAATTCCGACCGTAGGAATGGTGACTGTCTCTGTGATCTTCGTTGCTACGTCGCCTGGCACCATCTCAATCAGCAGACCAAACGCACCTGCACGCTCGAAGGCGACGCCCAAGTCAATTAACCGTTGCGCGTCTTCGCCTTTGCCTTGGATACGGTATCCGCCAAGCTGGTGTTCTGCCTGCGGTGTAAAGCCGATATGAGCCATAACTGGAATACCTGCGGCCACCAGCTTCTCGACCTGGGGGAGCATCTCAATCCCACCTTCGAGCTTAACGGCGTGCGCGCCACCTTCTTTCATAAAGCGCACGGCTGTATGAAAGCATTGCTCAGGCGATCCCTGGTAGGAGCCAAAAGGCAAATCGGCAATGACCAACGCCCGTTCGGTAGCACTCGAAACCGCCCTGACAAGAGGAAGCATCTCGTCAACTGTTACTGCCAACGTCGAGTTATGTCCAAACACGTTGTTGGCTGCGGAGTCGCCTACGAGCAGCACTGGAATCCCTGCCGCCTCAAACACCGACGCGGCGTACATGTCATAAGCAGTTAACATGGCCCATTTCTGACCCCGTACCTTCATATCCCGTAAATGTGGAATTCGTACCCTGCCGCGACGAGGGCTGTTATAGGGGGCGTTAATTTGATCAGACATATCGCTTCCTCAATTCAAATGGCCAGCCGCTCGGCAGCTAGAACCACAGCGATTACGATCATCGCGGCTCCCGATATCCGACTCACATTGATAGCCGCTGCTGGTCGTGAAGCAAGCACCGCACCAGCGCCGTAGCCGACCGCGAGATAGACAACGCCGCAACTGAAACCGTGGATCAGACCTAGCGCGACAATCTGAGCCCCTACTGGCCATGCGGCTGAAGCATCAGTGAACTGAGGTAGCAGCGCCAGGAACAACAACAGAACTTTGGGGTTGAGACCGCTGACGCACAGTCCTTTTATCGCCCAGGCCATCCAGGCACCTTCATCGCTGGATGCCCCTTGAGCAGGCAGCGAAGGCTTGAGCAACATGTTGAGGCCGAGCCATAAGAGATAGGCTGCCCCCGTCAGCGTTAACGTCAGCAATGCATAGGGAATTTTGACAAGCACTCCGCCCACACCTGCGGCGACGACCAGCGTGGCCACAAGATGGCCGGAAAGCATGCCGACTACGGCGGGTAGGACGCGGCCTCGCAGACCCGCCGAGATTGCGTAGGCCCAGTCAACCCCAGGCGTGATAACAAACAGAAATGATACGGCCCAGAAAGCCATCATTAGAGAGACGGTCACGATCAACACCTTCCTTTTTCATCAATCCAGTGCGCTGCTTCACGCCCTGAAAAACTGTGATAGAAGGATAAAGAAAGCCAAGTGATATTATCTTTCGAAGATTCCCGCCAGGGCGGACTGAATTAGAAGGTTTTTTTGAATGGATCGTGTTGATAAGAAGATTCTTGCGGAGCTGCAGCAGGATGGTCGCCAGTCGCTGACGGAATTGGCCGACCGCGTAGGTCTCAGCTTGTCTCCATGCCATCGACGTGTTCGGGCGATGGAGGATGCAGGAGTTATTAAAGGGTATAGGGCTCAACTATCTGCGACTGAGATAGGGCTCAATTTCTCGTCCCTGGTATTCGTGACGCTTCGAGAGGGACACCAAAAGGCGGTAGCGGATTTTGAAGATGCTTTACCGCGTGTTCCCTACATCGTCCAAGCGCAAAGACTGTTTGGCGATCCTGATTACCTGCTGATGGTGGTGACAGCAGATCTTCCTGCATTTCAGAAACTGTACGATGAGGAACTGTCGAGGTTACCGAACGTACAGCGTCTGACATCGACATTAGTGATGAAGCATGTCATCACAGATCGTCCGTTGCCGTTGGAATGAAGTTCAAGCATTACGGATGACGTAGGGAACCGTCAGGATTTTGTCGAATCGCCCAAAGCTGAGATACGGATGCTCTGGGCCCGCACTTAGAAGGCCTGATCTGAACGCATCTGGCCCACGGCTAAAGACTCAAGTCAGAGGTCAAATGCTGGAAGACAGGCGTGCCGCACCCACTAAGCCATCCATCCAGTCCTGATGACCGTTGATCATGGGATTGGGTTTGGCCTTGGCCAGATCCTCCGCTGGTTTACCCTTCTGTGTTTCCTGAGTCAGGATGCGCACTCGTCCACCAGAGAGGTCTTCAATCAGCCAGGCATGGTGAACATCCAGCCGAGCATTACCCTCACCCGACCATCCATGCCACGCAATTCGTCCTGGGGAGGTTGGGGTTGGCGGCACGTACTCATTGCATAAAGCCTCGACCGGAAAGCCGAACGTTTCGAAATAGAAAGATACTCCGTCTTCCAGATCCGGCCCGATGTGCTCATGAAATTCGACGTTTGCCGAGTTGGTATAGTACGAGGGCCATCTCTGCGCCTGGCTGAGCAGCGGCCAGACCTGTGCGGCACTCAAACCCGCGACGATGACTTCGTTAGAGACAAAGTTTTCGGTAAACCCTGGCAGGTAGCCTTGGGGCCAAATGATCTCGTTCATGGTTATGCAGCGCTCAGTGGATGAATTGAGGCCATGATGGGTGTACGCTAAAAATAAGACCAATCGCTATATTTTATTCTGCGCATCATGAATCCTGATATCAGAACTCTCGATCTCAACCTACTCAAAGCACTGGATGCGTTGCTTGACGAACGTAGTGTTACGCGAGCTGCAAATCGACTATCGCTCACCCAGCCTGCTGTGAGCGGCATGCTCAACAGACTCCGAGAAAGCTTCGATGATCCGTTGTTCGTGCGGGCCCAGCGCGGCATTGTCCCGACAGTGCGCGCAGAGCAGCTTGCAGCTCCAGTTAAGAAATTGCTGGCAGATATCGAAGGTATGCTTCAGCCACAAAGCTTTGAGCCGTTGACGGCGAGCATGACGATACGGATTGCTTCGACTGACTATGCATTGCGTGCAGTGGTTGTTCCGTTTCTCAGTGCATTAAGGGTACAAGCGCCAAACATCCGCGTTAGTGTCCAGCCCGTTGACCATCAAGAACTTCAAAATCAGCTGGATCGAGGTGAGATCGATCTCGCATTGGTTACCCCCGAAGCGGTAACACCAGGATTGCATGTGATGGCACTCTTTGATGAAAGCTATGTATGCGTGCTGCGCGCTGATCACCCAGATGCGCTGAATGGCAGGCTTTCACTGGATCGATTCTGCGCATTGGATCATGCCTTGGTTTCCCCGGCAGGGGGCGGTTTTCACGGAGTGACGGATGATGCTCTGGAAAAACTTGGAAGATCACGTCGAGTGACAGTGTCGGTGACCAGCTTTCTGGTACTTCCTGAGATTCTCATGTACAGCGACATGATCGCCGTCGTCCCGCGTCGATTGGTGGAACACAACATAGGGCTCAGCTCATTAAAGCCGCCAATGGAAATCCCAGGCTTCACAAAAATCCTGGCTTGGCATGAGCGAACTCAGCGTGACCCAGGTCATCGCTGGGTGCGTTCGCTAATTGTTGAAACTCTTAGGACACTCAACTGAAGCGAACGTGGTGGACGAAGGCAGCCCAACTGGGAACGGTCACAGCGCCGTTGCGGGTATAAAATCCAAAGCTCCCAGGTGCTTCGAGATGCTGATGGCTTTTGGCCTCGATGCCAGCTAAATTTGGAGTTTTAAACGATCAAGGATGGATATGAAAAAGCTCATCGCAGTCATGGGTGTGTGTGTCGCACTTGGCGGTTGCGCTACCTCGCACTACACCGCAGGCCGAGACTTTCCGTCGGCTAGTGTAGCGAGCATCACCAAAGGCAAAACCACGACTGCTGAGTTGAAGTCGCTATTTGGTGAGCCCTACGCTAAGAGCGCAGTCAGCGAGACCGACGAGAAGTGGATCTACACCTACACCAATGGCTCAGCCCATGCCCAGAGCTACGTGGTCACCATGAAGGTGACGACTACGGGCACTCAGAAAACGCTCGACGTTTTGATCCGAAATGACGTGGTCATCAACTACACGTTCAGCGAAGGCCCCGCTCCAGGCACTACCACTGCGACGAACTAAGTTCGCCACCTTGCCATTGGGCGACCCACTGCGCTCAGCACGTTGTTGATGGAGCAAGCTCATGGACAGAACCTATGCCTTCGTGGATGAGTCCGGGAATTCCGACCTTGATACGTCTAAGGGCGGGAGCTCGGGCTTTTTCATCGTGTGCTCCATCCTTGTAGCAGAGAAAGACCTGGATGCTGTCTATGCTCAAGCTGAAGCAGTTCGGAAACGTCATTTTCAAACCGGCGAGATCAAATCTAGCAAGCTGAAGCTCAAGGATTCAGATCGCCGTGCCCGGATCTTGAACGAGCTGGCCGAGCTTCCATTCAAGCTCTATTTCACCGTCGTTGATAAGTCACGAATCCACAAGGATGGTGGCCTTCGTATCAAAACCTCCTTCATTAAGTACGTGAACGGACTGCTTTATGAGCGCCTGTTCAGCGCCTACCCTGATCTCCGGATGGTTGTAGATGAGCATGGTGGGCAGGAATTTCAGGAGAGTCTCAGAAGCTACGTTGTAGAACGGTTCGTTGACGACCTGTTTGGCGATGAGGATGCTTTCTTGACGATGTCCAGTAAGGACAATGTCCTTGTTCAGGTTGCAGATTTTTTTGCCGGCTCAGTGGCTCAGATCTACGAAGAAAAAGCATCGGAAGAAGCAGTTCTCGCCTACAAGAAGATCCTGCGCAGTCTGACTCTCGGAATGCTCGAGTGGCCATCCAAGTACCAGTCTCTCCTGCCTCCGCCGACGAATGAATCGGGATATGCAGACTACCAAGTACACCAGGAAGCTCTCCGCCAAGCAGACCGTTTTAGCGAGCGGGTTGGTGAGCACCCTGATGAAGATGAGCGCCTGCAGCTAAGCATCTTGCGTTTCTTGAGATTTCAGAGCGAATTCGTCACCAAGGACTACGTGTTGACTACGGAAATCATGGCCCACCTAAAAGACAGCGGGCTCGGCGAGGTCAGCGGCCAGAGAATTCGCTCAAGTGGCGTTGCCAAGCTTCGCGATGCAGGGGTGATCATCTCTAGCGCGGTCAAGGGTTACAAAATTCCCCAAACACGAGCGGACATTAATGACTTCCTTGAGCGAGCGTCAGGCATCGTCGTCCCTCTACTGGAGCGCGTTAAGAAGGCACGCGAGATTTATCGGCTGAGTAGTCGGGGGGAATACGACATCGTCACTGCAGGCAACCTGACTGAGCTGGCCAAGCTGCTCACTGCCCTTGAAGCATTTGCGGATGATTAAGACATGCCACCATCGCTGATCTGTTCACCTTCAAAGGAGGCACCACATGTTGAGCGAGCTCTCAAAGCTGTCATCCAACCTCTGTTCCTTGGTGGATGCTGATCCCGCACTTGCAGTGCAACACGCACGTGAAATTGATCTAGATAGGCCTGATCGCGTTAATTGGATGTCCTTGCGTGCGGCCACACTGGTTAATGCCGGCGCTTCGCTTGGGCGCCGGGATGCAATCGATGAAGGAGTCGAGCTATACCGCGAGCTTCACGACCTGTATCCAACAGTAGATATCACCTACAACTTGGCAAATGGGCTCGTGGAAGCAGCAAATTGTGGCAGCGCTGATTCGGAGTGGGTAGATCATCAGGAGCAGACCCGCGCATACAGAGCCGAAGCTCGAAGGCACTACAGGAGGGTGGTACAGGATGTAAATGCCGATTTGGAGTTACGCACCCAGGCTTGGACTAACATCGCTAATCTGTTCGCAAAAACCTACCGGCTTTCTGAGGCTCATGACGCACGCCTTTCCGCATTGAAGGTTGATCCAACGAACGGCGTCGCCGCCTTTTGCGCGGCATTGGATCTAATGTGGCTTTTTAAACGTGGAGGCTGCTCAGAGCTAACCCACATGGAAGCCGTGATGCTAGCCAGGCAGGCGCTTCGAAATAAGGAGCGAATCCTCCAATACGCCGGGGCGAACGTAGTGGCCAAGGTTGAAGCGCTCGCCAGTGAGCTAAGCGATCCGCCATCTCGGTCTGAGCACACCGATCCATTCATCAGATGGGTGGAGGAGGAGCGTCTCACCCTTGCTCCAGCTGTCGAACTCGTCTATCCATCTTTGGGTAAGCTCGATTGGCTCACGCTCCCAGGTATTCTCGAGCGTGAGCCAGAAAAGGGAGTTAGCCCACCGCCACTGTTTGCTATGTTCAATATGTTGAAGAGCGATTTTTTGCTCGCCCGAGAATTAGCATGGCGTGCAAGAGACGAAAGCGTTTGGCCTAAGACAGGACAGTTTGCAGACACTATTGACTATGCTCTATACGGCCCTGACACCTCGGCACTTATACTGGCGCACCGGACAGCCCTTGACCTGCTCGACAAGGTAGCCGTAACAGCGAACTCCTATTTCGAGCTTGGGTTAGCTCCAAAAAAAGTGAGCTTCGGGAGGCTGTGGCGGGATCCCGAAGACAAGAAAACAGGTACTCGGCTTGTAGAGAAAGTTGAGGTGCTGATTCGGGCAGGCGTATACGCAATGTACGGATTGGCCGAGCTGGCAGAAGACTATAACGGCGTAGACGGAATTCTCCGCTCACAGAAAAATCTGCGAAATTCGGGTACACATCGATTCCTGGTGCTCCATGACCTTGGTGATCCCGCACTAGCGAGGCAGGCTCCGGAAATTGAGCATCTCAACCACTCAGATTTTGTCGACGAGGCTCTGGATGCCCTGCGAGTCGCGAGGTCTGCAATCCAGATGCTTGCACTGGCAATTTCTCAGCATGAGGAAGTCCTGAGAAAGCAAGCTGATGGCCTTATTGGCACACTGATCGTTCCTGATCACAATTGGATTCGTGGTGAAGATGAGGAACCCTGATCCCTTGCTATGGAGCAGTTGGAGCATTCAGTCAGCGTCGTATTCTTTATTGATATCTAGGTGAGCAGTGAACTCTACTCAGCAAAAAAAACGCCATCACTTCGTTCCCAAAGCGTATCTCAAAGCGTTCGCGAATCAGGGTGGCCAAGTTCTCGTTTACCGTAAAGACAACCCTGGACGGGCGCTCCCTGCCAGGCCAGATACAACGCAGTTTGAGCGCTATTACTATTCGCAACCGCTACCCGAAGGCGGTCATGACAATAACGCCCTCGAGGACATCTTCTGTGAGGTAGAGTCCGCATGGCCAGTTCTCGTTGAAAGGCTGGCTCGGAAAGAGTCCATAAATGATGACATTGAGCCCTTCATCCAATTTGTTGCGCTTCAGCGAGCTCGTGTGCCTGCGGCGCGAGATGCGTTTGAGGCCGCATTTGCGGCAACCGTTAAGGACACGATGAAAGCGCTGGTGAGGAATGGAAAGCTCTCACCGCCACCCCTAGGTTTTGAAGACATCCTCGACAAGGTCGAGGTATCCATCGACCCTCATCAAAGCATTCATGCGATGCCTGGCCTTATCAAGAAGATCGGGGAGCTTTTCGATACGGTTGGCCTGGCCATTATCCATAACACGTCAGACGTGCCGTTTCTCACAAGTGACAATCCAGTTGCTTGGTACGACCCATCAATCCCAATCGAAAGCCAGAATCCCTATGCCATTTCCCCTGATGGGCCGATAGCGATCCAGTTTCCCATCAGTCCCCACATGATGTTGTTTGGGGCTAAAGAATACCGAGAGCGCTACTGCGCGGAGGGGCTTATGCATGGTGAAATACCAGACGTTGAATGGGTACATTCTGTAAACACCCAAACCTGTCGCTTCGGCTATGGAGTTGTCATTGCCCAAAAGCCAGGACAGGAGGAAATGATTCAAGAGCATAGTGCGCTGTCGCCAGTGTTCGACCACTCCTCACTGGAATTCGGCGCCCAGACAGTCTCAATAGGTAGGTTCGTCTTCGGGTCACGAGTAGCCAAGCCAAAGTGGATACCTCACGAAGATGAATCAGCCTGAAATCGCGATCTATCCGTATAGTAAAAAAAACCAAATGCGACCTCTGATAAGGCAAGAACATTGGCATATTCACCACCCCACTCTGCAGAGGCATTGAACTCAGCGGACGCTATACGGCACCGTATACTAGGAACCTTTGAAGAGCGCTACGGACATGACCTTCTCTCATTCGAGGATGCACTAGCGATTGACGAGGATTTTTTTAGAATCGCTTTCAAGCCATACAAATGGACTTTGCTTCATCGATTCGCTCAGAACTGTTTATGGGAAGAGTGGAATTACCTTCGCAGGAAGGCTGACGAAGAGTTTCTGCTGGAGTCCTCGAGACTGCTACAGCACTTTAAAATCCCTTTCTCAGATGAGGAATACTCCGACATCTCAAAGCAAAAGGACTACCTCTTTGAGTTATTGCAGGAACCCTTGAAAAGAATTACGCATGAAGTATTTTGCATACTATTTAACGACAAAAAATTGATGCGTTGTTTTGGGGAGCGGATTTCTGATGCTATTGCTGATATAAATCCTTCTCAATATCCCCTATATGTGCATGCGCAGGGCAGGCTTAAGCGCTCCAGCTCTTGGCCAGCATGGCTTAGAGATGCCTTGTTTTATAGAGAGAATGGCCGATGCGCGGAGTGCTCAAATAGCCTTACAGGTGTCTTTGATACTTCCCTTAAGCCTCAAATCGACCATATTGTACCTATCAGTAAAGGTGGAACCACCGATCCTACGAACCTCCAGACCTTATGCGAGTCCTGCAACAAGAAAAAGGGCAATAGCAGCAGTCAAGTTGGAGGCTTTATTTATATCCCTTGGGAATGTGAGTTATACTGAATCTATTTAGAGATGGCTAATTCAGCCATATCATATGAGTTACTGGCGCACGTACTAGGTTGTGACCCTGCTCTCATAAGATAGATGTGGACGAAAACTCCACCATGACTTAAAGGGCTGAGCGGAGTTCCACAGCCGGGCCCGAAGCGCAAGCTGAGCGCGCCGACTCAGGACGAACCGAAGCTTGAGGATGGACGCCCGGAGGGCCAGGTTCAATGCAGAAGCAATGTGAACCGCGATCAAACTACGAGGTAGGAAATCAGCCGAATGCCTCGCGAAGTAGGCTCTGCATCATCACCGAAGCAGGGCCCTGAAGAAAATGCTCCTGACTGCTGATATCGAACCGCACAGGGTTGATGTGAACAACAGTCGCCCCGTGGCCTAAAGCACGTAGTGGTAGCTCAGCTGCAGGGTAAACAAACCCGGACGTACCAATCGAAAGGAAAACATCGCAACCCTCTGCAGCTGCGAGACCTACGCTCCATGCGTCCTCAGGCAGCATCTCCCCGAACCAAACAACGCCAGGTCGAACATACCCGTTGCAGACACAGCATCGCGGCGGCTCAATCCGACGTCCATCCTCCGGCAGCACGTCAGACGTGAGAGGCAATGTGAACGCCAGCCCACAATCGATGCACCGAGGAGAGTGCAGGCTGCCATGCAAATGAATCACATCCTGACTGCCGGCCCGCTCATGAAGATCATCAACGTTCTGGGTGATCACAGTCAGCTTGGGCACATGCTTGGAAAGCTCAGCGATGGCACGATGTGCCCCGTTTGGCTGCGCCTGGATGACCCTGTTCCTACGCCACTCGTACCATCCCCAACACAGGCTCGGGTCTGCACGAAAGGCTTCAGGAGTCGCAAGTTGTGCAGGATCAAAGCGCTCCCAGAGCCCCGTCAGCGCATCTCTGAACGTCGGGATGCCGCTCTCTGCTGAAGCACCCGCCCCAGTGAAGACAACGACATGCTGAATCTTACGCAATCGCTCAGCGAGGGAACTGGTGATCATAAGCATTCCTTAGGGCAGGATCTCATTTGGGTGCCGGTGTTATGGTCGCTGGATTCTCATCCATTGGTCAAAAGCTAAGGGATCCTGGTTGTCGGCAGTCCGATTGCGTATGCCAACGACATGTTTGCTGAGTGGTGCCCCATCCTCTCGCTCATTTGGCGCATCAAGTCCGCGTAATGGAATTCTCAAGGTAGCTAGTGTTCCTGCCGCGCTGGTCTGGTCGAAGCGTCGATACCTGATGAGCCAGAGCTTCACTGCGGAGATAGGACAGCTACAGACGGTCGCAGCGAGCTAGCAGGTTTGACGCACTAGCTGGAGTAATGCTCCCGAGCGGAAGCATTACGATGAGGTAAGCGGTCAGATAGCTCGCATCCAATCAAGGGTGCTTCGGAAAACGGGATATTCTTGATCTATCGTCTCCGGCTGCCAGCTTCGAATATTATCTTCCTGGGCGATAATGGCGGCTTCCCCCTTTTCCACAATATTCAAGGCATCCTCAATACATCCCATTGGCCAGACCCAAGTTGAAAATCTTGCTTTCATAGCCTCATGAGCGGCGTTTGCGAGCGGTTGACCTTCAGTATGCCTTGCGAAGGCAGCCCAACAGTCCGCTGCGGTTCCGTTCTGGGATTTCTGAGGCATTCCATTCCCTCCAAGCTGGAAACCTTCGGTTCGGCTGACTACTTGAAGTGCAGATTTGACGTTATCCATCTCTTCGCATTCCTTCGGGAGCCAGGGGCCCCTAGCGTGGGTGAATGCAAAATCTAAGTCAGCGATCACGCCACATTTGATGCCCATTGCCGTCAGTACAGAAAAGCCTTTAGGGATAGCGGTGCAGCTCCCGAGGGCAACGAAACATATCCGTTCGAGCTCTGGGCTGACGCCATAGAGCTTTTCGTATATGAGGGGTAGCAGTCTCTGATCGGTTTTGCCTTCGCACAAAATTACCTTTTCAGCGAAATAGATCTCCGCAATATTTCCGAGCTCAAAAAGCGTTCGAGATTGGGCTTGAGCCTCTGCTATAGCTTGAGTAACCGCCGTACCCATCGGAATCCGAACCTCGGATCCATTCTCCCTTGATCGGCGCACGATCACCGTTTCAGGCGCGTTATCTCTGCTCACCATCAATGGCGAATGGGTAGTGAATACGACTTGGTAGCCAGATTTCGAAAGCACATGGAGTGCTTCCCTAAGGCCTCTGACACCTTGTGGGTGAAGAAAAATCTCGGGCTCGTCGATCAGGAGGAGGCGGCGAGAGAGGTCTTGATCGCGGGTTTTGCGGATGTCGGCCAAAAGTCGGATCAAGGCCATTTGTATTGCACGCTGTGCACCGCTGCCTAAGGTGTCGAATCGTCTAGTTTGACCAGATATCTCATCGGTCACATTCAAATCACCGCTCTTGAAAAATTCCTTCACATCGATTGAGGGTACGTCGAGATTTAACAGTAGGCCGGGGAAGAAGCTTGAGAGGGCATTGGTGGCACTGGTATCGAACTCAGCCAGTAGAGGAGATCGGTTTTCTCCGTCAGAGCCTAGAATATTCCTCACCGCTGTCAGGGCATCCTGAACCTCCTGGTGAGCCGTGAGGATGGGAGCCATGATCTCATCCAGTAGTCCTCGGATTGTGCTTCCAGCCTTCCCTTTACCTAAATCTTCCTGGACGTCGTCCATGGCATGGATATGCAACGCTTCAGGCAACAGTGCAGAAATGGCTTGAGGTAGGCCAGTCGGGTATGAGCGCCAGGAAGCAGGTAGTCCCTGATCATTTAGATCCGCATTTTCCCAAACTTCCGTGGTCGGTTTTGTCGAGCCTGACGCAGAAATCCTTATCCAAAGGTCACCGTTGATGCAGTAGGGGGTAATCGCGGCTCGATGCTTGGCTTCAGGGATTTGCGCAATCAGCTCCTCTGTAATCCCCGACACGCAGGCGCTGATAATAATTGGTTCGTTGGGGTCATTAGCATCTGTTTTCGCAAATGCCTTTGGTGCTAGCACCAACCTGATCGCGTCGAGGATGGTGGATTTGCCCGCGTTGTTTTGACCAACCAGTGGGGTGAAATCCCCCAGAGGCAAAAACACTTGCTTGCACGAGCGGAAGTTTTTGATGTGTATCTTGCTCAAGGAATGCATGGCGGGATTTCCCTGTCTACGGTGGGCATGGGCCCTCAGCGTAGGTGGAAAGTGGCGATGCGCCACTTTCTTCCACCAGCATCATTGTTCTGGTCGACGTGCACAGCCTGTTTTGAAATGGCTGAAGACGTCAGAGGGTGTTCTGAATGGCCAGCGCGTTGGAGCTGGCCATCATCTGATTAGCTTAGAAGTCGCGCTCAATATCATCCAAGAAGTTGGCGTGTAGTTCGTAGGGGCCTCCCCAGTGATCATCATGGATGACCATCCTGCAACACCATCCGTATTGCCGGAGTTGCGCTGCTCACCTGCATCTAATTTTTTTCCATTCACCCGCCACGTCAGCGACGTCTCGCCCTGGTGTGGCCACTGACATAGTGCGACCTGACGTTCACTGGCCCATTTCGTGTGTAGCGAATATGTCTGCGCCGGGTGTGGCCACTCACATATTCCTCGAGCCAGGCGGGGAAGAAGGACAGGGCCTGGGTATGATGCCTGTAGAGGTCTGGGTCAACTTGCGAAAGGTATTGCTCGAAGTCGTCGATGTTCCTATAGGCCTTAGCGAGCTTGCTGTTCCGGTAGAGAAATACCCTCCAGAACCAGCCGGGAGCCGTGCCGGTTGCCTTAAGGTTAGCCAGGAAGGGCGCCTCATCCAGCGATGCCTTAAACCCCTCCGTCCAAATCAGGAGCAGCAGCAAGGCTACCCCGATGATGGTCATGAAGGTCTTGTCGTAGAGGAACGAATAGATGGCTGCCGGCGAAGCCCAGTCCCACATAATCCAGCCGAACAGGAAGGCGGGGAGGAAGAAGAGGGGCATCAGGAACAGTCCGATTGCCAGGCCAACCCAGGCGCCAATGATCTCTGGCAGCTTTGACCAAACGTTCGGCATGTGTGTCCTCCCCGGAACCTGGCTGATCAGGTGTATCTCGATGGTAGCTCAGCGGCTGATGCGCAGGAAATGGACGTAACTAATGAGCAGCAGGTGGTGACTCAACGGAGCGATCAGTGATTAGCGTTTGTGGGCAAAACTGCAAGCGGAGCGCGCCGGCCCAATCTGGGCCAGAGGCGAGCAGATGGAAGCCCGCAGGGCCGGAACCTGGCGAAGCCGGGGTGCGGTTCACGACAGCTGTCCCCGTAGGGGCGAGCCATTAGCCGCTTCACTGATCGATGATGCAAGCTTGAGCATCAGTTTCTCAGAGTCAAATAAGCCCTGAAACTTCTGCCATGCTTGGCTTGCAGCGGGGTATCGGTTCGAATTTTTCGGATTTTTTTGCGGATTTGATTTGTCTCGTCCAACGTCGACGTGGCGGGAAGCGGTGGCGGTTAAGAGGACTACTCTGAGCGAAGTTGAGTTGGGGCTTCAGGCAGCTCCTGCAGGAGCTTCATAAGCCTACGGAACGCCGCATTGCCTGGGTCGCACTGATCACCTGCATGCTGAAGTCATCCCTATCGCAGAACGTATGGACGGAGTTGAAGGTGGCCAGCATCCGCAGCCAGCCACCCCCAGTTCAGTTACATGTCAGGATGGATGTCGTCGAAGAAATTGACGTCCAGCTCGAACTCCAGGGTGCCGAACCGGGCCAGCAGGTCAGCCCGCAGAGCTCCCTCGGCATACGGCTCAACGTCTACCCAATAGCTGTAGATCATCCCGTCATCCGAGGTGTTCGGGTTTACGTCCGCGTCTGCCAGAAGCTCGGCATCGTCCAAGGATATCCGAAGCTCACTCGCCAGCGCTTGCGCCATGCTACTGCGGGGACGGTTTTCCTCGGCTTCAGCGGACTGCTGCTGTGCCATGTAGTCCCATTCATCCCTGCGATCACGGTCTGCGTCCGTTTCGCTACTGGTGATGGAAACACCGTCCTCACCGAGCGACCAGTTGCCGTCGCGGCGAATCAGATCAACATCCGCCTTGAGGAAGAAAGCCCTGCCGTAGTACACCCGGTCAGGATCCTGCTGGCCTTCGTAGGTGATGGACATACCCAGCTTGAGCACCCCAGTAGCAACTTCATACGCGGCAGACTCCACCTCGTATTCACCGATAGCAAACTCACTGGCGTTGGTCTCGGCCATCGCGCCGGACAGCATGTGCTCAAGCTCCTGATCCAGTTCGGAGAACACGTCGTCCTCGTGGATCGCGTCCTTGAAGTCACGCACGCCAAAGGCGGCGAGCATCAAGCGAGGATCCGATGGGTTCCGCTGGGCGACGACAACGAGCTCGTGGTACTTCTCGAACCCTGCCTGACGCGCAAGCGCTTCTTGGGCAGCAGAAAGCTTCATGTCGTGTTCACGAGCATGCTGCTTCGCTTGCGATTTGATGATGCTGATAGGGGAAAAATCGGACATAGCAAAGTCTCCAAAACCATTCGACGCTTTGGTTACCGATTGCCTGTTCACCGGGCAGCGCCTGGTTAGGGACATGCCGATGTAAAACGAAAGGGTGTATCTACGATGGGCTATTGCTTCGCGAAACAGGCGCCAGGCGACCATCACCGCCTAACCTGATCATAGGTCAGGCAAATCGGCTTCGCAAGAGCCTGCGGGAAGGGCACCGCCAGGTTGGTTTCGCGGGAGGTGTCTTGGAGGGTTGCTCGGGTATCCGTACCGCCTGAGAAGAGACAATTCCTCATGACAGTCTATGTACCCGTGCTTCAACGCACGAGACTTTCATAACGTATTGGACGAGGGCCGTCGTTGTCATAGGCCATCACCCTAGTTTTCTCTGCTCCGTAAACATGTAGGCATATTCGCAATTCTGGAATTGATCTCACCGATGAGTGCGGCAGTCGTCCTGGATGGCCGCACTGCTGGCTTTGCAGATTGAGATGACGCAAAATGGCCACTAATTAGCCACGTTCGCATAGTGCATAGCTTTCCCGGCTGTGGGCTGTTCGAAACGAGCACGCCTGGCGTACGTGGAATGGCTTGCGCGGTGATGCTCACGTCTGCGGTTCCTCTGTCGACGATTTGTGCGAATGAACGGGTGTATTTGGTAAATGAAATGGATGTCAGCGTTACTGCTTTGCTTCATGTCGACCTTTTGTTTGTCCTCTGCTAACGGCGCGAATCTGGTCTCAATTTTCGACCAAGAGCATGAAGTTTTCCAGTGGCCACTTCCTCACGAGGGCGATGTCACCCTTCATCAATCAGGTGAGTACCAGATTGTGGCGGTGTACATCCCAAACGGTACCTCGACTCTCTCCGTTCATAAAATCGAGAAAAAGGGAACCGCAGAATCCCTTTACGCCCCGTTGGTGAAGAAGAACACCTTGGTGATCGCAAGTGGCGGTTTCTTTGGTTTCAAGTTAAACGGGAAAGAGCAGCCACTGGGCCTGGTTCGCTCCAATGGTAAGCGCTTGGTTAACCTGATTCCGTGGGATCACGGCGGTGTGCTGGTTTCTGACCAGAACGGACACGCGAAAGTCATACCAGCGTCAAACAGAAACCAAGCTGGTGCCTGGTCAGACGCCCTTCAGTCCAAACCCATCATCATCAACAGCGGCAAAGTCGACGTCGCCAAAAATCTGCGCGACGCAGAATTCAATCGAGTGGCGATTGGCTTCACCCGCGAGGGAGATATCCTTCTCGTGGGGACATTTCAAACCTTCGGGCAAGCTGCCACGTTGGTCGATTTTGCAGAGGTCTACAAAAGGATCGCTGAGGATCGTGGCCTGCATATTCACCGAGCGTTGGCTATGGACGGTGGGGCGGGTGCTCAAATCACTCTTCCAACGCTCAAACGCAGATTCGGCGATACCGGACGCTCATATTTCCCCAACTCGATGAGGATTGACTCGAAGCTGGGTGGGATCAACTAGCATGCAGTGGATAAAAAAGGCTTGGTCAGGCCTATCGAAGACTGCGAAGTGGCTTGTGTTGGGCGTTTCAACCGCTACGGCAGCTATAACGGCGGCTGTGCCCGTAATCGAACAAACGTCGAGCCTATGGAAGAAGGCTGAGGCCCGAGTAGAGATCATCGCTCCGGAGTCCGTACATGTGGGGGACGAATTCCCCGTCGACGTGCGTGTAGATTCTGTAGGTTCGGCAAAATCTATACCTGCTGGCACTGTTGAAATTCGTACCGATCAGAAGCACATCAAATTTACCCCATCACCGACGTTGGGTGTTCCTGCGATTGACGGCTCGACCCTGGTGCCTTTGACCACCAAGGTGAAGGCTCTCAAGGTGTCGGATGAGCCGGTGAGTCTCGTTGCTTACTATAGGTCTGGAGATGTCGAGGCGACTTCGGCGATTCGGAAGATCATGATCATCCCAGCGCTGGTGATGAATTATCCCCACTTCAATAAAAGCGACACGAACCGCGTGGATTTGTCCGGTGAGTGGAACATTGACTTTGGCGGTCAATCAGGAACGATGAACATCCGACAGGCAACCAACAGTAAGATATCCGGAACGTTCCGTTTGCCTGGGTACAAATGGAGTGCTGGTAGTGTTGAGGGCTACAAGGATGGTTCGACTTTCCGGGTCGTGTTTGTCCTCCCCAAATCCAAGCCTGAGCAGACGTTGCGGGTCGCTGGTGACTTCAGGCCAAATCCGCAAAATGCCTACATTGAGATTGTCGGCTGCGCTTACCATCTCAAGAAGTCGGGGAAGAGACACGCCAGCGTTGGTGGAGAAGGAGTGGATTGCACCAAACAAGTCTTCTTTGACCAGTGGGAAGTGGTGCAGGTGGCGCATTTCAACGCCAGCGCAAAATTTGTACCTGAGTGAGTGATCGCGAGCTAACTCCTAGGCCGGCTTCATGACTCTACAGCACCTAGCGCATGACCTTGATGCGGCCTTTTAACCAGGTCTTTATACCGCTCTCGGGCATCAAGGATCTGATCACTGAGCTCCTCGGGGCCAACTCGCATGCCGCCGCGAGGCGTTGCCTGAAGCGACTTCAGGCGGTTCGCAGCTTTGATGAATTCCCGTTCTTCTGCCTGAACCCACGCGGGGCGCTTGTCTTTCCAGAATAGCCAACCCCAACCCATTTGCCCGGCCTCATCTTTGATCGGATGCTCAGAAGTATGTGGGAGCGGTAGCTTAGTACGGGCGCATCGCCATGCATCTACCGTTGCAATGATCAGCAGATCCCGATCTGTGGAGATATCGATCTGTCCGCTATCGGCCATAGCATGGGCATAACCCTCGGCATAGGCTGCCGCTTTGTTGAATTCGGATGTGCAGGCTGAGGATTCGATGTAGCTGATCAGCCGCTCCCATGTGCGCCGTTGGCGGTTGCCGAGAATCGTGAAGGGGAACAATAAGGCGCCGCTCAGGCGCTGTGCGAAGTCATGTGTAGATCGGGTCAAAGCCGGCGCTCAAAAAGGGTACTTACCCATAACAAACGGTTGGTTTCGGAAAACCTTGAGCTGATAGGGAGAACTTTGAATGCTAGAACGGCATGTATGGTGAATGCTCATCACTTAGAGCAAGTGGAGCGTGCAGGCGTGAGGCTGGGAGCCCGCAGGGCCAAAACTCGTCGTAGCCAGGCTATGTTAATGACAGCCGTCCCTGGAGGGGCATGTCACGACAACGGTAGCGTTGATGACTAATCGGATTTGTTTGATGTCAATGAGCGGAGACCTCCGTCAGATGCGAGACTTATCTATACGGGCGGACGAAACCAGTTCCACCACGTTTCGTTCTTTCATCTTAGCCTTTAGCGTCTCGTTCTCGTACAGCAGTACCTCATTGATGGATGCGAGCCTGGCGAGCTTGGCCTGAAGCTCCTCAATCTCATGACGGTAGCCCTTAGACTTCTGACGCTCGGCAATAAGATCTTGATGTTTGACATCTCGCATGGCGCGACTAGATCGCCCCTGGATCTGTCGTATCTCCTCAGCGATTGCTGCGTAATGATTATGAATGAGCGCCGTCGATACTCCCGCCTCACGGGCCACAGCGGCGATGGTCACCTTAGTTTCACCGGTACGAGCCCGACCTTTCTGGATGGCATAGATGGCTAGCTTCAGATCCTTCGCTCGATCCACAGCAGGCTTGTAATTGGATGATTTGTCCTTGATCTTCATGCACTCAGATCCTCAGGAGGCATACCCAGTTGTACTAACACCTCCCGGCAGCGGTTCAGGTCGCGCTCCACGCGTAGGCGACCTCCTTCGCCAATGTCCTTGCAGAGCAGCAGCCCTTTCAGATCATCGTAGAGTCGCTGGTAGATGGGGGCGTGGGTACTCCCGATCACCGAGTGGTCGCAGCCAGTGCAGCGGGTGCGTTCAAGGGTATTGCCAACGCAGCCGTCATTGTCCGCTGTACACCAGGCGTGGCCATTGCTGCGGATGGCTGTGCTCTCGGAAATGGATTTCAGCATAGAGGCGCGATCTTTGAAGATCAGCAGGTTCTCCGGCTCCCGCTTCCACCCCTTGATGGAGCGTCCATAGCCTCCTGCCAACGACTCATCGCCCATCCAGTTGTCGACGACGCCGAGTTTGATGTCCTCCAGCTCATCTTGGATTTCCGAGTACAGTTCAAGATCCAGATGCTGTCCCCAGCTTTCGTCCATGGCGTATCCGAGGGTCATGTCCAGTGACCAGTGTGCGTAATGCTCCTTGAGGTAGCGCAAGTCGCCGAAGCGGCTGTGTGCCGCATAGTTTGCGAACTTGCGCCGAAATTGGTGGCTGGCAAGGCGCCAACTAAGTCCGCAATCTTTAGCGAATTTCTTAATGTAGATGTCCCAAGTGCTACCTGTTAAAGTCCGCACCTGATAGCGTGTGCTCGCATGCACACTGAGAAAAAGCGAATGGCGGTGTTTTTTTGCTTCTGCGATCTGAGGATCCAGGGGGTTAACGCGACGTCGCTTGATAATCTCGTCGGCAATCATCGCTTGGTAGGGCGCAGCCCAGCGCTCTATGGCGCGCAGGGCGCGCACTGCGGCCTCGGGAATCATCCAATCATGCATCCCGGCGTCGGTCTTTTCAGATAGAGCGCGCATCCAGTGGTAGACGGTGCCATGGTCGTCTTCGGTACGATGATGTGCGCCCGACTGCAAGTTGGCCAACTCGTGGTTCCGACAGCCAGAGGTGCTTGCCAAAACGATGTAGCAGGCTGTCCGCAGGTCTATTAGCGAAGCATTGAATACTCTTAAACCTCCCTCCCAGCCCATAGCCTCCAGGTGTCGGTTTTTACGCAAGATTATGCCTTCGTTACTTAAGCCTTTGAGTTTCGCCTCGATAGAGTCTAAGTCATCGCGAAGGTCGAGTAATTTCTTTCCTCGTTCCAATTGGATATCAGCACGCTCGAACAATTTGCAGAACACGTCGTCAGGGATTAGCGGCGTCTTTCCCCCAGTGATCCCGCCGAAACCTCCTGCCATTGATACTGGTGAAGTGTCTGGCCATGGATGTTGCGGCATCCCATTATCGGTGTAGTGGCTTAGCTCATAGATCGCCTCCACCGCGCTGTAACGCGCACGTAGTGTCTCTATCGATAGAGGCTTGCTAGCGCTGCCGAACCTGTGTGCCTTGCAGGCGGCCACATAGGTTGCTGCGATCATTGGAGTAACCCCACCTAAATGTTTGATCCCAAGCGTATCTAGGTGCCGCAGAAATGGCGTTGCAGTGCTAAATAAATCACGAATAGACGCGCCTTTTGGCTGTACACCATCACGACGGCCTCGCCTCATGTAGCGATAGAGCAATGCCTTCATCATCGATCTAAATGTCTGTGGCAGGTTGCCAAAGTTCAGCTGTCTGGTGCTCGTGGAAACGTTGCTAGGAAAGCCGTCGATTTGCCATATGTCATCACCGTAGCGACTGAGGATCACCCAGTGCCCATCGACCTGGGTTGCAGTGATGATGAGGTTGTCACGCTCATTTTCGGAAAGGCCGCGTACATCGCCAGGCTGGGCGGTAATGGACTCAAAGGGTAGTGCTACCGAGGTTCTGTCGTTCATGAAAAAACCTCAAGGCTGTTGATGAACTCAACTGACCAGAATGGATGTGGTTGGATACGGGCACGCTCACGAGCGACGTCCACGGCGGCAGCTTTGAAGGCGCCACGACGTATCGCCTCGGCAACGATGTAATGGTCGATTAGGCGAGGGATGTGGGCGTACTCACGTGTCCAACGGCGCTTATCCATGCGGGAGCGTTCTGCCAGCACTCGGAAGTAGAAGCTGAAAAGCTTGTACAGGTCTTCCGCGGTCACCGCGAAGTGTTTGCAGCGCAGGCAGTTCACAAAGTTCATGCAAGTTGCCCCCTCACGCTTCGGGGCAAACTGACCATTGTGTGGATCAGCACAGCGGGCTAACGGAGTGTCTTTGTAGGTCGCGCCGATGGTCGCCGTCAGCAACTCCTGCACCAGCACCTCTCCCATGAATTGCCAGTTTCGGCGAGCATCTTCGGTGGGCGCCAGATAACTTTGATCCGTTACCCTTGGGGAGTTACCAAGCGCGGCAGCAGTGGTTGCGAGATCGCCATCTGCCAACTCGAAGATGCGGTTAGCGAAGGTTTTACGGAGGCGTGAGATGTTGATGCGTAACGGATTTCCGTCGATGTCCTTCAAGCTATACTCAGCTACGAGGCGGCTTATCCCTTGTTTCAATAAGTTAATATGCAGTGCTGAGACTTGGCCTTTTGAAGCCGAAGCGCGGATGCGGTACAGCCATACGCGCCCCTTGAGGTCGTCCGGTGCCTCTGAATCTAAGGGCTCAGTCAGTACCATCACCCGACGTATTAGTCGTTCCACGTTAGTCCTGACGCTGGGAGTTGCTTCCAGCTCACGTTCGGTTTTTGATTCGGCCCGCAGAGCCACTTTGCTCGTGTTGTAACCACGTCGCTTCCACAGCACTAGGAAAACGGTGTCGTCTTTGGGATGGGGGCGCAGGCAATTGCGGCCCATTTCCAGCAAGGGAGTCGTGTTACGTCCGGTATGCAGTGCTACTACCAAAAGAGCGTAGATCAATAAGTCGCTTGTTATCGCGGTTCCATCCGCCCAAATTGGCCTGATCGCCTGCCGCAATGCCGCCGTGAACTCTTGCCGTTCACGCTTGGATAGTGCTGTCTCACCCTTGAACTTTCGATTGGAATTTGGAAATGGGTTCCTTGGGAAGGTGGCCTCATCTCCGGACGTGATCCAATGCAATATGCCGCGCTGGGCGAGGGCGTTAAGCACCGACTTCGTCTTTGCGTAGGTGTTTTTTTGGCTGGTTGTCTCTATGTTCAGTCCAGCCAGATGGCTTATATAGCCATCGATGAGGCGCCGGTTCACATCATCCAGCGTCAAGCAACGCTCAAAAGCTGTCGCCTGGAGCATGCAGTATTCAAGAAAATGTCGCAGCCCAATGTTGCAGTAGCTCACTATGGTGGTGGCGGATACAGGATTGTCCTGTCCAGCTAGAAATCGCTCAATCTGACGCTGACATGCATACGCTATGACATCAATTCCAGCGCCATACCATCGGCCAAAATCGAAACTCCGGAGACTGGTGCTGTTGCGACCGAACTTGACCACACTATTAGCCGGAGGCACTACCTCGGGCAAAATGATCACATTGCCTGCCATATCGATGCTGTGCTCGACTTGCGGGACGCTTAGGTCAGTTTTGGTAAATACCTTGCGCTTCCCCATCAAACTGCTCCAGCCATTTCGTTTAGCTCATCGTCATATGCCAACACGGCCTCATCGGCCATTTCGTTGATCAGGTGCAAGTACACCATGGTGGTCTGGATCGAACTGTGGCCGAGTTGCCGCTGGAGGAATACCAGAGGCTCGATACCATTCTGTGGGTTACGCTGGAGGTTTACTAAAGTGTGGGTGGCGTAGGTGTGGCGCAGCATGTGCGCGTGGACTTCTACTCCAACCAGTTTACCTGTCTCACTAATAATCCGGTTCAGGCTCTTGCCGGCGCTGCCATAGGTTTCTCCTAGATGGTTAAGAAGGAGGGCCTTCTGATCTTTACCTAGAGACGCGCGTTCGCCGCGCATTTTGCTCACGTAGCGGTAGAGTTCGACCATGAACTTGCGACTTATACGGATCTCTCGCTCCTTGCTACCCTTGGTCTCCATGCCGCTGCCGTCGAAAGGATCAAGCCGAATGCAAAGATTACGTTCGGTTCGCCCAGCTTTATCTGGGTCGAAAATGTACGCCACCGGGAAGGTCGCCAGTTCGTTACGACGCATGCCTGTGCGTAGAGCCAGCTGAATCATGATTCGGTGATGTGGATTGTCCGAGACGGCCAGAAGTGACTTGGTCTGAGACATGCTCAGGAATTTGGGCAGGGGCCTGTGACGGCGCGGCATCACATCGTTCACCAAGGCTTTGCCTCCACTGGCATCAACATGCTCTAAGAGGCTCGTATCGCGTGGAACGGTGCGTTCTTCGTGACCAAACGGTAGGCGCCTCACCCAGCCTTTATCCAGAGCGAATTCGTAGAACTTGCAGATGTACGTCAGTCGCTGGCGAGTAGTGTTGCGCGCCAGTTCGCATGTCACCAGGCAGTAGTCCCTGTAGGCAGCCACAAGGCTTTTGGCTTCACCACGGGCTACGTCTCGCCAATCAAGATCATGGGCTTGCAAGAAGCTGAAGTAATCGTACAGCGCTCGTCCGGTACTCGGCCAGGATTCCTTCGAGCCGATCTCCCCGCGAAGGAGGTAATGGCGGAAGAACTGATTGGCTTGGGTGCAGCTCTCCATCGAATCCCACAGCAGAATCGGAAACCCTCGGTACGGCTGTCCTGCGATCAGGAAATCCTCTGTGCCCCACACAAGCTCCATCTACCACCCATTTATCAACAGATCACTTTTTGCTCTGTCTGCATCGATTGTGTGAAGGCTGTTGCGGAAGCCCTTCACTCCCTGTCAGATAGATCTAAGACTCTAACTACCATGCAGATCTAACTGCCGCAAGGATCCAGATCATAAGGCATTCCTGAGGGTTTGCAGGTGGGCGACCTGGCGGCTGAATTCGCTGCTGGACAGTCGTCGTTTCGCCAAGGGGCCGAGCAACTGGCCAATGGTGTCGGCCGGGTGGCCGGTCAAGCGTGCGATGACCTGCCATTGTTCGGCAGTTTCCAGCTGTTCCAGGCCCGGGTGCCGCTGCCGGGCGCGGCGTTGCACATCGTGTTGCAGGCCTTGCAGAAGGCTGTGTTGCCCGGCGTTGCGCAGCAGGAAGTCAGCACTGGCGCCCACGTGCTCCTGCAACTGCCGGCGAGCCTTGGTCGCTGGGGCGATTAATGGGCCCTGGCGCCAGCCGACGTGCCAGCACCAGAGGCCAAGCAATGCAGCGAGGGCCACCAGCGCCTGGGGGAAATACCGCAGCAACAGGGTCAGCAGGTGGTCGTGGGCAATGTCGAACAGCAGGGTGACTTCGGTGTCGGCGTTCAGGTACCAGAGCAGCCAGGCGTTGTCATAGTGGCCGATGTTGGGGTTTTTCCACAGGTCGGCATCGGTGATCACCGTGATCAGGCCTTCGCCGTAGGGCAGTTGCATCATGTGCGTGGCCAGGGCGCTGTTGGCCCAGGCCTGGGCCAGGTTGTGCGGGTCTTCGAGGTGGAACTGCGGATCGAAGCTGGCATAGGCCGGCGCTTGTTCGTCTTCCAGGTAAAGCTTGGTCAGGGTGGGATAGGGGTCTGTCGTAGCCTCGGGCGGTGGCTCCTTGAGGTCCTTGCTCATGGATTGCTGCACCTGGACCCGGTCCAGCAGCAGGTCGGCGCTTTTGCCGGCCTTGGCGTCCCACAGGGCCTCGGCAACCAGCAGCAGGCGGCCGCCGGCGTGGGCCCAGGCCAGCACTTGCTCGACCTGCGCCGGTGTCATGTCGACGCGCTCCCCCAGGAGCAACAGGCTGTGTTGCCGGGAGGGCAGCGGGGGCAGGGTATCGAGGCTGTTGGCGTGGCTGACGCGCAGCCCTTGCTGGCGCAAAAAGTGCTCGGCGGCCAGGTACGGGTTGGCCTGGGCTTCGGGGGAGGGGCCGTGGTCGATGGTTTCTGCATAGGGCGTGGCCTGTAGGAACAGGTAGACCGCGACCGCCGCTAGCAGCCCGGCCAGCAGTGTGCCGAGAACCATCTGCAGCCGGTTCATTGACCCACTCCGTGGCCGAACAGCGCGCGCCAACCTGCGCAGAGTTGTGTTTGCAGGGCGAGTGGCGGGACGCGGTGACCGTAGGCGATATTTTGCCAATGCACGGTGAGGGTGCTGCTGAAGGCATGCAGTTGCGGCTGCTGCAGACGCTGGACATGGTCCAGCACCTGGCCTTCGGTGTCGGCACTGGTCAACGGCAACGCGTAGTCGTGCAGCAAGCGCACCAGCAGCGCCCGATACAGCAAGCCGAGGGCCTCACGAGGCTGGCTCGCCCAGAGCCGCTCGACCTCGGCGGCGACGTCGTCCGGCAGGGAGTCACGGCCTAGGTCGAGGCCGAACAGTTGCGCCGGCAGCGGGCGCTGGGGGCTGAGTTGCGGTGCTGGGCGGCGGCTGACGAAGGTTTGCAGCCACTCGCGGTAGCGCCAGGCCAGTAACACCAGCAGGCCGATGACCGTTGCCCACAACAGGACTTCGATGATAGACGCCAGGCTGGTCAAGCGCGGGGTGTCGAACAACTCGAGCAACGCCTTGAGCCAGCCGGGTGCCTGGCCCGCCTGGGTTCGTTCGGGCTCGCCGTCACCCAGGCGATAGCGGGTCAGGGTCTCGGTGTTCTTGAACGGTGGGGCGTCGAGTATGGCATTGACGGCGCTGCTGGCAGCCTGGCTGTTGAGGGGTTGCTGGAGCAGGCGTGGGCTGGCGGGCGCAGCGCTCGATTCGGCGGCCAGCAGCGGTTGCCCGGCAGGCCCTACCAGCAGCAGGCCGAGGATCAGCACGCTGGCGACCACCGCGCTCAGGCGTTGGCGCAGGCGCCGGAATACCAGCTCGATGTCCCAGGCTTCCAGCGTGGTGCGCCGGTTCAGGTACAGGCTGAAACCACAGGCGACATACACCGGTTCCCAGACGATCAGGATCAGCACGTACAGCGCGTTACTCAGGTGCTCAAGCCACAGCCAGTCCTGAGCGCTGCTGGCGATCATGGTTTGCCAATCCCAATCCAGTTCGATCTGCCCAGGCAGGAACAGGTAGAACAGGCTGATGGTGCCGATCCACAGCACGCTTTCCAGCAGCATCCCAATGAGTGTCAGCCAGCGCGCTGCCCCGGCGTCGCGTTGCTGCAACACCGCCAGGCGCTGCTGGCGCGCCACGCCGCCCAGTCCCTCTAGCTGCAGCACCGGCAAGGTGAAGCTGCGGCTCAGGCTCAGGCGTCGCCAGGTCAGGCTGGCGAGCAACTGTGGCTTGAGCAGGCGTGGCCATTGGCGCAAGGCCTGCTGCACGCTGGGCGCCTGGCCGAACAACGCGCTGGAAAGGATGTACAACGGCAGGCGCTCGAACGCCGGCTTCAGCCACCAGAACAGCCCCAGGGCGAGTGCGGGGGATTCCCACAGCAGCACGCTGAGCAGGACAAACACTGGCACGGTGACCAGCGCCCAACTGCTCATCAGCACCCGGCGATGACGCTGGCTCAGCAGGATCCCCAGGTCCATGGCTTCCCAGGTGGTGCGTGGGCGAATCACGACGCTGGCGTCATTCAGGCGCATGGCGACCCCGTCCCGCACCGAACAGGTAGAGCCCCACCAGTAACCACAGGGCCGCCCCTACCAGGTATTTGCTCAGCGGCGCCGGCCCGGTGCGTGCCGACCAATAGGCCTCGATGAACGCAGCAATCAGCAGGAACAGCATCACCCCGCAAATCATCAGCACGCTCTTGCGCGCGGCCAGACGCAGGGCTTCACCTCGGGGTAGCCGCCCGGGGGCGATCAGCGCCCAGCCCAGTTGCAAGCCAGCCGCACCGGCCAGGGCGATGGCGCTGAGTTCAAAGGCACCGTGGCCGACGACGAACGACCAGAAGTTTTCGCCGTAGCCGATGCGCGTCAGGTGGCCGGCAATGGCCCCGATCAGCAGCCCGTTGAACATCAGGAAAAACACACTGCCCAGGCCAAACAGCAGGCCGCTGGCGAAGGTCTGAAAGGCTATGCCGATGTTGTGCATGATGTAGTAGCCGAACATCACCCAGTTATCGCTGGCGGCGCGCTCGGTGTCGCGGCCCAGGTGTCCGGCGGCCGGGTCGTACATACCTTGCATCTGCGCGACCTGATCGCCCGGCATGATGCTGTAGACCAGGTCGGGAAACAGGTACACCAACAAGGCGGTGCCCAGCAGCGAGCCGAAAAACAACAGGCCGGCCGCCAGCACGAACGGCCATTGCTCACGCACCAGGCGCGGAAAGCCGGCCAGGACAAAGGCTAGCAACTCGGCGCCGAGGTGGCTGCGATGGCGGTACAACTGCTGGTGTCCGCGCAGCACGAGGTGCTGCAAGGGGTCGACCAGGTAACTGCTGTAGCCGCGCTCCTGCGCCAGCGCCAGGTGTTGGCACAGGCGCCGATAGTCCCTGGGGAATGCGCGGGCCTCCTCGGCGTTGGCCTTGCCGCGCTCCAGTAGATCGAGCCGGTGGGCGAACTGCTGCCAGTAGGCTTGATGGCGGATTTCGAACTGGCTTTGCTTCATGTCGGCCCCAACAAGCCACGGGCGATGCCATTGAGCTCGGCGACTGCCTGCGTCGGCGCGACCTGCAGTGGCTCGGCGAGCAGCGTCGCCAGTTCAGTGACCCGTGCGCTGGAAAGCTGCGCCTGGCGTTCGGCAAAACCCAGCACTGCGCGTTGCTCATTCAGGCTCAAGGTAAAAGGCGCGCGCAGGGGCTGGGCGGCTGGCAACTGCGGGCGGTGTACCGGCTGTTCGCGATAGATCACCAGGGTGCCGGCGGCCATGTCGCCCAGGCGCTTGAAGGTCGGATGCTGCAGGCAACTAATGGCGCCCAGGGCGTAGCCCAGGGGCAGCATATCGACGAACCGCAGTAGGTTGCGGATCAGCGAGGCCGACCAGCCGACCGGGGTACCGTCGTCCTGCACCACGCGCAATCCCAGCAGTTGTTTTCCGGGCGAACGGCCTTGGTTGAGGACTTCGAACAGCACCATGTACCACCAACTGACGACAAACAGCAGCAGCGAGCCCAGCCCCATGCCCAGCTTGCCGAGAAACCCCAGGCCGAGGAACAGCAGGCCCAGTATCAAGGCGCGCAGCCCAAGGTCGATGGCAAATGCCAGGGCGCGGGGCGGCAATCCGGCCGGGCGCAGTGGCAAGTCGATGCCTTCGGGCGTTTCGACCTGGTACCGCGTATCCAGAGGCGGGGGCAGCGGTGCTTTCCTTGGCAGTGCTGAGGTAGGGATCATGGGCAGCCTGGTGATGGAGCCAGTTCGGGACGTTACCTGGGCTCGATGCTAGCAGCCTTCGCCAGCGCAAACGACCTGTGTCTGGGCGATCCTGACTTTGCCACGTAACGTTCTAAAGCAAGATAGCTGGCCGGCGCAGCGCTTGAGCGCCTAGACTTCGTCGGTCTCAAGTTCAGGAACAGCCCGTGACCTCTATCTTCTGGTACGACTACGAAACCACCGGGATCACCCCGCGCTGCGACCGCCCGCTGCAAGTGGCCGGGATCCGCACCGACTTCGACCTCAACGAGATCGATGCGCCGGTCAATCTCTACTGTCAGCCCAGCGACGACATCCTGCCGCATCCGGCCGCCTGCGCGATCACCGGGATCACCCCGAGTCGCCTGGCCGAGCAGGGCTTGAGCGAAGCCGACTTCATGACCCGGGTGCATGCCCAACTGGCAGCCCCGGGGACCTGCGGCGCCGGCTACAACACCTTGCGTTTCGACGATGAAATGACGCGCTACAGCTTGTACCGCAATTTTTTCGACCCCTATGCTCGCGAATGGCAGGGCGGCAACAGCCGCTGGGACCTGATCGACGTGGTGCGTGCGGCCTATGCATTACGCCCGGACGGCATCGTCTGGCCGCAGGAAGAAGGGCGTGTCACGCTCAAGCTCGAACGCCTGACGGTCGCCAACGGCCTGGACCATGGCCAGGCCCACGAAGCCTTGTCCGATGTGCGCGCCACCATTGCCCTGGCGCGGCTGATTCGTGACCGTCAGCCCAAGCTCTATGACTGGCTGTTCAAGTTGCGCAGCAAACAAAAAGTCATGGACCAGATTCGCCTGCTGCAACCGATGGTGCATATCTCCGGGCGCTTTTCTGCCGAGCGCAGTTATGTGGGCGTCGTCCTGCCGCTGGCCTGGCATCCGCGCAATCGTAATGCACTGATTGTCTGCGACCTGCACCTGGACCCCGAGGGCCTGCTGGCAGATGACGTCGAAACCCTGCGTCAGCGCCTGTACACCCGCCATGCGGATTTGCCCGAGGGGGCGCTTGCGGTGCCGCTCAAACTGATTCACATCAACCGCTGCCCGGTAGTGGCGCCGTTGTCGGTATTGCGGGCCGAGGATCAGCAACGACTGCAATTGGACATGGCGCTGTATCAGGCGCGCGCGCTGCGGCTAAGTGACGCACAGGAACTTTGGCGAGATAAAGTTCCAGCCATTTATGCCCAGGACGACTTCACCCCCAGCGATGACCCTGAGCAACAGTTGTACGATGGTTTCATTGGTGACCGTGACCGACGTTTATGCGAGCAAGTGAGAGCGGCCGACCCACAGCAATTAGCGCAAGAACAATGGCCGTTCGATGATGAACGTTTACCGGAATTATTATTTCGATATCGCGCGCGTAACTTCCCCGAGACCTTGAATGAACAGGAGCAAGAACGCTGGAAATTATTTTGCCAGCAGCGTTTGAGCGATGCTCGATGGGGAGCGCCCAATACCGTGCAGGCATTTGATCAAGCCTGCGAGCAATGGTCGCAGAATGCCGCGGGCGGAACGCTTGAGGTTCTGCAGGAATGGCGCGAGTACGTGGCGCTATTGCGCAAACGTTTGGATATTTGAAATGCCCTGATGAAATGTGTTGAATAACATGGAAAAAAAAACGCCAGCGAAAGCTGGCGTTTTTTTGTTCGCAAGTGAACCTGCGAGACGGGTCGCGGCTTAGCCCAGCAGGGTTGCCCAGCCTTCAACCACGTCGCCGCCCCACTTGGCTTTCCACTCTTTCAGAGTCTTGTGGTTGCCACCTTTGGTTTCGATGACTTCGCCGTTGTGCGGGTTCTTGTATTGTTTAACCTTGCGTGCACGCTTGGTGCCGGTAGTTTTCACTGCGCCGCGTGGGGCTTTAACTTTAGATTCCGGATCCAGCAGGGCGATGATATCGCGCAGGGATTTGGAGTATTCGCCCATCAGGGTGCGCAGTTTGCCTTCGAATTCCAGCTCGGTTTGCAGTTTGTCGTCTTGGGACAGGTTCTTCAAACGGGCTTGCAGCTCTTTGATAGCTTCTTCGGTGGCGCGGTATTCGTTGATCAGGGACATGAGGACTACCTTATGTTAGGCGCAGGATGCAGGGGACAGTGGCGCAATAATAGTCAGGGTGTTTCATCAAGTAAACATATAAGCGAACTTTTATTTGATTTGATTAGAGTCAATGGCAGACAAATACACTGACAGTTAAAACATCAGCGGTAATGATCACAGTTATTCACAAAGGCCTTCTTGCGTATTCTCACAAGGCGTCCTGCGCCAGCATGCAGTGCTGCTAATCGGTCGACGACGGCCTGCTTGCGCAGGCGGCAGATGGGGCAATTGCTGATCAATACTGCAGTTTTTCTGCGCAATCGCTAGAATGGCGGCCTTTGCGAAGTTCTGGAGTTTTTCCCCTATGCGCACTTTTCGGCTAGTGATCGCTTGCCCGGACGGCGTCGGCATCGTTGCTAAGGTCAGTAACTTTCTGGCGTCACACAATGGCTGGATCACTGAAGCGAGCCATCACTCGGACAATCTCAGTGGCTGGTTCTTCATGCGTCACGAAATTCGGGCCGACTCCTTGCCGTTTGGTCTGGAGGCTTTTCGTGAGGCATTTGCCCCGATCGCCGAAGAGTTCTCGATGAACTGGCGTATCACCGACACCGCGCAGAAAAAACGCGTGGTGTTGATGGCCAGCCGTGAATCCCACTGCCTGGCCGACCTGCTGCACCGCTGGCACAGCGACGAGCTGGACTGCGAAATTTCCTGTGTGATCTCCAACCACAACGACCTGCGCAGCATGGTCGAGTGGCACGGCATTCCTTACTACCATGTGCCGGTGGATCCGCAGAACAAAGAGCCGGCGTTTGCCGAAGTGTCGCGCCTGGTCAAGCAGCACGATGCTGAAGTGGTGGTGCTGGCGCGCTACATGCAAATCCTGCCGCCTGAGCTGTGCAGCGAGTACGCGCACAAGGTGATCAACATCCACCACAGCTTCCTGCCGTCGTTCGTGGGGGCCAAGCCTTACCACCAGGCCTCGATGCGTGGTGTGAAGCTGATTGGCGCCACTTGCCACTACGTCACCGAAGAGCTGGACGCCGGTCCGATCATCGAGCAGGACGTGGTGCGCGTCAGCCACAGCGATAGCATCGAAGACATGGTGCGTTTCGGCCGTGACGTCGAGAAGATGGTGTTGGCCCGCGGCCTGCGCTATCACCTGGAAGACCGCGTGCTGGTGCATGGCAACAAGACCGTGGTGTTCTGATTCGCCGCCGACAGGCACGAGGGCCTCAAGCGTTGTACGCTTGAGGCCCTTTTTTATTGAAGGTGCGGACCATGAGCGATCCACTGGACAAGGCCACCTCCACAGCCCCCGCCACCCTGGGTGAAGGCTGCCTGAGCCGTTACGACCCCGATGACTTGAGTAGCGAGGACGGCACCGAGTTTCCCGGTGCGGCCGAGTTGTGGCAGCAGTTACAGGACCAGCCGGAACCTGAAGACAAGTCCTGACAGATCCTGCCAGCGCATTCAGATACGGAAACTGCCCACCAGTTGCTTGAGGCGCGCCGCCTGTTGTTCCAGGTCGGAGCAGGCCCGCAAGGTCGACTGCAGGTTTTCCACACCCTCCTGATTGAGGGTGTTGATCTCGGTGATGTCCACGTTGATCGACTCCACCACGGCAGTCTGTTCCTCGGTGGCCGTGGCCACCGACTGGTTCATGCCGTCAATCTCGCCAATGCGCAGGGTCACGCTATTCAGGCGCTCCCCGGCGAGGTTGGCGATCTCCACGCTGTCCTGGCTATGGCGCTGGCTGTCGCCCATGGTGCTGACCGACTCGCGGGCGCCGACCTGCAGCTCCTCGATCATGGTCTGCACCTGTTGCGCCGACTCCTGGGTGCGGTGCGCCAGGTTGCGCACCTCATCGGCCACCACTGCAAAACCGCGTCCGGCCTCACCGGCCCGTGCGGCCTCGATCGCCGCGTTGAGCGCCAGCAGGTTGGTTTGCTGGGAGATGCTGGTGATCACTTCGAGAATCTGCCCGATGTTCACGGTCTTGCTGTTGAGCGACTCGATGTTGCTGCTGGAAGCGCTGAGCATGCTCGACAGTTGATTCATCGCGGCGATGCTGCGATCGACCACTTGCTGGCCATCCTCGGCCAGGCTGCGGGCATCGCTGGCCTGGTGCGATGCTTGCGCGGCGTTGCGCGCGATTTCCTGGGTGGCGGCGCCCAACTGGTTGATGGCGGCCGCGACGCTGTTGGTGCGGCTCGATTGTTCATCGCTGTTGAGCATCGACGAGTTCGAGGCGCTGACCACCCGCAAGGCCACTTCGTTGACCTGCTCGGTGGCTGACGAGACTTCGCGGATCGAGCCGTGGATGCGCTCGACGAAGCGGTTGAACGCAACGCCCAGGGTGCCGAATTCATCATGGTTCTGGATGGTCAGGCGGCGGGTCAGGTCGCCCTCACCGTCGGCGATGTCCTGCATGGCGCGGGTCATGACGTGCAATGGCTGGATCAACAAGCGGATCAGCATGCCGAGCAGGGCGATGATCACGGTCACGGCAATCACCGTGGCGACGATTGCCGAAGTGCGGAACTCGCTGAGCATCGCGAAGGCGGTGTCCTTGTCCACGGACAGGCCGATGTACCAGTTGACCGATGGCAGGCCCTTGATCTGGCTGAAGGTGAAAATGCGCGTCTTGCCGTCCACCTCGACTTCGCTGAAGTCGCTGCCGATGCGCGGGGTGCTGTGCGGATAAGCCTCGCTGAGGGACTTCATCACCAGGGATTTGTCCGGGTGCACCAGGATCTTGCCGTCGGCGTTGACCAGGAAGGCATAACCCATGCCGTCGAAGTCCACGGCCTTGAGGTTGTCGATCAGGGTCTGCAGGCTCAGGTCGCCGCCCACCACCCCGACATTGCTGCCGGCTTTTTTCGAGGCGCTGGCAATGGAAATGATGGTCTGGCCGGTGGCCGCATCGACATACGGTTCGGTCAGCGTGGCGCTGGCGCTGTTCTGCGCGCCGGTGTACCAGGGCCGTCCACGCGGGTCGAAGCCGTCGGGCATTTTTACATCGGGACGGATGGTGAAGCTGCCACCGGCATTGCCCAGATAGGAGGCCATGAAGGTCGAAGTCAGGGCTTTTTGTTCCAGCAGCTCGGCGACGTGCGCATCATCGGCATTGATGGCGATGTTCTGCGCCAGGTTATCGATCAGAAGAATGCGCCCGGACAGCCAGGTCTGAATGTTGCTCGCGGTGACATCCCCCATTTCATTGAGGTAGCTGTCGAGGTCCTGGCGAATTGCATTGCGCTGCAGATAATCGTTGTACAGCGTAAATGTGGCGAACGCGGCAATGACGATAAGGGCGGCGGCAAGCAGGATTTTGTGGCTGAAGCGCAGATTGTTGTTCATGGCTTGTGGTGTCCGCTAATGTCTTATTGTGTGGGGCGTGTTGCGACAAAAAAGCGCGCACGATAGGCGCTGTGGCACATAAGCTGATATTTCCGTGGATCCTTAGGGAATTATCTGACCTGATATTCAGTCTGGTCTCTCGCTTATCTCTATCGGCTGTGTAGGACCAAAGCTTAATCATGGGTGACAAAATGCCTGATTCATTAAAACTCGTTATTGGCGCCGACCTTCAGGGCCAGCCGATTGCCCAGGCCATGCGCCTGGCCAACCGCCACGGATTGGTGGCGGGCGCCACCGGGACCGGGAAGACCGTCACCCTGCAACGCCTGGCAGAGGCGTTCAGTGATGCCGGGGTCGCGGTGTTTGCCGCTGACATCAAGGGCGACCTCTGCGGGCTGGGGGCGGCGGGCAATCCCCAGGGCAAGGTGGCCGAGCGGATTGCCGGCATGCCATGGCTCAACTACCAGCCGGCGGCCTATCCAGTGACGTTGTGGGATATCCACGGGCAGTCTGGTCATCCGTTGCGTACAACCTTGAGTGAAATGGGCCCGTTGTTGCTCGGCAGTCTGCTGGAACTGACGGACAGCCAGCAGTCGGCGCTGTATGCCGCCTTCAAGGTGGCCGATCGCGAGGGCTTGTTGCTGCTCGACCTCAAGGATCTCAAGGCCCTGCTCAACCACCTCAAGGACAACCCCGAACTGCTTGGCGATGACGCCGCCCTGATGACCACCGGTTCCAGTCAGGCGCTGTTGCGGCGCCTGGCCACCTTGGAGCAGCAGGGCGCCGAGGCGCTGTTCGGCGAGCCGGCGTTGCAACTGCAGGACATCCTCGCCCCGGCCAGCGATGGTCGCGGGCGCATCCATCTGCTGGACGCCAGCCGCCTGGTGCATGAGGCGCCGAAGGTCTACGCGACCTTCCTGCTGTGGTTGCTGGCCGAACTGTTCGAGCAACTGCCGGAGCGCGGCGACGCCGAGAAACCGTTGCTGGCGTTGTTTTTCGATGAGGCGCACTTGCTCTTTGCCGGCACGCCCAAGGCCTTGCAGGAACGTTTGGAGCAGGTGGTGCGGTTGATCCGTTCCAAGGGCGTGGGGGTGTATTTCGTCACCCAGTCGCCGGGCGACTTGCCGGATGACGTGCTGGCCCAGCTGGGTTTGCGCATCCAGCACGGGTTGCGGGCATTTACCGCCAAGGAGCAGAAATCCCTGAAGGCGGTGGCGGACGGTTTCCGCCCCAACCCGGCGTTCAGCGCCCTGCAAGTGCTGACCGACCTGGGGATTGGCGAGGCATTGGTCGGGACCCTGCAAGAGAAGGGCACGCCGGAGATGGTCCAGCGGGTGCTGGTGGCACCGCCGCAATCGCGTATCGGGCCATTGAGCGAAGCTGAGCGTGCCGCGCTGATTGCCAGCTCACCGTTGGTCGGGCGTTACGACAAGCCGATCGACCGCGAGTCGGCCTATGAAGTGCTGGTGGGGCGCAAGGGCCTGGCGCCGGAGGCCGAGGCCGTGCCGGACAAGCCGGCGGCAGAGGAGCCGAGCTTCACTGAGCAGGCCGGCGAGTTTCTCGGCACCGCCGCCGGGCAAGCGCTGAAGTCGGCGATGCGCCAGGCGGCTAACCAGTTGGGCCGGCAGTTGGTGCGCGGGTTGATGGGATCGTTACTGGGGGGCAGCAAGCGTCGCTGACGGTGTTTGTCGGAGCGCCGGGCGGCGCTCCGCTTGCTCGTGATGGCTTTCGCCGTGTCACCGCAAAGGTGGCGGGTCTAGCGTTATCGCTAGCCTGCTCCCACCTTCATAAATGAATTGTGCTCAGGCCTTGGGCTTGGCGTGTGCCGCCAGGCGCTCCAGGGCTGCTCGCAGATTGGGGTCGGTAATCCCGTCGGCCGTGGCCTGGATGGTGGCCGCCGCGTCGCTGGAGAGGTCCATGGTGTGGCCGGCCGCTCCTTGCTGCACGGTGGGCGGTTGAACCTTGAACAGAATCCGCGTCAGGCTGGCGAACTCGTCGAATGCCTGCAATTGACGTTGCAGGCGTTTTTGCTGGTAGCGCAAGCGGGTGGCCCAGTGTCCGTCGGTGACGATCAACAGCAGGCTGCCTTCGCGCCAGGAGGCGACGTGGCAATGTTCGCGGGCTGCCGGCTGTAATTGGCTTTCGAGCAAGCGCTGCAAATGACCCAGGCGTTGTGCGTGGCCAAATATGGCTTTTAACGGTTTGGCTTCGCGTAGCAGAACGGCGGGTGCTCTGGCCGTAAGAGGGCGAAATGCCATGATCAGACACCTGAAGTAACAGAGCCGCCATGGTAGCAGAAAGCGCCGGATCCGCCCGAGCCATTGCTTTGTTACCGCTTTACTCATTAAATCAATGAGTAACTTCTGCTGCAAATGGCTTGAAGTTCAGTAAAAAGCCCTTATTTTAAGTGAGCCCCGTCACAACGCTGTGCCAGCATCGTGGAATAACGCCACTTTCCTCACCATCGTTTCCGGGTAGAATGCTCGTTCGCATGCGGCCATGAGGGCTGCTCGGGCGACTCACGGGGCCGCCCTCCATCCCTTTAGTGTGGAAGATCCTGCCGATATGTTTGCGCCTTTGTTAAAGAAACTTTTTGGAAGCAAGAATGAGCGTGAAGTCAAACGCATGCTCAAGACGGTGCAACTCGTCAATGCCTTCGAAGAGCGAATGGTGGCCCTTTCGGACGATCAATTGCGTGCCAAGACAGACGAGTTCAAGGCCCGCTTCGCCAAAGGGGAGACCCTCGACAAGCTGCTGCCAGAGGCCTTTGCGGTAGCCCGCGAAGCCGGCAAGCGCGTCATGGGCATGCGCCACTTCGACGTCCAGTTGATCGGCGGCATGACCTTGCACGAAGGCATGATTGCCGAAATGCGTACCGGTGAAGGCAAGACCCTGGTGGCGACACTGGGCGTTTACCTCAACGCACTGTCCGGCAAAGGCGTGCACGTGGTCACGGTGAACGACTACCTGGCCCGCCGCGATGCCAACTGGATGCGTCCGCTCTATGAATTCCTCGGCCTGACGGTCGGCGTGGTCACGCCGTTCCAGCCGCCGGAAGAAAAGCGCGCGGCCTACGCCTGCGACATCACCTACGGCACCAACAACGAATTCGGTTTCGACTACCTGCGCGACAACATGGCGTTCAGCATGGAAGAAAAATTCCAGCGCGAACTCAATTTTGCCGTGATCGACGAAGTCGACTCGATCCTCATCGACGAAGCCCGTACCCCACTGATCATTTCCGGTCAGGCCGAAGACAGCTCCAAGCTCTACATCGAGATCAACAAGCTGATCCCGCAACTGGAGCTGCATGTCGAGGAAGTGGAAGGCGTCGTCACCAAGGCCGGTCACTACAGTGTCGACGAGAAGACCCGCCAGGTCGAACTCAACGAAGCCGGTCACCAATACATCGAAGAAGTGCTGACACGCATCGGCCTGCTGGCTGAAGGCGAGAGCCTGTACTCGGCGCACAACCTGGGCCTGTTGACCCACGTGTATGCCGGCCTGCGCGCACACAAGCTGTTCCACCGCAACATCGAATACATCGTGCAGGATGGCCAGGTAGTCCTGGTCGACGAACACACCGGCCGTACCATGCCGGGCCGTCGTTTGTCCGAAGGCCTGCACCAGGCCATCGAGGCCAAGGAAAACCTGAACATCCAGGCCGAGAGCCAGACCCTGGCATCGACCACCTTCCAGAACTACTTCCGTCTGTACAACAAACTGTCCGGCATGACCGGTACAGCCGACACCGAAGCGTTCGAATTCCATCAGATCTATGGCCTGCAGGTCATGGTCATCCCGCCGAACAAGCCGCTGGCGCGTAAAGACTACAACGACCTGGTGTTCCTCACCGCGGACGAGAAGTACGCCGCCATCGTCACCGACATCAAGGAAAGCATGGCCGCGGGGCGCCCGGTTCTGGTGGGCACCGCGACCATCGAAACTTCCGAGCACATGTCGCGCCTGCTCGATAAGGAAGGCATCGAGCACAAGGTTCTGAACGCCAAGTTCCACGAAAAGGAAGCCGAGATCATTGCCCAGGCCGGTCGCCCAGGCGCGCTGACCATTGCCACCAACATGGCCGGTCGTGGTACCGACATCCTGTTGGGCGGTAACTGGGAAGTGGAAGTGGCTTCCCTGGAAAACCCGACGCCGGAACAGATCGCCCAGATCAAGGCCGACTGGCAGAAGCGTCACCAGCAAGTGCTCGAGTCGGGCGGCCTGCAGGTGATTGCCTCGGAACGTCACGAATCGCGCCGTATCGACAACCAGTTGCGTGGTCGTGCCGGTCGTCAGGGTGATGCGGGCTCCAGCCGCTTCTACCTGTCGCTGGAAGACAGCCTGATGCGTATTTTTGCCTCTGACCGGGTGAAAAACTTCATGAAGGCCCTGGGCATGCAGCCTGGCGAAGCGATCGAGCACCGCATGGTGACCAACGCCATCGAAAAGGCCCAGCGCAAGGTTGAAGGTCGTAACTTCGACATCCGCAAGCAATTGCTGGAGTTCGACGACGTCAACAACGAACAGCGTAAAGTGATCTATCACATGCGTAACACGTTGCTGGCCGCCGACAACATCGGTGAGACCATCGCCGACTTCCGCCAGGACGTACTCAACGCCACCGTTTCGGCGCACATTCCTCCGCAGTCGCTGCCTGAGCAGTGGGACGTTGCCGGTCTGGAAGCAGAACTGGAAAGCGGTTTCGGGGTGAAGCTGCCGATCCAGCAATGGCTCGACGAAGACGATCACCTGTACGAAGAGACCCTGCGCGAGAAGCTGATGCAAGAGCTGATCGCCGCCTACAACGAAAAAGAAGACCAGGCGGGCGCCGAAGCCCTGCGCACCTTCGAGAAGCAAATCGTGTTGCGCGTGCTGGACGACCTGTGGAAAGACCACCTGTCGACCATGGACCACCTGCGTCACGGTATCCACCTGCGTGGCTACGCCCAGAAGAACCCGAAGCAGGAATACAAGCGCGAGTCGTTCACGCTGTTCTCCGAGCTGCTGGATTCGATCAAGCGCGACTCGATCCGGGTCCTGTCCCACGTTCAGGTACGCCGCGAAGATCCGATCGAAGAAGAGCAACGCCTGCGGCAGGAAGCCGAGGCGCTGGCCGCCCGCATGCAGTTCCTGCACGACGAAGCGCCTGGCCTGGAGCAACCGGAGCTGTTGGGTGAAGAGGTCGATGTGGCCCTCGCCACCGCGCCGGTACGCAACGAGCAGAAGCTGGGCCGCAACGAGCTGTGCTACTGCGGTTCGGGCAAGAAGTTCAAGCATTGCCACGGGCAGATCCAGTAAAACCCGTCGTCAACGCTGAAATACCCGCGCCGCGACCGGCATCAGCCGTCGCGGCGTTTTACCATTCGAAGCACCAACGCCGCGCGCCGAAAAGCGTGGCGATCCGGGTGCAGACATTATCTAGTTAGGAGCGCATTCATGGCTGTTGGTCTTGGTCCTTTGCCTACGTTGCACCCGGTTGCCGGTTTTGAACTCGGTATCGCTTCGGCTGGCATCAAGCGCCCTGGGCGCAAGGATGTCGTGGTCATGCGCTGTGTCGAAGGCTCGACCGTCGCCGGGGTGTTCACCTTGAACGCCTTCTGCGCCGCGCCGGTGATCCTGGCCAAGCAACGGGTCCAGGGCGCGGTGCGTTTCCTGCTGACCAACACCGGCAACGCCAACGCTGGCACCGGTGAGCCGGGCCTGGCGGCCGCCGAGCGGACCTGCGCCAAACTGGCCCAACTGACCGGCGTCGACGCGAGCCAAGTGCTGCCGTACTCCACTGGGGTGATCGGCGAACCGCTGCCGGTGGAGAAAATCGAAGGCGCGTTGCAGGCGGCCCTCGATGACCTGTCGCAAAACAACTGGGAAGCCGCGGCCACCGGGATCATGACCACTGACACCCTGCCCAAGGGCGCCAGCCGGCAGTTCCAGCACGACGGCGTGACCATCACCGTAACCGGCATCAGCAAAGGCGCCGGGATGATTCGTCCGAACATGGCGACCATGCTGGGCTACATCGCCACCGACGCCAAGGTGTCCCGCGAAGTGCTGCAGAACCTGCTGCTGGACGGCGCGAACAAGTCGTTCAACCGCATCACCATCGATGGCGATACCTCGACCAACGACTGCTGCATGCTGATCGCTACCGGCCAGGCGGCCCTGCCGGAAATCACCGAGGCCAGCGGTCCGTTGTTCGCGGCACTCAAGCAAGCGGTGTTCGAGGTGTGCATGGACGTGGCGCAGGCCATCGTGCGTGACGGCGAAGGGGCGACCAAGTTCGTCACCGTGGAAGTCAACGGCGGTGGCAATCACCAGGAATGCCTGGACGTCGGCTACACCGTGGCGCACTCGCCGCTGATCAAGACCGCGCTGTTCGCCTCCGACCCGAACTGGGGCAGGATCCTCGCCGCTGTCGGCCGTGCCGGCGTGCCGAACCTGGACGTGAGCAAGATCGACGTGTTCCTTGGCGAAGTGTGCATCGCCAGCCGTGGCGCACGCGCAGCCAGCTACACCGAAGCCCAGGGCTCGGCGGTGATGCAGCGTGAGGAAATCACCATTCGCATCGAACTGGGCCGTGGTGACTGCAGCGAAACCATCTGGACCACCGACCTGTCCCACGAATACGTGAAGATCAACGCCGAATACCGCACCTGACGCACTCCGGGCAAGCCTTGCTCCTCCTATAGGAGCAAGGCTTGCCCGCGATGGAGGCCGCAGGCCTCCCACTTGTCCCCTCAGCCAAAGGTCCCCGAACATGAGCTACCACCTGATCATCGGCGACAAACTGCATTCCTCCTGGTCCCTGCGCGGTGCCCTGGCACTGGATCTCGCTGGCGCGAGCTATACCGAAGAACTGATCAAACTCAACCAACCCGATACCCGTGAGCGGCTGCTCAAGCATTCGCCGACGGCCAAGGTGCCTCTGCTCAAGACCGAGCACGGGACCATTGCCGACTCGCTGGCGATTGCCGAGTACCTGGTCGAGCGTTTCCCGGATGCTGGGCTCTGGCCCAAGGACATCGCTGCTCGCGCCCAGGCGCGTTCGGCGTGTGCACAGATGCACAGCGGCTTTTTTGCCATGCGCGGCAACATGCCGTTTGACCTGAGCCGTGACGCGCCACTGACGCCGATGCCGGCCGAGGTGCAGGCAGAGATCCAGCGGATGCTGGCGCTGTGGGCCGAGTGCCGCGCCGCCGCCACTGAAGCCGGGCCGTTCCTGTTCGGCACGGTCAGCCTGGCCGATGCGTTTTTTGCCCCGATTGCCGTGCGTTTGCGCACCTATCGGGTCGAACTGCCGGCGGCCGACGCGGCCTATGTCGAGACGATTTACCAATGGCCAGCCTTCAAGGCCTGGCAGCAAGCCGGCCTGGAGGAAGTAGCGCGGTGAAACGAGTCCATGTAGCCGCAGCGGTGATCCGCGATGCCAGCGGCAAGATCCTGATCGCGCGTCGCGCCGATAGCCAGCACCAGGGCGGTCTTTGGGAGTTTCCCGGGGGCAAGGTCGAGGAGGGCGAGTCGGTTCAGGCCGCGCTCGCCCGCGAATTGCAGGAGGAGCTGGGTATCGGCGTCACGGCCGCGCGGCCGTTGATCAAGGTCCAGCATGATTATCCCGATAAGCAGGTGCTGCTGGACGTCTGGGAGGTGTCGGCCTTCAACGGCGAACCCCACGGTGCCGAAGGCCAGCCATTGGCCTGGGTCACTGCACGGGAGCTGGGCGACTACGAATTTCCCGCGGCCAACCAGCCGATCGTTGCGGCGGCGCGCTTGCCCGCTGAATATCTGATTACCCCAGGGGACCTGGAAACCCCGGCCCTGCTGCGCGGAATCCAGAAAGCCATCGCCGGCGGCATCAAGCTGATCCAGCTGCGGGCCCCCAACGGTTACGACCCCAAGTACCGCGATCTGGCGGTGGATGCGGTGGGCTTGTGCGCTGGCAAGGCACAATTGATGCTCAAGGGGCCGTTCGAGTGGTTGGGGGATTTCCCCTCGGCCGGTTGGCATATCACGGCGGCACAACTGCGCAAGTACGCCAGTGCCGGGCGTCCGCTACCGGCTTCGCGCTGGTTGGCGGCGTCCTGTCACAACGCTGAGGAGTTGAGCCTGGCCGAGCAGATGGGCGTGGACTTTGTCACCCTGTCGCCGGTACAACCGACCCAGACTCATCCTGACGCTGTGCCATTGGGCTGGGAGCAGGCTTCGCAGTTGATCGCCGGTTTCAGCAAGCCGGTGTTCCTGCTGGGCGGGGTCGGTCCTGAAGAACGGCAGAAGGCCTGGGACGCAGGGGCCCAGGGTGTCGCAGGGATTCGGGCGTTCTGGCCTGGGGCCTGATGGGGTGTTGCGGGCCTCTTCGCCGGCAAGCCGCTCCTATTGTGGGAGCGGGCTTGCCCGCGATGACGGCCTTGAATACGCGGCTAATCTAGGGGGCTAAGCCTCAGGTTTAGCCGCCGCCTGCCACAGAATCTCGCTGACCCCCTGGCGCTTGGCAATCAGGCGTGCCGCCACGAATAGCAGATCCGACAAACGATTGATGTAGGCCAGGCCCACCCCGGCCAAAGGCTCGATTGCATTCAACTGTTGGCAACGGCGTTCGGCACTGCGGGCCAGGCTGCGGCAGACGTGGGCCTGGGCGATCAGCGCCGAGCCACCTGGCAAAATGAAATTCTCCAGTGGCCCCAGTTCCTCGTTCCAGCTATCGATGGCCGACTCCAGGCGTTCGACTTCCGCCCCATTCAGTGCCTGGTACACCGGCATCGCCAGTTCGCCACCGAGGTCGAACAGGCGATGCTGGCACGGCTCCAGGACTTCGCTGACTTGCCTCAGGCCAGGATAGACCTCGCTCTGCTCAGCCAGTGCCGCCAGCAGCAGGCCGAGCTGGCTGTTGAGGGTGTCGACTTCGCCGATGGCTTCGACGCGCGGATGGTCCTTGGGTACGCGGCGACCGTCGCCCAGCCCGGTTTCGCCGGCGTCGCCGGTGCGGGTGTAAATCTTCGACAGGCGAAAGCCCATGCTTAGCGCTCCAGTTGTTTGAGTTCGTGAGAGGCGAGGGGGGAGCCGGCCAGGGGTAGGCGCAAAGTGAAGCAGGTGCCTTGGCCCAGGGTCGACTGCACTTCCATCTGGCCTTTGTGGTTGTTGGTGATGATGAAGTACGACACCGAAAGCCCCAGGCCTGTGCCCTGGCCGATTTCCTTGGTGGTGAAGAAGGGTTCGAAGGTGCGTTTGCGCACGTTTTCGCTCATGCCGATACCGTTGTCTTCGACCTGGATCTCGGCCCAGGGCGGGTTCAGGCGGGTGCGCAGGATGATGCGCCCGGGTTCGCTGTCGTCTTCGCGCAGGTGAATCGCCTGGGCTGCGTTTTTCAGCAGGTTGAGCAGCACTTGTTCCAGCTCGTTGGCAGTGCCGGGCACCGGCCCCAGTTGCGGGTCGAACTGGCGAATGATGGCCTGGCCCTTGAAGTCGAAGCCAATGGCCAGGTCGAAGTCGTTGCCGGCAATCTCCACGGCCTGGTCGATCAGGGCCGGCAGGTCGCAAGGGGCCATCTGCCGGTTGCTGCGGCGGCTGAAGCTGAGCATATGGGTGACGATCTTCGCGGCGCGGGCTCCGGCCTGCTGGATGCCATCCAGCAGTTGTGGGACTTCCCGGCTTTGCAGGTACTGATTGACGTTATCCAGTTCGACACCAACCTGCTCGGCGGTCTCGAGGTTTCTTGGCAACTCGTTCGACAGGCGGCGGCGGATGTTTTGCACGTTGTGCAGGATGGCGCCCAGGGGGTTGTTGATTTCGTGGGCCATACCCGCCGCCAGGCCGCCGACCGAAAGCATCTTCTCCGACTGCACCATCATTTCTTCCAGGGACAGGCGCTGGGTGATGTCGTCGATCCGAATCACCACGCCGCGCCCAGCCCCACCCATCAGCGGATAGAAGGTCAGGGCGTAGTGCTTGGCTTCATCGTCCTTGACCCAGGTGACCCGTTCGATCTTGACCACGCTGTGCTGCTCGACGGTTTCCTTGAGCTGCGGCAGGAACGGCTTGAGCGGCTCAAAGGCGAGGAAGATTGGCTGGTTCAGCGCTTCGTCCAGGCGGGTCCCGGAAAGCGCGCTGGCCTCCTGGTTCCACTGGGTCACGTAAAGTTGCTCATCGAGGGCGATCAACGCCGAGGGCATGGAGTCGATGATGCTGTTGAGGTAGTTCTGGAACCCGGTGAGCTTCTTCTCGATCTTGCTGCGTACCTGGACTTCCAGCTCCAGCTTGCGGTTGGTGTGCCGGGTTTCCTCGGCGAGGCCCTGGGCCTGGTCGTAGGCGGCCTGTGAGTCGTCGCGGGCGCGCTTGAGTTGTTGTTCACGGGCTTCGATACGCGAAAGCATGGTGTTGAAGGCTTCGGCGAGGCTGCCGATTTCATCGAGGTTGCCCCGGGAGGCACGCAGTGCGTAGTTCTCCTCGCGGGTGACCTGGCGCGACAGCTCTTCGAGTTGATGGATGGGCTGGGTAATCAGGCGTTTGATCTGCTGGGCGATCAGCAGCCACAGCAGCACGCTGAAAATCAGGATCCCCAGGCTGGCGGTGAACGTGCCCGTGTAGAACGCCACCGGCAATTCGCTACTGGCCACCAGCAGCAAATGACCGGGCTCCTGGCCCGGGCGCAGCAGGGTGATCACTTGATTGCTGCGAAACTCGGTGGCTTGCCAGCCTTCGATATGGCGATAGCGCTTGGGCAGCTCAAGGGGGTCGCCCCGTTGCACCTGGGCCAACAGTCGACCCTGGGCGTCGTACAGCGCGGCGGCGCGCAACGGCGTATAGCTGTTGAGTTCGTTGAGCAGTTTTTCCCCATCAGCGGGCGAGTTCAGGGCCTGGCTGGCGATCGACGGGTTGGCGACCAACCGGCCGATGGTCTGCAGGGCTTGTGGCGCCATGCTTTCCTGGGAGATCCAATAGGCGGCGCTGATAAAGGTCAGGTTGGCCACCAGCAGGACGGTGATCAACAGCACCAACAGGGCAGCCAGCAGTTTCTGGCCGACCGGTAGGTTTTCAAGGCGCTGGCGCAAGGGCATCGGGGTCGTCGCTGAAGTAGAACAGGAGGCCAGCGTAGCCGCTGCTCAGTCGCTGGGCAATCCGCGTGTACGCAGGTGGGCCATCAGGCGCTGCTGCAGCTGGTTGAGGTGTGGCAGCACCAGTTGGTGGCGTGTGGCGACCTCGCAGGCGTGGCCCAGCAGGTAGCTGATTTCGGTGCGGCGCTGGTTGGCCACGTCCTGGTACATGGACGAGTAGTTGGCTGCGGTGGCCAGGATCACCCGTTCGACTTCCTGCTGCAGGTCTTGCGCCGCCGCGGGCTGGCCACAGCGTTCGAGCAACTGGGCAAGTTCGCTGCACAGGGTGGCGACTTCGCACTGGTGCTGCTGCAGGCCGCCATTGCGGCAATCGTGGAGCACCGTCAACGGATTGATCGCACAGTTGAGCGCCAGTTTGCGCCACAGCCGGGTCAGGATGTCCACGCTCCAGGCATGGGGGATGCCGGCGGCATCAAGGTCGTCGAGCCAGATCGGTGCCACTGGGTGGCTGCTATCGCCGAGCCAGGTGTAGCCATGGCCGGCGAACACTACCCGCCAATCGCCATCACGAAACGCGCCTTCGGTACTTGAGGCAAAAATACAGCGCGCCTGGGGCACCCGTGCGGCGACGGCGTCCTGGCTGCCGAGGCCGTTCTGCAGCAGGATCAACTCGGCGTCAGGGGTCAGGCGATGGGCCAGTTGCGCGACGGCGGCCTCGGCGTCGTAGGCCTTGCAAGCCACCAGCAGGCGCTCGATCGGCGCGTCGTTGTCGAGGGTTTCGGCCGGCACCGGATAACGCTGGGCCTGGCCCTGTTCCACCAGGGTCAGGCCGCCGGCCGCCTGATATGCCTGCAAGCGTGCCCTATCGCGCACGATCAACCGCACCGGCAGGCCGGCGCGCGCCAGGCGAGTGGCCCACAGGGTGCCGAGGCTGCCTGCGCCGAGGATATGCCAGGTGGTCGACATCAGTTTTGTGCTCTGATTGGCAGGTGCATGTGCGGCTCGCAGATTCGAATGGGCAAGACCCGTTATAATCAGCGCGGATTTTAACCGCAAGCCAGGCGTGCACCTGAGTTATTGTGCGCGGCCATTTTTTATTGGAGAGATTACATGCCGTCGTTCGACGTGGTATCCGAACTGGACAAACACGAAGTCACCAACGCGGTCGAAAACGCCGTCAAGGAACTCGACCGTCGTTATGACCTGAAAGGCAAAGGCAGCTTCGAGTTCAAGGAAAAGGACCTGACCGTCAACCTGACCGCCGAGGCCGACTTCCAGCTCGAGGCGATGATCGAGATCCTCAAGCTGGCACTGGTCAAGCGCAAGATCGACGTACAGTGCCTTGAGGTCAAGGACGCCTACGCCTCTGGCAAGCTGGTGAAGCAGGAAGCCGTCCTCAAGGAAGGCATCGACAAAGAGCTGGCGAAGAAGATCGTGGCTCACGTCAAGGACGCCAAGCTCAAGGTCCAGGCTGCCATTCAGGGCGAGCAGGTACGCATCACCGGCAAGAAGCGTGATGACCTGCAAGATGCGATCGCCGCATTGCGCGCCAAGGAATTCGGCATGCCGCTGCAGTTCAACAACTTCCGCGACTGATCAGTCATCGGGGAACCTCTCGGCGTAATTGACGTCCGAGGCCCAAGCAACAGCAGAAATGATTGAGCCCTGAACGGTTCGATCTTTCTGCTGCTTGGTTTTTAAGTGCCGGGTAGCCGGGAATCAGGAGAGAAAGATGGATTTGAATGCTGAAGTGGACAACCTGGTCAAGGCTTCCCAGGCCTGGATCCCGATGATCATGGAATACGGCAGCCGGGTGCTGCTGGCGGTCCTTACCCTGGCCATTGGCTGGTGGTTGATCAACAAGCTGACCCACAAGGTCGGCAAACTGCTGGCGCTGCGCAATGCCGACCTGGCTTTGCAGGGGTTTATCAGCAGCCTGGCGAACATCGTCCTCAAGGTACTGCTGGTCGTCAGTGTCGCGTCGATGATCGGTGTCGAGACCACCTCCTTTGTCGCTGCCATCGGTGCCGCAGGCCTGGCCATTGGCCTGGCGTTGCAAGGCAGCCTGGCGAACTTCGCCGGTGGGGTGCTGATTCTGCTGTTCCGCCCGTTCCGTATCGGCGACTTCATTGAAGCCCAGGGCACGGCGGGTACTGTCGACAGCATCCAGATCTTCCACACGATCATCCGTACTGGCGACAACAAGACAGTCATCGTGCCTAACGGCGTGCTGTCCAACGGCATCATCACCAACACCAACCGTCAGTTGACTCGCAAAGTCGTGTTCGATGTGGGCGTGGACTACGAAGCGGACCTGCAGAAGGCGCGTGCCGTACTGCTGGAACTGGCCAAGGACGCGCGGGTACTGGCCGATCCTGAGCCGGTGGCCGTGGTTTCGGTCCTGGGTGACAGCTCGATCACATTATCGCTGCGAGTCTGGGTGAAGACCGCAGACTACTGGGATGTGATGTTCCACTTTAATGAACACTCCCGTGATCGCTTGAAAGCGGCGGGTATTGATATTCCGTTTCCACAACGCGTGATTCGAGTAGTTCAAGAAACTGCGTAAAGTAAAAGCTCTACAGCTTGGCTTGCTGGTCAGGCAGTGAGTTAGAACCCAAGGGGCGATAAACCCCTTGGGTTTTTTTATATCGGTAGTTTGCAAATAGAGTGGCTGCTTACTATTAGCTTGCTACTCAATTGCTCTTGATGAATGTTCGCTCTTGTCATCAAGTTGCAATAAAAAAGCCCCCCACCTTTTCAGGTGAGGGGCTTTTATTTGAGCCAGGCTCAAGACGCTAGGCAATAACCACTGATTACAAAATGTTCAGAGGGTATTCAGCGATGATACGCACGTCGTTGTTGTCGGCGGTGTATTCAGCGTTGTAAGCGTTGTTTGCACGGTAGATTGCGCTACGCAGACGCAGGGACAGATCCTTGGCCGGACCTTCCTGGAACACATACTTCGTTTCGAAGTTGAATTCGTGTTCCTTACCTTCGGAACCGCCAGCGGTATCGATGTTGTTACCGTAGACATAACGGGACATGAAGCTCAGGCCGGGCACGCCGTAGGTGGCCATGTTCAGGTCATAACGAGCCTGGTACGACTTCTCGTCCTTGCCGATGAAGTCGGAGATCTGGATGGAGTTGGCTACGAAGATCGTGCCGTTACCATCAACGCCGTACAGGTAGTTGGTGTCACCGGAGGACTGCTGGTAGCCCAGGGTGAATTTGTGCGCGCCCAGGCTGTAGGCAGCTGCCAAGCTCCACAGTTTGTTGTCCAGAGGGCCGTACAGCGCTGCGCCCTGGTCTTTGGTCTTGTAGGCGTTCAGGTCGAAGTTCAGCGACTGATCGTCATTGATCGGCAGGGTGTAGTTGGCGTTGATGTATTGCTTCTTGAAGTAGTCGTCTACGTCGGAAGCAGCAAAGCCGGCTACGAAGTTATCGGTGAACTGGTAGGTAGCACCACCGATGTTGGCGCTGGTCAGGCCAGGAGTGTGTGCACCGTTGATGCTGTCCTTGCCCATGCCAGTCTGCGAGCTCAGCGCAGTCAAGCGACCCAGGTTGACTTCCAGGCCCTTGATTTCTTTACTGGTGATGATGGTGCCTTCAGCAACTTCTGGCAGCAGGCGGCTGTCGTCAGTCGAGAAAACCGGGCTGGCAACGAATTGACGGCCGTATTTCAGAGTGGTGTCGGAGAGACGGAACTTGATTGCCGCGCCGCTTTTCGATTGGGTGTCTTCCGGGTTGCCATCGCTGTCGCGGGCAAACAGACCGTTACCAGCACGACCTGCACCGCCATCAAGCTTGGCAGTACCCATTACCATGGCGTCCAGACCTACGCCGATGGTGCCTTGAGTGAAGCCGGACTCGTAGGTGATCAGTTCGCTGATACCGGTGTCCTGACGATAGCCGCTCTTGTAGCCGCCACCTGGCTTGGCAATGTTGCCAGCACCGTTACGGAAGTCGCGGTTCATGTACTCGATACGAGTCTTGGCTTTCAGACTTTGGTCTTCAATAAAGCCTTTGGCTTCGTCCTGGGAGGACGCGATTGCGAACTGCGAGGTGCCTGCTGAAACAGCCAGTGCGATCATGCTCCACTTCATCACGCGCATCGTGATTTGCTCCTTTGGTTTTTTTGAAGAGTTCTGCCGTCCCACCTGTTTTTTTATCTGGGCGGCTCTTTCTTTTTGTGTCGGCGCAAACTTATATCACGCCGACAATGTTGGCGATACTTGCGCTTTCAACCTTTCAGCTTCTTTACGGCCCTGTCGCAATATGCGCGTTGGAGGTCGTATTTTTGCAAAATCTGTGCATTCGGACTGACAACTTCAGCGTTGTTTTACAAGGCTTGTACGTCAGAAAAAGTGTCCTTGTCTTGCACTTGAATCTCCGTGGGCTTCCGTGCCGCTATTGTTATGGGTCTAAAGGGTTCCACTTCCAGCGGACGCCTTATAGACGATGTGGGAATGAATGCAACAAGCGTGCACAAATCGGCTTTTTGCCTGCGTTTTTTTCTGAAACGCCCGTTTTAACTCACAAAACCGAATAAACACGGGGTCTTCGAGACCGTTTTGTTTGCGCTTGACTCCGTAGCTCATCTGGTGTTGCACCATGACTGTGCATGGGTGAGAACCCAGAATGTTACCGGTTCACCCTTTGGGGTGTGTAAACGGCGGATGCTCGGAGAAATCAGCTTAGACGTGGATGGAATTTTTGCCGGTTTTTTTTCGGCATTTGCATGGGCTTCACACTTTTGCCGAGGTTGGCCCGGGTCCAGGAGGGGGGGGCGCTGTTGGGGCTGCACGGCGGTAGTTCCTTCATGGTGCGTGCAGATGGCAAATGTCCTGTGCTGGGGCGTTTACCGGGTAGGGAGCCCCACGGCGTCTGGTTTTACGCGTGTGGCGCTGATTTTTCGCCGTGAACCGTATCGGGTTCGCGGGTATGCTGCGCATGTATGGCCGGCGCAGCAGCCTCGAGGGCTGGCGCCAGGCCCCAATCATCGACTATGCAGGAGTGCCCGCGGTGTTTGCTTTGGATTCACGACTTGAACAAGACACCCTGACCATTGGGGATTTCCCGCTCAGCCGCTTGCTGTTGTCCAATGACTCGAATTATCCCTGGTTCATCCTGGTTCCGCGCCGTGCGGATATCAGTGAGTTGTTTCAGTTAGAGGCGGCCGATCAACAGCAGTTGTGGCGGGAAACAACACTGTTGGCCGAAACACTCAAGGATTCGTTCGACGCCGACAAGTTGAATGTGGCGACCTTGGGTAATGTGGTCAGTCAGTTGCACATGCATGTCATCGTGCGTAAACGTGAGGACGCTGCCTGGCCGGCTCCGGTCTGGGGCAAGCACCCGGCACGCCCCTATACCGCCGAGCAAGTGGCGGCGATTCGTGAGCGGCTGCGTCTGGTGTTGAGCGATGGTTTCACGTTTCTGGAGGGTTGAGTCATGAGCCTGGAAGAGCGCGTTATGGACCTGGAAAGTCGCCTGGCGTTTCAGGATGACGCCATCGAGGCGATGAATGATGTGTTGGTGACCCAGCAGCGGGTTGTCGAGCGACTGCAGTTGCAGATGAGCGCGCTGCTCAAGCGTCAGGAAGAAATGGCCGGCCAGTTCGAGACGTTCGAAGAGGACGCGCCGCCGCCGCACTATTGAGTGTCAGTGGCCAATACCGATTGGCAGGCAATAAAAAACCGCGAGCAGCTGGGCTGTATCGCGGTTTTTTTTTCGAGCGGGTAACGAGGTCGGGATCAGCGACGCGGCAGGGCCGCGATCACGTCTTCCGCTTGCAGGCCTTTATCCCGGTTCATCACCGAGAACTCCACGCGCTGGCCTTCGACCAGGACGCGGTGACCCTCGCCACGAATGGCGCGAAAGTGCACAAAAATATCATCCCCGGAGTCGCGGGAAATGAAACCGAAACCCTTGGAGGTGTTGAACCACTTCACGGTGCCGGTATCCCGGTTGGTCATGTCGTAGTTTTGATGAGTCGCGGCAGCGGGTGAAGACTTGTAGAAGCTGGTGGCCAGATGCAGCAGGACTGCGACCAATGCAACGATGAGGCTGAACAGCACCGCGGGGTGACCGCCGATTTCCGGCATCGGTGCCAGCAGGGTCAGGGTTTGCAGGACAACGGCAAGCACCAGCAAGGCGCTGACCAGGTTTTGCAGTTGATGGCGAGGACCTTTGTTCCAGTACGGGATCACCGGAGCGAGGGTCAGGTTGAGCAGGCCGAAGAACGCCAGGTACAGCGCGTCAGGTTGTTGCAGGTAAGGTACGGCTTCGGTTCGCAAGCTAGGAATGAAGGACAACAGCAAAGCTGCTGCGCCCGTTAGCAGGTGGACGATTTTCAACATTTTAATTGACTCACGTTAAGACGGATCGCAAGGAAGAGCTGATTGAGTACGGTTCGCTTCTGAACAATGGGAGGCGGTGGACACGCACCCGGTATCAGCCTATGCACAGCACGCGGGGAAATAGCGGCAGTGACACGGCGTCTATTTAACAGCAAAGACCGTACCTTCTCAAATCAGCGCGGAGGGCGCGTGCTCCGGGGTGGCCGGCGATTTGCGCGAGGGCATCGGGCGGTGGTGGCCGAAGGCTTGTTTTAGACGCTTCAAGCCGTATTTACGGGCGCCGATCGGTCATCACAGGCGCGACCGGCACAGAGCCGGGACTCTTGCTACAGTGAGGGCGCACCTGTGCAACGGACTTCATCACCGACAAGGGGAACAGCATGGCAATTGATATTGGTATCAGCGAGACGGATCGCAAGTCCATCGTCGATGGGCTTTCGCGCTTGCTGTCGGACACGTATGTGCTCTATCTGAAAACCCATAACTTCCACTGGAATGTCACAGGGCCGATGTTTCGTACCCTGCATTTGATGTTCGAAGAACAATACAACGAGTTGGCCCTGGCCGTGGACCTGATTGCCGAGCGTATTCGTGCATTGGGTTTTCCGGCCCCTGGCGCCTATTCAATCTACGCGCGACTTTCCTCCATTAAAGAAGAGGAGGGGGTGCCCAGCGCCGAAGAGATGATCCAGCAACTTGTCCAGGGGCAGGAAGCGGTCACCCGTACAGCACGCGGGATATTCCCGCTGCTGGAAAAAGTCAGCGACGAACCCACCGCAGATCTGCTCACGCAACGCATGCAAGTTCATGAGAAAACTGCCTGGATGCTGCGCTCGCTGTTGGACGGCCAGTAGTCCCGGCCTGGCTGATGGTGTCGGCTTGTCGGCACCATCAGCGTGGGGTGTCGTGCCCGGACCTATGAAAGCTCCCGGGTGTTGATGGCGCGTTTCCCAGGCTCTTGCGGGACTCTTCCTGCGCCGTCTTTCCGTTTCGTTGTTGCACGTAGGGGAGTGTTAATAGTCTTGTTGCTGCTGTCGGCTTGTCCTACATCAGTGGTTATAAAGGCATATGGAAATATGTTTTTGCTTACGTTTTTATAGCGACACGGAGCGTTGTTATAAATGGAATGGCAAAGGAGTGTCAGTTATATGATTGGAATCTTAGCGTCAGAAGCCGATGAAGTTGCTAGGCCTCAGGATATAAAGATTGATCCCTTCGTTCGTGAGTTTGACATGGGCCTGGCACAGCCGCAGGCCAGGTCGGTGCGCTTGAATGGGTTCGCCACCTGCCTGCGGCTGGAGCAGGTCTACTGGAATATCCTGGGCAGTATTGCGAGGAATAATTGCTGTTCGGTCAACGCCTTGCTGTCCCGGGTTGATCGCGAAGTACATCTGCGTCATGGCGGGGTGAAGAACTTCAGTGGCCTGGTCCGGGTGATGTGTGTAGTGCACAGCTTGAACCAGGGTGCTGTGGGCGTTGAATGACGCTGGAGTGTCGGGGCAGGACGGCCGGCACGCCCAAGTGCCGGCCGTCCATCTGCCCCGGATGCGGTCCCTGTGCAGCGTTACGGCTGCACAGGCTCGATTTAATCGATATAATCCCGCTCTTTGCCGCCAAACCCATTGTTTGCGCGGGATGAACCTGATCGCCGAGACAACCCCATGCCGATGTACGACTATCAATGTGCTTCCTGTGGTCATCAGTTGGAAGCCATTCAGAAGATCAGCGCAGCACCGTTGGTCGACTGCCCTGCCTGCCAGGCACCCGAACTGAAAAAAATGTTGTCGATGCCGGGCTTCCGCCTGAGCGGTACCGGTTGGTACGAAACCGACTTCAAGACCGGGTCGAAGAAGAATCTGGCCGGTGGCGACAAAGCTGACTAAGTTGAACGACACACCGAGCTCTTGCATTATCTGGCACTTCATTCAAGTGCGGCGGTGCAGCAAGACCTCCCATCGAATTTCGAATTACGAGAAGTGAAACCACTACCATGATGCGCAGCCATTATTGCGGCCAACTGAACGAAAGCCTGGAAGGTCAGGAAATTACCCTTTGCGGATGGGTCCATCGTCGTCGTGACCACGGCGGGGTGATTTTCCTCGACATCCGTGATCGTGATGGTCTGGCCCAAGTGGTATTCGATCCGGATCGCGCCGAGAGCTTCGCCGCCGCCGATCGCGTGCGCAGCGAATACGTGGTCAAGATCACCGGCAAGGTACGCCTGCGTCCGGCCGGTGCCACCAACGCCAACATGGCCTCGGGCATGATCGAAGTCCTGGGTTACGAGCTTGAAGTGCTGAACGAAGCGGAAACCCCGCCGTTCCCACTCAACGAGTTCTCCGACGTCGGCGAAGAAACCCGCCTGCGTTATCGCTTCCTCGACCTGCGTCGCCCGGAAATGCTCGAGAAGCTGCGTCTGCGTTCGCGCATGACCACCAGCATTCGTCGTTTCCTCGACGAGAACGGCTTCCTCGACGTCGAGACGCCGATCCTGACCCGCGCGACGCCAGAGGGCGCTCGTGACTATCTGGTCCCGAGCCGTACCCACGCCGGTTCGTTCTTTGCGTTGCCGCAATCGCCACAGCTGTTCAAGCAACTGCTGATGGTCGCTGGCTTCGACCGCTACTACCAGATCGCCAAGTGCTTCCGTGACGAAGACCTGCGCGCTGACCGCCAGCCGGAATTCACCCAGATCGACATCGAAACCAGTTTCCTCGATGAAAACGAGATCATGGGCATCACCGAAAAAATGATCCGCAACCTGTTCAAGGAAGTGTTGGATCTGGAATTCGGTGAATTCCCGCACATGACCTTCGAAGAAGCCATGCGCCGTTACGGTTCCGACAAGCCGGACCTGCGTAACCCGCTGGAACTGGTAGACGTTGCCGACCAGCTTAAAGAAGTCGATTTCAAAGTCTTCAGCGGCCCGGCCAACGATCCGAAATGCCGGATTGCCGCACTGCGCGTTCCTGGTGCAGCGAGCATGCCGCGCAAGCAGATCGACGACTACACCAAGTTCGTCGGCATCTACGGTGCCAAGGGCCTGGCGTACATCAAGGTCAACGAGCGCGCCAAGGGCGTCGAAGGCCTGCAGTCGCCTATCGTCAAGAACATTCCTGAAGCTAACCTCAATGTGATTCTCGATCGCGTTGGTGCGGTTGACGGCGACATCGTGTTCTTCGGTGCCGACAAGGCCAAGATCGTCAGCGAAGCCCTGGGTGCGCTGCGGATCAAGGTTGGTAACGACCTGGACCTGCTGACCTGCAAGTGGGCACCGATGTGGGTTGTCGACTTCCCGATGTTCGAAGAGAACGACGACGGCAGCTTCACCGCCTTGCACCACCCGTTCACCGCACCGAAGTGCACGCCGCAAGAGCTGGAAGCCAACCCGGCGACCGCGCTGTCGCGTGCCTATGACATGGTACTCAACGGCACCGAACTGGGTGGCGGTTCGATCCGTATCCACCGCAAGGAAATGCAGCAATCGGTGTTCCGCCTGCTGGGTATCAGCGAAGAGGAACAGGAAGAGAAATTCGGCTTCCTGCTGGACGCCCTGAAGTACGGCGCACCGCCCCACGGCGGCCTGGCCTTTGGCCTGGACCGTCTGGTGATGCTGATGACCGGCGCCCAGTCGATCCGTGAAGTGATCGCGTTCCCGAAAACCCAGAGCGCGGCATGCGTGATGACCCAGGCCCCGGGCCTGGTGGATGCCAAGGCACTGCGCGAGCTGCACATCCGTTTGCGCGAGCAGCCAAAGGCTGAGTAAGGCTGGCCACCCTGGCGTATCCGTGGATACGCCAGGGGTCAGATCCAGCGTGTATTGCCCGCTCGCCTTCCAGGGTGTGCGGGCATTGTTTTAAAGAGAATTCGGAGCGAGTTATGGCGGGTCATTCCAAGTGGGCGAACATCAAGCACCGCAAAGAACGTCAGGATGCCAAGAAAGGCAAGATTTTCACCAAGTGGATTCGTGAGCTGACAGTCGCGGCCCGTCAGGGCGGCGGCGATCCTGGCTCCAACCCACGGCTGCGACTGGCCCTGGACAAGGCCCTGGGCGCGAACATGAGCCGTGACATCATCGATCGCGCCGTGGCCCGTGGGGCTGGCGCTGCCGACACCGATGACATGGTCGAACTGAGCTACGAAGGTTATGGCCCCGGTGGCGTGGCGGTGATGGTCGAGTGCATGACCGATAACCGCAACCGCACGGCGGCGGCGGTTCGACACGCCTTCAGCAAGTGTGGCGGCAACCTGGGCACGGATGGCTCGGTGGCTTACCTGTTCGAACGCAAGGGGCAGATCTCCTTTGCCCCGGGTATCGACGAAGACGCCTTGATGGAAGCCGCGATGGAGGCTGATGCCGACGACGTGGTGACCAACGAAGACGGTTCAATCGACGTATTCACCTCGTTCGCCGGTTTTTATGCCGTGCGCAACGCTCTGGAAGCGGCGGGCTTCAAGGCCGATGATGCGGAAATCGTGATGCTGCCAACCACCAGTGCCGAACTGGACCTGGAAGGCGCCGAGAAGGTGCTCAAGCTGATCGACATGCTCGAAGACCTGGATGATGTGCAGAACGTCTATTCCAATGCGGACATCCCCGAGTCGGTGGCCCAACAGCTCGGCTGAAGGGCGACGCAGATCTAGTGTGGGAGTCGGGCTTGCCCGCGATGACGTCGGCAGGCTCGACATTGATGTTGAATGTTCTACCGCTATCGCGGGCAAGCCCGGCTCCCACAGGGTTCTCGGTAGGGCTACAAAGTGTGCATCCGGCACAGCCTACTCTATGCTGGCCTCACTCTCTTAACCCGCAGGCGTTATGACATTAATTCTTGGTATCGACCCCGGTTCACGCATTACCGGTTATGGCGTGGTACGCGATACCGGTCGTGGCTGTGTGTATGTGGCGTCAGGTTGCATTCGCACCGGCGGCGGTGAGTTACATGAACGGTTGCAAATTGTTTATCGCGGCGTGCGTGAGGTGATCCAGACCTACGGTCCTGTGACCATGGGCATCGAGAAGGTCTTCATGGCCCGCAACGCCGACTCCGCGCTGAAGCTCGGCCAGGCCCGTGGCGCGGCGATTGTCGCGGGGGCCGAAGAGAGCCTGGAGATCGCCGAATACACCGCTACCCAGGTCAAACAGGCGGTCACCGGTACCGGTGCAGCCAACAAGGAGCAGGTGCAGATGATGGTCATGCATATGCTCAAGCTCACCAGCAAACCGCAAATCGATGCCTCGGACGCCCTGGCCATTGCCATTTGCCATGCCCATACCCGCTCCAGCCTGTTGCCCCATGGGCTGGGGACGGCGCGCAGTCGTGGCGGTCGCCTGCGCCTGTGATCTGATAGCATCCACCCACGAGATTTTATTGGTTGAGCGATTTGCGCCTGGACTGTCGGCGACCTCGCTCACTTTGCTCTTCGAGCGCCTGATCTGGCTAACGCTTAAGGATTTGAAACGTGATTGGACGTTTGCGCGGCACCTTGGCTGAGAAACAGCCGCCGCACCTGATACTGGATGTCAATGGCCTGGGCTATGAGCTGGAAGTGCCGATGACCACCCTCTATCGACTGCCGTCGATCGGAGAGCCGATAACCCTGCACACCCATTTGGTGGTGCGCGAAGATGCCCAGTTGCTTTATGGTTTCATCGGCAAGCGTGATCGGGACTTTTTCCGCGAGTTGATCCGCCTCAATGGGGTCGGTCCGAAACTGGCGCTGGCGTTGATGTCGAGCCTTGAAGTCGATGAGCTGGTGCGTTGCGTGCAGGCCCAGGACACTTCGGCGCTGACCAAGGTGCCGGGTGTCGGCAAAAAGACCGCCGAGCGCTTGCTGGTGGAACTCAAGGACCGCTTCAAGGCCTGGGAAGCCGTGCCGAGCATGTTTGCCCTGGTGCCGAACCAGCCTGATGGCCCTGCGCAACCGGTGGCTTCGGCGGAGAACGACGCGGTCAGCGCGCTGATCTCCCTGGGCTACAAGCCGCAGGAAGCCAGCAAGGCGATTTCCGCGATCAAGGAGAAAGGCTTGAGCAGTGAAGACCTGATTCGTCGTGCCCTGAAGGGAATGATCTAAGTGATTGAAGCTGATCGTCTGATTACCGCCACCGGTGGCCCGCGTGACCGCGAAGAAGTCCAGGATCGGGCCATTCGTCCGGTCAGCCTGGCCGAATACATTGGCCAGCCGACCGTTCGCGAGCAGATGGAGCTGTTCATCCAGGCGGCGCGCGGGCGCAACGAATCCCTGGACCACACGCTGATCTTCGGTCCGCCGGGCCTCGGTAAAACCACGCTGGCCAACATCATCGCCCAGGAAATGGGCGTGTCGATCAAAAGTACATCGGGGCCGGTCCTGGAGCGCCCCGGCGACCTGGCGGCACTGCTGACCAACCTCGAACCCCATGACGTGCTGTTCATCGATGAAATCCATCGCCTGTCGCCGATTGTCGAGGAAGTGCTGTACCCGGCCATGGAGGACTTCCAGCTCGATATCATGATCGGCGAAGGCCCGGCGGCACGTTCCATCAAGCTCGACCTGCCGCCGTTCACCCTGGTGGGGGCGACCACCCGCGCCGGCATGCTGACCAACCCGCTGCGCGACCGCTTCGGCATCGTCCAGCGCCTGGAGTTCTACAGCACCGCCGACCTGGCGACGATCGTCAGTCGTTCGGCCGGTATCCTCGGGCTGCCGCTGGACCCTGAAGGGGCGTTCGAAATCGCCCGCCGGGCCCGCGGCACGCCACGTATCGCCAACCGCCTGCTGCGGCGGGTGCGGGATTTCGCCGAAGTCCGGGCCAAGGGCCACATCACCAAGCCGATCGCCGACCTGGCGCTCAACCTGCTGGACGTCGATGAGCGTGGTTTCGATCACCAGGACCGGCGTTTGCTGCTGACCATGATCGAGAAGTTCGATGGCGGCCCGGTGGGGGTCGACAGTCTGGCGGCGGCCATCAGTGAAGAGCGGCACACCATTGAAGACGTACTGGAGCCGTACCTGATCCAGCAGGGCTACATCATGCGCACTCCCCGTGGGCGGGTAGTGACCCGGCATGCTTATTTGCACTTTGGCCTGAACATTCCGACGCGCATGGGTGAAATGCCCGCAGTAGACGCATTTCTGGATGCAGTGGACGATTAATGACGGTCTGCGCCGATTTATTCGGGTTTTGTGTGGTCCTAGGTGGCTGGCGAACCCTTGTTTGGCAGCAAAGGCGCAGAAGAATGAAAAAACAGTTGCCTGGCTGGATTGGCAACCTGAGGAGTAAGCACTAGAGTATGCGCGCGCAAAACGGGCTAGAGTCGTTCGCACATCGTTGTCGCGTTTATTACGAGGACACCGATGCTGGCGGCATCGTGTATTACGTTAATTACCTCAAGTTTATGGAACGGGCTCGGACCGAGCGGCTACGTGAGTTGGGCTTTGCCCAGTCACAGCTGGCAGGCGAGGACCTGTTGTTTGTCGTGCATTCCAGCGAAGCGCGCTACCACGCGCCGGCGCGACTGGACGACGAGCTTGTGGTAAGTGCTGAAGTAATCGAATTGAACCGTGTCAGCCTGCGCTTCAAGCAGCAGGTCAGGCGAGCCGCGGATAATGCACTGCTCTGCGAAGGGCAGTTTTTGGTGGCCTGTGTGCGCACCCATAGTTTGAAACCCCGGGCCATTCCCGAAGCTCTACGTGCGGCCTTTGCCGACGTGAGCGGCGCGGGTACACACTCAAAGCAGGAGATAAAGCGTGGAAGCTAACGTCGTCGACCATTCCTCCATGTGGAGCCTGGTTAGCAATGCCAGTATCGTGGTGCAACTGGTAATGCTGACCCTGGTAGCCGCATCGGTGACCTCATGGATCATGATCTTTCAGCGCAGCAACCTGCTGCGTGCCGGTCGACGTGCCCTGGAGAGCTTCGAGGAGCGCTTCTGGTCGGGTATCGACCTGTCCAAGCTGTACCGTCAGGCGGGCAGCAACCCTGATCCGGATTCGGGCGTCGAGCAGATCTTCCGTGCCGGCTTCAAGGAGTTCTCCCGTCTGCGCCAGCAACCGGGTGTTGATCCGGAAGCGGTCATGGAGGGCGTTGCCCGTGCCATGCGCGTGGCCATTTCCCGCGAAGAAGAGAAGCTCGAGCAGAGCCTGCCATTCCTCGCTACCGTTGGTTCGGTCAGCCCGTATATCGGCCTGTTCGGTACCGTCTGGGGCATCATGAACTCCTTCCGCGGCCTGGCCACTGCCCAGCAAGCGACCTTGGCCACCGTGGCCCCGGGTATCGCCGAGGCACTGATCGCCACCGCCATCGGCCTGTTCGCCGCCATTCCGGCCGTCATTGCGTACAACCGCTTTGCCGCGCGCAGCGAAACCCTGATCAGCCGCTACTACACCTTCGCCGATGAATTCCAGGCGATCCTGCACCGTAAAGTGCACACCAGCGAAGAATAAGCAGGTATTTCCCAATGGCTTTAATCGCTCGAGCTCGCAAAAAGCGCAAGCCGGTCGCCGAGATGAACGTAGTACCTTACATCGACGTGATGCTGGTACTGCTGGTCATCTTCATGGTGACCGCGCCGATGCTCAATCAGGGCGTGAAAGTTGATTTGCCCAAGGTTTCCAGCGAAGCCTTGCCGCAAGACAACAACACCCAGGTCCTGACCATTTCGATCAAGGCTGACAAGACCTACTACTGGAACCTTGGCAGTGAAGTCGACACCGAGAAGCAGCAGGACCGGGCAATGACCCTGCCGCAGATGACTGATGCGGTGACCAAGATCATTCGCGCCGGCAACGAAGGTGGCAAGCACACCCAAGTGTTCATTCGTGGCGACAAGACCGTCGACTACGGCGCCGTCATGGGCGCGATGGGTGGGTTGCAGAAAGCCGGAGTCGGTAACGTTGGCTTGATTACCGAGGCGCCCTGATGCAGCAACAGCGAGAGCCAACAGCCTCGGAAAGCTACTTCTGGCCTAGTGTCTGGGCAATTGGCTTGCACGTGCTGGTGTTCGGCATGCTGTTCGTCAGCTTTGCCTTTACCCCGGAGCTGCCGCCGGCCAAGCCGATTGTCCAGGCGACCCTGTACCAGTTGAAATCGAAAAGTCAGGCGACCACCCAGACCAATCAGAAGATTGCGGGTGAAGCGAAGAAATCCGCTGCGCGCCAGACCGAAGTCGAACAGATGGAGCAGAAGAAGGTCGAGCAGGAAGCGGTGAAGGCTGCGGAACAAAAGAAAGAAGAGGCGGCTCAAAAGGCCGAGGAAGCCAAGAAGGCCGACGAGTCGAAGAAAGCCGAAGAAGCGAAAAAGGCTGATGAAGCCAAGAAAGCCGATGAAGCAAAGAAGACCGCCGAGGCCAAGAAGGCAGAAGAGAAACAATTGGCTGATATAGCCAAGAAGAAAGCCGAAGAAGAAGCCAAGAAGAAAGCTGAAGAAGAGGCCAAGAAAGCGGCCGCTGAAGAAGCGAAGAAGAAAGTAGTCGAAGACGCGAAGAAAAAAGCCGCGGACGACGCCAAGAAGAAAGCTGAAGCGGACGAGGCGAAGAAGAAAGTCGCCGATGATGCGAAGAAGAAAGCTGCTGCCGATGCTGCGAAGAAAAAATCGCAGGAAGCGGCACGTAAATCCGCCGAAGAGAAAAAGGCCCAGGCCCTGGCAGATTTGCTTTCCGACACGCCGCAGCGTCAGCAGGCCTTGGCCGATGAACGAGGCGATGAAGTCGCGGGCAGTTTCGACGACCTGATTCGTGCACGTGCAGCGGAAGGCTGGGCGCGTCCTCCTTCGGCACGCAAGAACATGACGGTCGTGCTGCAAATTGGCATGTTGCCCGATGGTACGGTGACTTCGGTCACGGTAGCCAAGTCCAGTGGCGATGGTCCGTTCGACAGCTCGGCTGTAGCAGCGGTCAAAAACATTGGACGTTTGACAGAAATGCAGGGAATGAAGCCGAGCGATTTCGCTCCCTATCGTTCATTCAAGATGACATTCACACCTGAGGATCTAGCCTTGTGAGAAACCTTCTTCGAGGAATGCTTGTCGTTATTTGCTGCATGGCAGGGATAGCGGCGGCGGATGAAAAGAACATTCTGGTCACCAGCGGCAGTGATCGGGCGACCCCGATCGCGGTAGTGCCGTTCGGCTGGCAGGGCGGCAGCGTGCTGCCGGACGACATGGCGGAAATCATTGGTAACGATTTGCGCAACTCGGGTTACTACTCGCCTATTCCCAAGCAGAACATGATCAGCCAGCCGACCCAGGCCAGCGAAGTCATCTACCGCGACTGGAAGGCCCTGGGCGCCCAGTACATCATGGTCGGCAGCATTGTTCCGGCCGGCGGTCGCCTGCAGGTGCAGTACGCCCTGTTCAACGTCAACACCGAGCAGCAAGTGCTGACCGGCAGCGTTTCCGGCGGCGTTGACCAGTTGCGCGACATGGCGCACTACATTTCGGACCAGTCCTTTGAGAAGCTGGTGGGCATCAAGGGCGCGTTCTCGACCCGTCTGCTGTACGTGACGGCCGAGCGTTTCTCCGAGAAGAACACTCGCTACACCCTGCAACGCTCGGACTATGACGGTGCGCGTGCAGTGACCCTGCTACAGTCCCGCGAGCCGATCCTGTCGCCGCGTTTTGCCCCCGATGGCAAGCGTATCGCCTATGTCTCCTTCGAGCAGAAGCGTCCGCGGATCTTCATGCAGAACATCGACACTGGTCGTCGTGAGCAGATCACCAACTTCGAAGGCCTCAACGGTGCTCCAGCCTGGTCGCCGGATGGTTCGCGCCTGGCGTTCGTACTGTCCAAGGACGGTAACCCGGATATCTACGTGATGAACCTCGGGTCGCGCCAGATCACCCGCGTGACTGCAGGGCCTGGCATCAACACCGAACCGTTCTGGGGCAAGGATGGCTCGACCATCTACTTCACCTCCGACCGTGGCGGCAAGCCGCAGATCTACAAGACCAGCGCCAGTGGCGGCGGTGCCGAGCGCGTAACCTTTATCGGCAACTACAACGCCAACCCGAAATTGTCGGCCGACGAAAAGACTCTGGTGATGATCCATCGCCAGCAAGGTTTCACCAATTTCAAGGTGGCGGCCCAGGATTTGCAGCGCGGTAGTGTAAAAATCCTAACTGATAGCACTCTGGACGAGTCGCCTACTGTTGCGCCCAACGGCACCATGGTAATCTACGCCACCCGCCAGCAGGGCCGGGGAGTCTTGATGCTCGTGTCCATCAATGGACGCGTAAGGCTCCCGCTTCCTACCGCACAAGGCGAAGTCAGAGAACCTTCCTGGTCCCCTTACCTGAACTGACGCGGCGCTATACGTTGTACTTAACACATTGGGGTTCATTAGGAGTTTCACGATGGAAATGCTGAAGTTTGGTAAGTTTGCTGCGCTGGCCCTGGCCATGGCTGTAGCTGTAGGTTGCTCGTCCAAAGGCGGCGACAACGCCGGTGAAGGCGCTGTTGATCCAAACGCTGGTTACGGCGCTAACACTGGTGCTGTTGACGGCTCCCTGAGCGAAGAAGCTGCTCTGCGCGCAATCACCACCTTCTACTTCGAATACGACAGCTCGGACCTGAAGCCAGAAGCCATGCGCGCTCTGGACGTTCACGCCAAAGACCTGAAAGCAAACGGCGCTCGCGTTGTTCTGGAAGGCAACACCGACGAACGTGGTACTCGTGAGTACAACATGGCACTGGGCGAGCGTCGTGCGAAAGCCGTTCAACGCTACCTGGTACTGCAAGGTGTTTCCCCAGCTCAGCTGGAACTGGTTTCCTACGGCGAAGAGCGTCCAGTTGCTACCGGCAACGACGAGCAGTCCTGGGCTCAAAACCGTCGCGTCGAACTGCGTAAGTAATTCGTCATGCGAACGTGCCGTCGTGCTGTAACTGTCCTGGCTCTCAGCCTCGCGCCATTGCTGGCGTGGGCTGCGGTTCCTGTGGTCGATAACGATTCCGGTTATAACAATAGCGGGAGCAGTTATCCGCCTGCGGGTTACGGTACGAACGGCGCCTATGCCGGGGGAGGGGTTTCGGCCCCTGTCTCGGCACAGGGCGAGCTGTTCAACCAACTGCAACAGATGCAGGAACAGATCGCGCGCCAACAAGGCGTGATTGAAGTTTTGCAAAATGATGTTTCGCGCATGAAGCAAGAATCCCTGGAGCGATACCAGGATCTTGACCGGCGCATAGGATCGGGCGGTGCACCCGCTGCGGCTCCTGAAAATTCTCCAGCCGGTGGCAATAGCGCCGCCGGTGCAGGTGCGGGCGCTGCGGCGCAAGCCCCTGCCGCCAGCAGCGAACCGGGTGATCCGGCGAAGGAAAAGCTCTACTACGATGCTGCCTTCGACCTGATCAAAGCCAAGGACTTCGACAAGGCCAGCCTGGCTTTTGCCGCGTTCCTGCGCAAATACCCGAACAGCCAGTACGCGGGCAATGCCCAATACTGGCTGGGTGAAGTGAACCTGGCCAAAGGTGATCTGCAAGGCGCCGGCCAGGCTTTCGCCAAGGTTTCGCAGCTGTATCCCAAGCACAACAAGGTGCCGGACTCGCTGTACAAGCTGGCCGATGTCGAGCGTCGCCTGGGGCACGCCGACAAGGTCAAGGGCATTTTGCAGCAGGTGGTCAGCCAGTATCCTGGCACCTCCGCCGCGCAGCTGGCCCAGCGTGATCTGCAGCGCATGTAAGGCAGTTTGACCCGTGTTTCAAGAAACCCGCGCTTGTCGCGGGTTTTTTCGTTAGAATTCACGCCCTTTTTAGCAACACCGCTTTTTGGGATCTGCGCGTTGGCGGGGTTCCATCAAGTGCCTGACGGAGGCGGACAGCCTGTTTAGCTGTTACGCCCGTGGCGACTATGCAAGATACATTGAGAATTACCGAAGTTTTTTACTCGTTGCAGGGTGAAACGCGCACTGCCGGGCTGCCCACTGTTTTTGTGCGCCTGACCGGTTGTCCGTTGCGTTGCCAGTACTGCGACAGTGCCTACGCCTTTACCGGCGGAACTGTGCGACCACTCGACGAGATCCTCGAGCAGGTGGCCGGTTTCCGCCCGCGTTATGTCTGTGTGACCGGCGGCGAGCCGCTGGCCCAACCTAACGCCATCCCTCTACTCAAGCAGTTGTGTGATGCCGGTTACGAAGTGTCGCTGGAAACCAGTGGTTCCATCGACATCTCGGCGGTAGATTCGCGGGTCAGCCGCGTGGTCGACCTGAAGACCCCGGGCTCGAAGGAAGCACACCGTAACCGCTACGAGAATATCGAGCTGCTGACGTCCAACGACCAGGTCAAGTTCGTGATCTGTTCCCGCGAGGACTACGACTGGGCTGTCTCCAAGCTGATCCAGTACGGTCTTGACCGGCGGGCTGGTGAAGTCCTGTTCTCACCGAGTCATCACGATCTCAATGCACGTGACCTGGCGGACTGGGTAGTTGCCGACAACCTGCCAGTGCGCTTGCAATTGCAACTGCACAAATATCTTTGGAACGACGAGCCGGGGCGCTGACATGAGTGAACAACTGAATACGGTAGAAAAGCGTGCGGTCATCCTGCTGTCCGGAGGCTTGGACTCGGCGACCGTGGTGGCCATGGCCCGTGCCGAAGGCTACAGCTGCTACACCATGAGTTTTGACTACGGCCAGCGCTCCCAGGCCGAATTGCACGCCGCTGCGCGGGTGGCCCGGGACCTGGGGGTGGTCGAGCACAAAGTGATCGGCCTGAACCTGAACGGCATCGGCGGCTCGGCCCTGACCGACAGCAGCATCGATGTGCCAGAGACCCCGGGTGAAGGTATCCCCGTGACGTATGTGCCGGCTCGCAACACGGTGTTCCTGTCCCTGGCCCTGGGCTGGGCCGAAGTGCTGGGCGCGCGGGACATCTTCATTGGGGTCAACGCCGTGGACTACTCGGGTTACCCGGATTGCCGTCCGGAGTTCGTCGAGGCTTTCGAGCGCATGGCCAACCTGGCGACCAAGGCCGGGGTCGAGGGCAATGGCTTCCGCATCCAGGCTCCGCTGCAAAACCTCAGCAAGGCGCAAATCGTCGAGGCTGGCGTCAAGCTGGGGGTCGACTATGCGCTGACCGTTTCCTGCTATCAGGCGGACGATCAAGGCCGTGCCTGCGCCAAGTGCGACAGCTGCCGCCTGCGTGCTGAAGGCTTCGCAGCAGCCGGAATCAGCGACCCAACCAACTATTTTTGATTTATTTTCACTTAGGTGTTGAATAGTCCTTAAAAATCAGTATTATACGCACCACAACGAAGCGGGTCGTTAGCTCAGTTGGTAGAGCAGTTGGCTTTTAACCAATTGGTCGTAGGTTCGAATCCCACACGACCCACCATATTTGGCGGTTTAGAAAATCCGGAAGGCCCACGCAAGTGAGGATTTCCGGGTTTTTTTTTGCCTGCGATTCCTGTCTCGGGCAATCGCAATGCTTGCACCGCGCGCCTGGCTGCAGAATGATCTTTTGCATCTCGGGGATATTCTGTAGCCTTGCGCAGCTTCAACGCTGTCCGTGCCTGATGAATACTCACTCTCCCGGCGGTACCCTGATCGGTCCGGAGCCGGGTGTATACTCGACTTTCGCGCGAAAGCGCCCGCAGGTCTTGCGATCATGACGCAAATTTCCGAACGCCTTCTGGTTCAAGCCCACCTCGACGCCAAGCAGCCCAAGCCGCTGACCGCCGCAGAGGAGGCCCATTACCGCGCCGCCATCGCCGCCGAGCTCAAGGCTCAGGACGCGGTGCTGGTTGCTCACTTCTATTGCGACCCGATCATTCAGGCCTTGGCCGAAGAAACTGGCGGCTGTGTTTCCGATTCCCTGGAGATGGCCCGGTTCGGCAATGCGCACCCGGCCAAGACCGTGGTGGTAGCCGGCGTGAAGTTCATGGGGGAGACCGCGAAGATCCTCAACCCGGAAAAACGCGTGCTGATGCCAACCCTGGAAGCGACCTGCTCGCTGGACCTGGGTTGCCCGGTCGACGAGTTTTCGGCGTTCTGCGACCAGCACCCGGAACGCACCGTGGTGGTGTATGCCAACACCTCGGCGGCGGTCAAGGCGCGGGCGGACTGGGTGGTGACCTCCAGTTGTGCACTGGAGATTGTCGAAAGCCTGATGGACAACGGCGAGACGATCATCTGGGGCCCGGACAAGCACTTGGGTACCTACATCCAGCGCAAGACCGGCGCCGACATGCTGCTCTGGGACGGTGCCTGCATCGTCCATGAAGAGTTCAAGGCCAAGCAGCTCGAAGACATGAAGGCGCTGTACCCGGACGCTGCGATCCTGGTGCACCCGGAATCGCCGACGGCGGTGATCGAGTTGGCCGACGCGGTGGGTTCCACCAGCCAGTTGATCGCAGCAGCACAGAGCCTGCCGCACAAGACGCTGATCGTGGCCACCGATCGCGGGATTTTCTACAAGATGCAGCAGCTGTGCCCGGACAAGGTGTTTATCGAAGCCCCTACGGCCGGCAACGGCGCGGCCTGCCGCAGTTGCGCGCATTGCCCGTGGATGGCGATGAACACCCTGGAGCGCACGCTACAGTGCCTGCGTGAGGGTTCGGGGGAGATCTTCGTCGAGCCGGCGCTGATCCCACAGGCGATTCGCCCGTTGAAGCGCATGCTCGACTTCACGGCGGCTGCGCGGATGAAGCTCGCCGGCAACGCCTGAGGTCTGTCAGCTAGGCACACAAAACCTGTGGGAGCGAGCTTGCTCAGGGTCTGGTGTATGCAGGGACCTGTGGGAGCTGGCTTGCCAGCGATGATCGCAAGTACGGCGCGGTGCATCAGGCAGTGCGCGTCATCGTTGGCGACCATCGCGAGCAATCTCGCTCCCACAGTGATTTCTGTCTGCTGAAATTACTTGGTTTTCTTCGGGACTCGAACCAACTGGCTATTGGAGTACATGTCGTGCCAGCTGCGTTGCTGTTTGTCGAACAGTGTCCAGAAGAAGCCCAGGCCGGCGCACAGCAGTGACGCAATCGATACCACGAAGCGCAGCAAGGCCTGCCACAGGCTAATGGCCGAACCGTCGGCGTTCTGCACGCGGATGCACCACACCTGCATGCCCAGGGTTTGGCCGGAGTAGGTCCAGAACTTGGCAAAAAAACCAAATAGCACAAACAGCAATACGGTGGAGAGCAAGGGGTCGCCATCCAGTGCGCCGGCATCGGTCAACGCACGCATCCGCTCCTCGCCGATGATTGCCATCTGCACCATCTTGTAGAGGCCGCCGGTGACGATCATCAGGGCAGTGCACAACAGGAAATCGTAGAACATCGCTGCCAGGCGACGCCCCAGGCCGGCGACGGGGAATTCACCCTGGGGGCTTAGCAGGCGTTTCGACATGGAGTGGCTCTCGATTGAAAAAAGAAGCCATTTTACGGGTTTGCGCGCACAAAAAAGCCCCTGATGTCAGCATCAGGGGCTTTTTCGTTACAGAAGATTAGGCTTCTGCTTGAACTTCGTCAGCCTGCATGCCTTTTTGGCCCTGCACCGCAACGAAGGTCACTTTCTGGCCTTCTTTCAGGCTCTTGAAACCGTTGCCCTGGATGGCACGGAAATGCACGAACAGATCCGGGCCGCTTTCTGGAGTGATAAAACCAAAACCTTTTTCGTCGTTAAACCACTTGACGGTGCCGCTCTGACGTTGGGACATTTCTTATTTCCTTTGACGCAAAAAATTGATGACAGCCTCTTTCTCATGAAAGAGTACTGGGGCTGGTTGCAGGAAAGAAGAAGACGTAGAACGGGTGTAGCAAACTTGTTGGCTACTGCCCAGGTCACGATTCCAAGCGACCCATGCAAACACAGTGGACAAACTCTACGCCAACTACGGCAGAAAAAACAAGCCCCCCTGCAAGCCTTGTATAGCTAGGCCTGTGGCGGTTTTTGGGCTTGCCCATGGGGCTTATTCGATAGGCTCGTTCAATTGTTTTCGATTGTTATAAGGTAAGTTCAAAATCGAAGCTTATAGTCAAAAAACTGCACTATTTTATGGCAGTTGCGTTACAGATTAGTGCACTGTTACGCAACTGCGTTACTTATCGGAACAGTCTATCAACCACGATAGTAGCGTTGTGGAACGAATGGCATTTTGCTTACAAGCAATGGCACCTGTTTGCCGCGTACGATCGCCCAGACCTGGGTATCGAGTGCCAGGTAGGCGCTGTCCAGGTAGCCCATCGCCAATGGACCGCCGAGGGAAGGGCCGAAACCACCGCTGCAGACGCTGCCGATGATTTCGCCGGCGGCGTTGACGATTTCTGCGCCCTCACGCACCGGAGTGCGTTCCTGGGGTAGCAGGCCGACACGTTTGCGGCTGACACCGTTTTGTTGCTGGGCGAAGATCGTTTCGGCTCCGGGGAATCCACCGGCACGCGCGCCATCGGCACGGCGTGGCTTGGAGATGGCCCACAGCAGGCTGGCTTCGATCGGGGTGGTGGCGCTGTTCATGTCATGGCCATACAGGCACAAGCCGGCTTCCAGGCGCAGCGAGTCACGCGCGCCGAGGCCGATGGCGGCCACTTCCGGCTCGGCCAGCAGGGCGCGGGCCAGGGTCTGGGCATTGGCGGCGGGCACGGAGATCTCGTAACCGTCTTCGCCGGTGTAGCCCGAGCGACTGACAAAGCACTCGACCCCCAGCAGGGATACGCGGGTGAACTGCATGAAGGTCATCTGCGCCACCTGCGGCGCCAGGCGGGCGAGCACGGTCACCGCTGCCGGGCCTTGCAGGGCGAGCAGGGCGCGTTCCTCGAACAGCGGCTCGATCTGGCACTGATCGCCCAGATGCTGGCGCAGATGAGCCAGGTCCTGGTCCTTGCAGGCCGCATTGACCACCAGGAACAGTTCGTCGTTGCCCAGGTTGGCGACCATCAGGTCGTCGAGGATGCCGCCTTGCTCGTTGGTGAACATGGCGTAGCGCTGCATGCCCACCGGCAGGTCGATGATGTCCACCGGCACCAGGGTTTCCAGGGCCTTGGCCGCATTGGCGCCGGTCAGGCGGATCTGCCCCATGTGCGAGACATCGAACAGCCCGGCCTGCTCACGGCAGTGCAGGTGTTCTTTCATCACGCCCAATGGGTACTGCACCGGCATGTCGTAGCCGGCGAACGGCACCATGCGCGCGCCCAATTCGATGTGCAGTGCGTGCAGCGGGGTTTTCGACAGGGTTTCGGTGGACATATTCAGCTCCTGAAAAAGTCAGCGGATGCGGGGGAGCACGCATCAGCATTCGATAATGTTGACGGCCAAACCGCCACGGGCGGTTTCCTTGTATTTGCTTTTCATGTCGGCGCCGGTCTGGCGCATGGTGCGGATCACCTTGTCGAGGGAGACGAAGTGCTGACCGTCGCCACGCAAGGCCATGCGCACCGCGTTGATGGCCTTGACCGAGCCCATGGCGTTACGCTCGATGCATGGCACCTGGACCAGGCCACCAATGGGGTCGCAGGTCAGGCCAAGGTTGTGTTCCATGCCGATCTCGGCGGCGTTTTCGACTTGCTGGACACTGCCGCCCAGTACTTCGCACAGAGCCCCGGCAGCCATCGAGCAGGCCACGCCGACTTCACCCTGGCAGCCGACTTCGGCCCCGGAGATCGAGGCGTTTTCCTTGTACAGGATGCCGATGGCCGCGGCGGTGAGCAGAAAGCGCACCACACCGTCTTCGCTGGCACCTGGAATGAAGCGCATGTAGTAATGCAGGACGGCCGGGACGATACCGGCCGCGCCGTTGGTGGGGGCCGTTACCACGCGCCCGCCGTTGGCGTTTTCTTCGTTGACCGCCAGGGCATACAGGTTGACCCAGTCCAGCACCGACAGCGGGTCGCGCAGTGACGACTCCGGGTTCTTGCACAGTTGCCGGTGCCAGGCCGCCGCACGGCGCTTGACCTTGAGCCCGCCCGGCAGGATGCCTTCGTTGCGACAACCGGCATCGACGCAGTCCTGCATCACTTGCCAGATCTTCAGCAGCCCGGCGCGGGTTTCAGCCTCGGGGCGCCAGGCGCTTTCGTTGGTGAGCATGACCTGGCTGATCGACAAACCGTAGGTGGTGCAATGCCCGAGCAAGTCCTTGGCGCTTTTGAACGGGAAGGTCAGTGGCGTGGCGTCCTCGACGATCCGGTCAGCGCCGGCGGCGTCTTCGTCGACCACAAAACCGCCACCGACCGAGTAGTACTCGCGGCTGCGGATTTGCAGGCCGGCGGTATCGAAGGCGCGAAAGATCATGCCGTTGGGGTGATAGGCCAGTGGCTTGCGAATCATCGCCAGGTGCAGCTTTTCATTGAAGTCGATCGGGTGCTCGCCGAGCAGGTTCAAGCGCCCGCTGCTGCGAATGTCGTGCAGGCGCGCAGCGATGTTCTCGGTGTTTACGGTGTCCGGGTGTTCGCCTTCCAGGCCGAGCAACACCGCCTTGTCACTACCGTGGCCCTTGCCGGTGGCGCCGAGTGAGCCATACAGCTCGACCTTGACGCAGGTGGTGACCGCCAGCAGGTTGTCCCGCCGCAGGCCTTCGACAAACCGCGCAGCGGCACGCATCGGGCCGACGGTGTGGGAGCTGGAAGGGCCGATACCAATCTTGAACAGGTCGAACACACTTAACGACATGGTTGTTCTCCGGTTTCTTGTTATGAGGGGCGGCACAGATTCTGAGAACTGGCACTGATCCTTGTGGGAGCGAGCTTGCTCGCGATAGCGGTCGTTCAGTCGACATCCGGCGAATGTCAGTCCGTCATCGCGAGCAAGCTCTCTCCCACAGGGTTTTGTGATGTCCTTTAGAAGTGGGGCGAGTAAACCCGCCCCCTCATTGGGTTAAGCGTAGCTTTCGATCGACGGGCAGGCGCAGATCAGGTTGCGGTCGCCAAACACGTTGTCGACCCGGCCAACCGGTGGCCAGTACTTGCCTTCGATCAACGACGCCACTGGGTACACCGCCTGTTCACGGCTGTAGGGGTGAGTCCACTCGCCGACGATTTCCGCTGCGGTGTGCGGGGCGTTTTTCAGCGGGTTGTCGTCCTTGTCCAGGGTGCCGTTTTCCACCGCGCGAATTTCTTCGCGGATGCGGATCATGGCGTCGCAGAAGCGGTCGAGTTCTTCCTTGGATTCACTTTCGGTCGGCTCGATCATCAGCGTGCCGGCCACTGGGAACGACATGGTCGGGGCGTGGAAACCGAAGTCGATCAGGCGCTTGGCGACGTCATCGACGCTGATGCCGCTGCTGTCTTTCAGCGGGCGCAGGTCGAGGATGCATTCGTGGGCCACCAGGCCGTTGCTGCCGGTGTACAGCACTGGGTAGTGCTCTTCCAGGCGGCGGGAGATGTAGTTGGCATTGAGGATCGCCAACTGCGAAGCACGCTTGAGGCCGGCGCCGCCCATCATGCGAATGTACATCCAGGTGATCGGCAGAATGCTGGCGCTGCCGAACGGTGCGGCGCAGACCGCGCCTTCCTTGCGTTCCATGGCGGCGTGGCCGGGCAGGAACGGGGTCAGGTGCGACTTGACGCCGATCGGGCCGACGCCCGGACCGCCACCGCCGTGGGGGATGCAGAAGGTCTTGTGCAGGTTCAGGTGGGACACGTCGCCACCGAACTTGCCCGGGGCGCAGAGGCCGACCATGGCGTTCATGTTGGCGCCGTCGATGTACACCTGGCCGCCGTTGTCATGAATGATCCCGCAGATTTCGCGGATGCCTTCCTCGAACACACCGTGGGTGGACGGGTAGGTGATCATCAAGGCCGCCAAGTGCTCGCGGTGTTCGATGGCCTTGGCGCGCAGGTCTTCGATGTCGACGTTGCCGCGGGCATCGCAGGCGGTCACGACCACACGCATGCCGGCCATGTTGGCGGTGGCCGGGTTGGTGCCGTGGGCGGAGGAGGGGATCAGGCAGATATCGCGGCGATCATCGCCACGGCTCTGGTGGTAGGCGCGGATCGCCAGCAGGCCGGCGTACTCGCCCTGGGAACCGGCGTTCGGTTGCAGGGAGATCGCATCGTAACCGGTGGCGGCGCAGAGCATCGCCTCCAGCTCGTCGGTCAGTTGCTGGTAGCCGGCGCTTTGCTCGGCCGGGGCGAACGGGTGCAGTGCGCCGAACTCGGCCCAGGTCACCGGGATCATTTCGCTGGCGGCGTTGAGTTTCATGGTGCACGAACCCAGCGGGATCATGGTGCGGTCGAGTGCCAGGTCCTTGTCGGCCAGCTTGCGCAGGTAGCGCATCAGCTCGGTTTCCGAGTGGTAACGGTTGAACACCGGGTGGCTGAGGATTGGCGATTGACGAACCAGGGCGGCCGGGATGGTGCTTTGCACGGCGGCGGCGAGGGCAGCGAAGTCCGGTAGGGTCTTGCCGTCGGCCAGCAATGCCCAGAGGTTTTCCACGTCGGCTTGCGAGGTGGTTTCGTCGAGGGACAGGCCCAGGCGCTCGGCGTCGATCACCCGCAGGTTGATCTGCTGCGCCCGCGCCTTGTCGTGCAGTTGGGCGGTGTTGGCGCCGGTGTTGAGGGTCAGGGTGTCGAAGAAATGCGCTTGTTCGACAACCAGGCCCAGGGCGCTCAGGCCCTTGGCCAGGATCGCGCTCAGGTGATGAATACGCTGGGCGATCTGGGTCAGGCCCTGCGGGCCGTGGTACACGGCGTACATGCTGGCGATGTTGGCCAGCAGTACCTGGGCGGTGCAGATGTTGCTGGTGGCTTTCTCGCGGCGGATATGTTGCTCGCGGGTCTGCATCGCCAGGCGCAGGGCCGGCTTGCCGAAGCGGTCGACCGAGACACCGACCAGACGGCCCGGCATATCGCGCTTGAACGCATCTTTAGTGGAGAAGTACGCCGCGTGCGGGCCACCGAAGCCCAGCGGTACACCAAAGCGTTGCGCGCTGCCGATGGCGACGTCGGCACCAAACTCGCCCGGCGGAGTCAGCAGAGTCAGAGCCAGCAGGTCGGCCGCTACGGCGACCAGGGCATTGGCGGCGTGGAAGCGCTCGGTCAGCTCGCGGTAGTCGAACAGGTCGCCGTTGCTGGCCGGGTATTGCAGCAGCGCGCCGAAGAAGGGCGTCACGTCGCTCAGTTCACGCTCGTCGCCCACCACCACCTCGATCCCCAGCGGCTCGGCACGGGTGCGCAGCACGTCGAGGGTTTGCGGGTGGCAATGCACGGAGGCGAAGAAGGCGTGGCTGCCTTTGTTCTTGCTCAGGCGCTTGCAGAAGGTCATGGCCTCGGCAGCGGCGGTGGCTTCGTCGAGCAGCGAGGCGTTGGCGATCGGCAGGCCGGAGAGGTCGCTGATCATTGTCTGGAAGTTCAGCAGGGCTTCCAGGCGACCCTGGGAGATTTCTGGCTGGTACGGGGTGTAGGCGGTGTACCAGGCCGGGTTTTCCAGGAGGTTGCGCAGGATCGGCGATGGCGTGTGGCAGTTGTAGTAGCCCTGGCCGATGTAGGTCTTGAACAGTTGGTTCTTGCTGGCGATGGACTTGATCAAGGCCAGGGCATCGGCTTCACTCAGGCCGTCTTCCAGGCCAAGCACGCTGGTGCCCTTGATGCTGTCGGGAATGACGCTGGCGCTCAGGGCTTCCAGGGAGTCGAAGCCCAGGCTATTGAGCATGGCTTGCTCGTCGCCGGCGCGCGGGCCGATGTGGCGGGCGATGAATTCGTTGGCAGTGGTCAGGCTTACTTGAGTCATGTCAGCGCTCCTCAGGCTTGCGCGTTGGCTTTGATCAGACGGTCGTAGGCGTCTTGATCCAGCAGTTTGGCGACAGCCGATGCATCGGTTGGCTGGAAGCGGAAGAACCAGCCTTCGCCCAGCGGATCTTCATTGACCAGTTCAGGGCTGCTGTCCAGCGCCGGGTTCACTTCCAGCACTTCACCGTCCAGCGGCATGTACACGCCGCTCGCGGCTTTTACCGATTCCACGGTGGCGGCTTCAGCGCCTTTGTCGTAGGACTGCAGCTCAGGCAGTTGTACGAAAACCACGTCGCCAAGAGCATTCTGGGCGAAGGCGGTGATGCCGACTGTAACGCTGCCGTCAGCTTCGGTACGCAGCCATTCGTGATCTTCAGTAAAACGCAACTCGCTCATGGAAACTCCTCAGGGGCCAGACAGGTCTGGTGGACGCGATGGAATGCTCGGGCATAGCCCTGCTTTATGGAGGGTTACCTAGCAAAATCGCGGCCAGTATTTTTTATTTGTTACTAATCAATAAGTTACGGATTATTGCGAGAAGGGGAACAAGCGCAGCTGTAGCGATATCGCTACAGTCTGACACGAGGAAAAAAGCCCATGAGGATCAAAGCCTTGCACAATGCTGGCGGAAAGCCTGTGTAGCGATATCGTTCCGCTGTAGCGCTTTCAGTACAGGTGGAGGTCGCTTTTGCGGTAGGTGATCTATGGGAGCAATGGTTGCCATCGATGACACGCCAAGCTTGATTCAGCGCGGTGTCCTTGCGTCCATCGCGGGCAAGCCCGCTCCCACCCTGGTGGGTGTATGCAGGGGTTGCGAACAACCTCAATCACTGTGGGGGCGGGCTTGCCCGCGATGAGCATAGGTATAAGACCGAGTACATATCCATTCTTGCGGTAACGGCTGATATGGGTTCCGCCTGACGGCGGCTCACTTTTGAACAGCGCAAAAGTAAGCAAAACGCTTTTACCCCACCACTCGGTGCCTCGCTTAGGCTCGGCATGCCCGTACTCCGACATTGATTTGGGGGGCCGCCGCAATGGGCCCTCCCTGGCCCAGTGCGGCTAAACCGGCGTCCTGCCGGTTTACCCCCCAAATCAATATCGGACTCCGGCCAGCGTGGTTAACGGGGCGCCCAGGATCAAAAACAAAGCGAGGCGGCCTTAGAGCCGACCTGATCGCTAGAGCATGCGCGGTGT